>JAHFDZ010000109.1 GCA_023248745.1 Myxococcales bacterium | reverse complement strand
ATGACCCCGTCAAGGGGACAATGGGCAAGACGCTCGTTGCGGCTGGATCGTCCGTAAAGTTGACGTATACGCTTACGGCCGCGAGTTGGGTCGGTGTGAAGCGCGTCGTGATCTACCGCAATGGTGTGATTGCCAAAATTTTTGATCTCGACGAATCGCGCGATCTGTCGAAGTTCCCTGTTCGCGATACGGTTGAACTGCCTCTCGCGGTCGACGGGCAGGGCATGCCGATCGATAGCTGGTTTGTGGTCGAAGCGTTTGGGTCGCGATCGCTCTTCCCCACGGTGCGACCGCAAGAAATTCGACCCGTACTCTTGACCGATGCGGTTGCGTCGCTTGCGGGGCCGCTTGGGATCGGAAGCAATGAATTTGGCGCGCTCAAACCGACGGAAGTGTTTGCGGTCTACCCTTACGCGCTCACCAATCCTGTTTGGGTGACGAAAGCCGCGGGTGTATTTCACGCGCCGGGGCTTGTCCCTGTCGACGTTCAGAATCGTCCTGAGAACGACCCTCAATTTCACCAAATGTCCGAACCGCCAACGCAGATGCCGGTCCCCATGCGCAAGCTGACTCTCTCAACCGAGCGCAATGAGCCTGGCAGGCGCCGGGTTCCGCTGTTTTATCCGCGTCGAGACAATCCGTTTGACTTCCGAAAGGTGCTAAACCGGTTGGGTCACCTTCATGGTGGCCACGGGGAGTAATGTCAAGCGTATTGACGAACGAAGTAGACCACGATCATCGCGTCGTGTTTCGGATGATGCAGGAGATCGACCGGCTCCTCGAGGCACCTGATCGCGAGGGCGTTCGCGACGAGTTGATTGACGCGCTGAGCGCTCTTTTGGACGACGCGCTTGATCACTTTTCGCGCGAAGAAGCATGGCTGTTCCCGGCGCTGCGCGCGCAGTCACCCTCGTTTGACGCTCCCATCACAGAGCTCGAGCGCGGCCATGATGCACTCGCGGGTGTTGTGCAGCGCATGATTCACATGGTGCGAGTCCCCTCTGCAGAGCACGGTCAACTTGGTTTATTGGCCAAGCGTCTCAAGCGTGAGTACGAGGGCCATGTGGTTGCCGAACATCAGCTACTGCTCGATGCTGCGAAGGCACTGTCTCCGGAACAACGGCAAGAGCTCGCGAAGTTGATGCATCGCGAGTGAACGGTTTTCGGACTCCTTTTCGAGCCTTAGTCGCGCTTCCGAATCCCGCCCAGTACTTTGCCTTCCGTCAACTTGCTTGACGCACTGCGGTAGCGCTCAATCATGCTCTTCAGCAGCTCGGGCTCACGCTTGGCGAGGTTCTTTGTCTCTCCGGGATCTTCGTCGAGGCGATACAGCTCGAACCGTTCGTCCTTTTCGAACGCGATGATTTTGACGTTCTCGTGAACGAGCGCGCGGCGTCGCTTGTTAAAATCATCTTGCGGCAAGTCGCAAATAACGTCGCGAGCTTCGGGCGCTTCGCCAAGCAACTCCTTCTTGAGACTCTTGCCCGGCAGTGCTTTGTCGACGGGTTGCCCGAGTAAGTCGACGATGGTCGGTGCAAGATCGATGTGGCTGCGCGGCCAGTCAATCGATTGCGCTTTTCCACCTGGCACTTTGATCATCCAAGGCACATGCACGAGCACGTCGTAGATCTCGAACGCATGACGGGTGAGGCCATGTTCACCAAACGCCTCACCGTGATCAGCGGTCACGATGACGGCTGTGGTTTTTGCCCAAGGTTGCTTGTCGATAAAGTCAATCAACTTGCCTACCCATTCGTCCGTATAATGCACCTCTTCGTCGTAGACATCGCGTTGCTTTCCGCCGTACTTCGGACCGTCTTCGTGGCTCTTGTATTTGTCGTGCGGATCCATGAAGTGAAACCACGCGAAGAACGGCTTGTCGGTGACCTTCTTGTCACTGAGCATTTCGATCGCGAGCGGTGTGAGCTTGTGACTCGTGATGTGTGGATCGGTTTGCGGATCAAACGTGATGCCAGGAACAACCTTCCAGGTCGCAAAGCCTTGATCAAATCCCGCAACGCCCTTTGCGAGGTACGCATGCGCATGTGCCGCAATGCACGGAATCGAAGCTTCGCTGAGTTGCTCGCAAAAGAAGCGGTTGTCATCCGCGTATCGTGTGAAAAAGACGCCCGTGCGGATGAGCTCACTTGGATAGCGACCCGACAACATCCCCGGCACACTCTTCGAAGTCGACGACGAGAGCGAGTAGGCCCGATTGTAAACCGTCGCGCCCTTCGACCAAGCCGTGAGCCGAGGCGCAACATCGCGCGCGTACCCAGCCCAAGGCATGTCCGCTCGTAAACTATCGATACTAATCAACACAACACTGAGCGCCCCCACCTCCGGCGCTTGCGCTGACGTTGACGCTGACGCTGACGTTGACGTTGACGTTGACGCTGACGCTGACGTTGACGTTGACGCTGACGCTGACGTTGACGTTGACGTTGACGCTTGCGCCGCCGACCCCGCCTTCTCTTCACATCCCACAGCGCCCACCAGCACAGCGCCCACCAGCGCGGCGCATGCAACCCCGAAACGGGCGTGATACACACGCGATCGCATGCTGCCCTTCGTTTTTCTCGACGAATCAAAGATGTTCAACATCAAAGCGTGGGGACTCATGTGCGCGATTGGCTACTTCGCTTGGGACCACGTGGCAACCAAGCGAATTACCCGCCTTCACTACAACCCCGCCACGTTCAATTCGTTCGCCGCGTGGACCTTTGCGAACGTTGCGTTTTGGGGCCACGCCCTCGACTCGATTTTTTATCACCCTGACGTGCTGCGCGCGCGCCCTTGGTCGATCTTTCTCATCTGGGAAAACATGAGTTCGATGGGCGGCATCATCGGCTCGATCATCGGTGCGGTGATTTGGAAGTTCGTGCAAGTGAACAAAGAGGGTTTGAAGATCTGGCCGTCGCTTCGTCAGACACCATTGCCGATTCTTCCGTACACCGATGTGATGTGCGCGACGTATCCCATGGCCATGGCCTTCGGCCGACTCGGGTGCGCGGTCGTTCACGACCATCCGGGTGCACTTGCGCCTTCGGGAACGTGGGCGGCTGTGCGTTGGCCTCTGTCCGCCCAAGATGGGACACATCACGTATGGGGCCCTCTGCACGTGCAAGTGGGCGGCTCGCTCACGCGCTATGATCTTGGGCTCATCGAGTGCATTTTCGTAGCGCTGCTCGCGGCGATTGTCGCCCTCACTTGGAACCGCAAGTTGCGCGTCGGCACCTACACCATTGTGATCTGTCTTGGTTACACACCCGCTCGGTTCGTGATGGATTTCTATCGTGCGACAGAGGACTTCGAAGGCGACAAGCGATGGGGCACGCTTACATTTGCCCAGTACGCGACGATCGCCATGTTCGCGTACGGGTTATTTCTATGGTGGAAGATGAAGCGCGACCCCGGGTACGGCTCGGATGTCAGCAAGCTTCGCCCGGCCCTCGTGCAGACAAACGACAACGCCCCCGAAACCTAGATTTCGAGGGCGGCGTCGTTTGAGAACGATCGCGTTTGATTACGCTTCGTCGCCTTCTTCTTCGTCGGTCGACTCTTCTGAAGCTGCTGGGTCAGCAGTAGCTGGCGCTGCGGCTTCTTCGGCAGCGGCCGCTGTGTCGGTGCTCTCTGCCGCCTTGGTCTCTGCCTCGGCGTCCGTTGCTGCGGTCTTTGCGTCTTCCTTGGTGACCTCGACCTGATCGACTTGTTTTGCGCCTTCTGCAAGCTTCGTTGCGAGTTTCTCAACGTCGGCCTTCACCTCGGCCTTGAGCTTCTCGGGGAAGTCGCACGTGAATTTCTTGCCGCTGACCTTGCCGCCGGGAGCCTTGCCGCCGGGAGCCTTGCCGCCAGGAGCCTTGCCGCTCGGCGCTGGCTTGGCCTTGTCTTCTCCTTCAGGAGCCTCCTCGGTCTCTGCCGGCGCGGCCTTCACGATCGCGTCGCACGCCTGTTTTGCATAGGCCAGCGCAACGCCGCGCTTGCCGGTGGTGAGGCCAGTGACGCCGTCTGTCACGGTCTTGTAAACTTCCTGAACCTTCTCTTCGGTGACGGAGCCGTCTTTCTTCGCGGCCTCGCAAAGCTTGATCTTGTGGCCCAGCATCGGAGGCTTGATCGGAGCGCCGCCCTTCTTGGGGCCCTTTTGCGGTGCCTTTGCCTTCTTGCCGCCCTGCTTTGGAGCGGCCTTGTCGCTGCCGCCCTTGCCGCCCGCTTGCTCTTTGTGCTCGCGGAGGTCTTGCTCGAGGAGCTCTTCGGCAATGCACACGTTGGTGAACCACTGCTTTGCGCTTTCGTCCTTCGCGGAGGCCTTGCTCACTTGGCCAACGACGCGCGCGACGTACGCAATCGCCGGGCCGATTGGCTTGTGCGGCTTCTTCGTGGGCTTCGCGTGGCCTTTGCCGGAGCCTTTCTTGCCGGAGCCTTTCTTGCCTGGGCCTTTCTTGCCCGGGCCACTCTTGCCGGTTGGCTTTGCAGGCTTAGCGTGAGGTCCGCTCTTGTGATCGCCTGCGTCGCTCGCGGGCGCATGTCCGCCTGCTTTGGCAGGACCGGAAGCGCGGGCTGGAGCCGCGATCGCATCGCCGACGAGTGATGCTGAAAGAATTGAAACTGCGCACCACGAGATCAATTTTGCGAAGCGATGAGTCATTGTTCGTCCCCCTGAAGAGTTGCTGCTGAGAAAGAACGGACAAGCGCTACCGTTCTGAAGACTTTTTTTTCAGCTAATTTTGACCATGAGGCCAAAACTCGCGCCGTGTAGTCATTGGACGTTGCGGTTCGCTCAATGCTTCAGTGGACGCGAAGAAAGTTACTCGCGGTTGCCATTCGAGCGTAAATAAGGTTGACGTTTTGTGGGTGAAATTGCCAACGGGTGTGGTGGTTGCCTACCCGCGAGGGGGCGATGCGCGTTTCCGCACAACGCCGGACCGAAGAAATATACAGTGGTCGCCTCGTCCCTTACCAACGCTTCTCTCCGAGGAGTCCGTGAATGTCAGACAGCCCACCAAACGCATTGACGCCGCAGGCCGCTCGTCAGCTTGCGAACACCACCAAGACGCCCCCGCAGTGGAGTGGCATCACGCCGCGCTGGCTTGCGAGTCTCCTTCCTTGGACGCCCGTCGAGGCTGGTGTGTACCGCGTCAATCAGGTCAAGGGTGGCCCCGCCGGCGTGATCAACATCGAGTGTGGTGTTTCACCGGCAACCACGCTTCCCGAAGCCCTCATCGACTACGAAGAGAGCCCACGAGAGTACACGCTCTGCACGGTCACGACGACGCTTCAGGTCCAAACGCGGATCTCCGACCTCTACCGGAGCCCCATGGATCAGGTACGCGAGCAGCTCAACGTGCTTATCGAAATGGTGAAAGAGCGTCAGGAGCACGAGCTTCTCAACAATGAGAACTACGGGTTGCTCTACAGCGCTGCGCCATCGATGCGCATCGGTACACGCACAGGGGCTCCGACGCCTGATGACATGGATGAGCTGATCGCGAAGGTCTGGAAGGAGCCTGCATTTTTCCTCGCTCACCCGCGCGCAATCGCGGCGTTTGGCCGTGAGTGCACAAAGCGCGGCGTTCCACCACCAACCACCACGATGTTCGGTTCTCCGTTTCTCACGTGGCGTGGCCTTCCGGTGATTCCGTCAGACAAATTGACGATCAAGGACGGCAAGACCAACATTTTGCTGATGCGCACAGGCGAGAAGAAGCGGGGCGTCATCGGCCTCTTCCAGCCAGGCTTGCAGGGCGAAGTCGCGCCGAGTTTGTCCGTCCGGCTGATGGGCATCAACCAGCAGGGCGCCGCGCAATATCTCGTTTCGCTCTACTGCTCTGCCGCTGTGCTCACCGACGACGCTCTTGGCGTGCTCGAGAACGTCGATGTCGGCAAGTACCATGACTACAAGTGACTCTGAGTCGGCAACTGCCTTGACGAAGGAGATCGAGCGCCTTGCGAACGAGATGTTTGCAGGGCCTCGGTTTGACGCATTTCCGTCTGCGCACACATCGCCTGATCAAGCAGAGCTTGCAACTCCGCTTCCGTTGATGGACACGCCGCCGTCGTTCGCGGAAGTGCCTCTCGATACGCCGTACTTCCTGGCTGAGTCGAGGACTCCTGTCGGCGATGCGCCGTCGTCGCAGGCGGCACCCGTTGCGACTTCGTCAACTCAGCGGACAGTTCCGTCAATTGACTATGCCATTTCACCCGAACTCGTGCCTGAGCTCAAAACGTCGCCTGGCGTTTTCGACCCCTACGCGATCAAGCGCGATTTTCCGATTCTGGCAGAGCGCATTCGCGGCAGGCAGCTCGTTTGGCTCGACAACGGTGCGACGACGCAAAAGCCGCAGGCGGTGATCGATCGCGTTACCTACTTCTATGAGCACGAAAACTCGAACGTGCATCGCGCTGCGCATACGCTTTCTGCGCGTGCGACGGATGCCTATGAAGGCGCGCGCGATAAGGTAAGACGCTTTATTAACGCGCCGTCTGCCAAAGAGATCATTTTTGTGCGCGGAGCCACCGAGGGCATCAACCTCGTCGCAAAAAGTTGGGGCCAGCGCAACGTGAAGCGCGGTGATGAAATCGTCATCACCTGGCTCGAACACCACGCCAACATCGTGCCTTGGCAACAGCTGTGCAGCGAGACCGGCGCGCGACTACGCGTCGCGCCAGTCGACTCGCGCGGACAGGTGATCCTCGAAGAGTACGAGAAGCTCCTCGGGCCGCAGACGCGGCTGGTTTCGTTCACGCACGTGTCGAACGCGCTGGGGACGGTAACGCCCGCGCGAACAATGGTCGAGATGGCGCATCGTCACGGCGCGCGCGTTCTCGTCGACGGTGCTCAGTCGGTCTCGCACATGCCCGTGGATGTCCAGTTGCTTGACTGCGACTTCTTCGTTTTTTCTGGACACAAAATTTTCGCGCCGATGGGAATCGGCGTTGTGTTCGGCAAGGGCGACGTCCTTGAAACGATGCCTCCGTGGCAGGGCGGCGGAAATATGATTGCAGATGTTACATTTGAGAAAACGGTCTACCAAGGACCACCCGCGCGCTTCGAAGCCGGCACGGCAAGCATCGCCGACGCCGTCGGTCTCGGTGCCGCGCTCGACTACGTCAGCGAACTAGGTCTCGTGAACATCAACCGCTACGAGCACGAGCTGCGCACCTATGCCGAGGGCTGTCTTGCGCAAATTCCAGGACTGCGTTTGATCGGTACTGCCGAGGACAAGGCGGGCGTCATCTCGTTTGTGCTCGACGGTGTTCGCACCGAAGAGGTGGGCGGGCTCCTCGACCAAGAGGGAATCGCCGTTCGAAGTGGCCATCATTGTGCGCAGCCGATCCTGCGGAGGTTTGGGGTTGAGGCAACCGTGAGGGCGTCGCTGGCGCCGTATAATACGCGGGAGGATATTGATGCCTTGGCGGCGGCGGTGAGAAGGTTGACGATTGGGACGCTGCGCTGAACGCTGGCGCGTAACCCCGCACGTGGCCTTTTATGTGGGCGCTGCGCTTCGCGGGTATGGGCTGCGCACGGCTATTTGGGGGCCGGTCTGAGCTACCGTTGAGTGCTCACGTTCCATTAAGCGCAACGCTGAAGCAAGATCTCAATCGTTCGAGGTAACCGGCACAACCAAGGCGTTCTTTTCCATTTTCGAGGGCCCGCTTGCGATGACGCAAGACCGAACGAGCCCATCGCGCGCGTCACTCTGTTTCAACGCGTTTGTTCGTGGCACTTGCGCAATCGCAGCGAAGGAGGCACAGCATCACGAGATGCACGCACGTCTTTCCCGGGTCGGGGTTTTGGTTGTCGCATCAATGACGGCATGCACGCCTGCGTTGCGCGTGGTGAAGGCGCCCGCGGCGGAGGTGGTTGCTGCGACGCCGCCAAGAAAGGCGATGCACGACGAAGGGCGTGTTGTGAGCGGACCGTGGGATGTCCGCTTGAGTGACCGCACCGAAAGGACTGCGGTCCACGACCCGCGAGCACCGGGGGGAATCAAAGTCGCAGCCGGGGAGGAGCTCGTCTTTTCGACATGCGAGAGCCCGTACGTCGAGCAGTCGGAATTTATTGCGTGGCTGAACGCGAATCAGATCATTGTGGAGTGTCCCATCGAACAGTTGGTGACCGAAGACGCTGGGGCACCGCTACGAGCTGTTGCGAATGTTCGGGTATCCGGCGCGCGTGACCGTGAGATGGCGAGACTCGGTCATCTTCGATCGCTCGAGTCCCTCGACTTGAGTGAAACGCAGGTGAGTGATGCGGACCTTGAGCATCTGAAGGGCCTGACGGCGCTGCAGACGCTCGTCTTGCGCTTTGCGCACGTGAGTGATGCGGGCCTCGAGCATTTGAAGGGCCTGACGGCGCTGCAGACGCTCGACTTGCTGCGCACGCAGGTAAGTGATGCGGGCCTTGCGCACCTGAAGGGCATGACTGCGCTACGGATGCTCCACCTGGGCTCCACCCAGGTAACGGACGAGGGCCTTGCGCACCTGAAGGGCATGACTGCGCTACGGGTGCTCTACTTGGGCTCCACCCAGGTAACGGACGAGGGCCTCGCGCACCTAAAGGGCGTGACTTCGCTGCACGTGCTCGACTTGAGTGAAACGCAGGTGAGCGATGGGGGCCTTGCGCACCTGAAGGGCATGACTGCGCTACGGGTGCTCCACTTGGGCTCCACCCAGGTAACGGACGAGGGCCTTGCGCACCTGAAGGGCATGACTGCGCTACGGGCGCTCACCCTGGGCTCCACGCGGGTGAGCGATGCGGGCCTCGAGCATTTGAAGGGCCTGACGATGCTGCAGATGCTCGACTTAACGCGCACGCAGGTAAGCGATGCGGGCCTCGAGCATTTGAAGGGCCTGACGATGCTGCAGACGCTCGACCTAATGGGCGCGCGGGTGAGCAATGCGGGCCTCGAGCATTTGAAGGGCCTGACTTCGCTGCAGACGCTCGGCTTGTGCGGCACGAAGGTGAGTGATGGAGGCCTTGAGCACCTGAAGGGCCTGACGAAGCTGCAGACGCTCGACTTGCGCGACACGAAGGTGAGCGATGCGGGCCTCGAGCATCTGAAGGGTCTGGCCGCACTGCAGAAGCTCTACTTGGACGCTACGAAAGTGAGCGCGACCGCTGCAGCGCAATTGCGCGCTCGAGGTATCAGCGTCTTCGGGATCGGAGATCCTTATTAGCGGCATGAGCGTGTCAACGGAAACGTGGGAACTTCAGATCGCTAACACCGTCGGCTCCTTTTGAATTATCGGCTACGTGTTTCTGCTGCTTCCCTACGCACGCCGAAGCTTGCTCGGTCGCTTGGCTTTGGGGGGCGACTGGTGCTGCGTGGGGCGGGTTCAGTCGGAGCTTTTGGAGGAGCGCGATAGAGGGGGGGGGGCGTGTCTACTATAACGGACACGGCTTGCGCTTTAGCGGACGTCTATTATAGTGGACACATGTCTCTTCGGATGAAGCCGCTTGACGCTTGGGAGCTCATCAAGACCGGTATGGTCGAGGTGGTTGACGTCCGCGGGGTCGAGGAATGGGCTGCCGGGCATCTTCCGGGGGCGCGCGCTTTGCCGCTCGAGCGCCTTCGTGAAAATCCTGCGGGGCTGTTGCCTCGTAAGGGTGTCATCTTTGTGTGCGCGGCCGGGGTGCGAAGCGAAACTGCGGCGCGCGTTGCGGAGCAGCACGGCATCACCGAGGTTTACAGCCTCACGGGTGGCACGCAGTCCTGGGCCAGAGCGGGCCTTCCGCTCGCGAGTGAGCTCAGCGTCGCGGTCTAGGGGTAAATCGCGGGCTGCTCTAGGCGTGCAGTCGCGGTGGCACAAGGAGCCGCTTGCTGGGCGTTAGTTCGGTGTTGTGCGTCTTACGCTGCAAAGCCCCTCATCACCTGATCCTGATCCTCTTCGTAATCCTGATCCTCTTCGTAGACCAAGCACGTCGTCGCCGTGATGGGTCTCCCCACGCCTTGGCGCGCACGTAGCCCGCCAGCTCCAACGCGATCGAAGCCGTCGCCGCAGTCGAGATCGCCGAGATCGCCGCAGATGCTGAGGCGGGCTCGACAGAGCGGTGCTTACCGATCGGTGAACACGTTGTCGCGGTGCTTACTGGCCTCATGCGGTAGCGCCGCTGGCGCTCGTGCTCGGGTTTCGACTTGGATTCCGAGCACGATCAGGCGAAGAGGGTTTGGGAAATGCGAAGAATTGAGGCGCGCGGTGGCCAACGGCGCAAGGTCTTGGTTTTGTCTATGATTGAGATGCGCCGGCCCTGGCTTGTTGCCGGGTGGTACCTTCAAATCGTCGAGTATTGTCGCAGCGCGTCGCTGAACCAGTTTGCGTTGCGCTGCTTTCTGCAGGTTGATACCGAATTTGGCGACACGCTCACGTTCGAAAACCTTACACCCGCGCGGAAAAACCCATGAATCGGCAATACCCTTTTGCAAGTGGCATTCTTTGGGTTGGTGGCAGCGCGTTCCTGGTGCTCTACGCGCTCCCGCTTTTGTTGTTTCCGTTGCGTTGGGCGCAGTGGTTCCAGTGGACGATCCCGACAGAGGTCGAGCTCGCCGTCTATTTTGGCCGCTGCCTTGGTGGTCTTGGCGTGGTGATCACCTTGCTTGCGCTGCACGCGGCGTGGCAGCCGGCTCGCCATCAACACGTGTTTAAGATCATCGCGCTCGTCTCTGGGATCATGACGGGTATCCACGTTTGGGGTGCGATTGGCCGCACGAATCCGTGGCCAGAAACGCTCGAGATCGGCCTCTATGCGCTTATGACGGCGCTACCTCTTCTCGCGTTGCGGACACTTCGCTCGGCATGAGCGCGACGTCGTTCACGCACCACGCGCCGTTGTCAAAGACGACAGTGCCGTCGAGAAGGACGCGATCGGTGATGACGAACACGTCGACGTGGTGGTGTGTCTCTCTGTTCCGCAAATGTGGCTTCTTGTAGACCCCATGCTTGGCGCCCAGCGACAGGTGAATGCCGCATACGCGCTCAAATGCGCCCACGTCCCTGACGAGGCGATCGCGGCCGAACGCTCGATTCATTCCGAATCCGAGTTCGCGCACCCAGACTTCGCCCTCGTCGGCTGTGATGCGGGCCATGACGCGATCAAATTCGTCAGTTGAATTGACAACATCGACGACCCGCCCTTGGTCCACGACAAGTGTGATGGGCGTTTCGGGTGCGTTCAATCGAAACGTGGTGTCGGCGAATGCGTAGATGCGAACGCGACCTTGGACGCGCTCGAGGTCGCGTGCCTCGGTGAAGACTTCGCCGATTGGAAATTGACTGCCCACGTTCTTGAGCGTGGAAAAGTCGCCAATGTTGAGCTTCGCAGGCTCGAGCGCGCAATCGAACCGAAGGACCTCGCCGCTTTCGACGGTGGCAGAGCTTGCGCGGTCGATGCGTGCCTTGAGTGCGTGTCCAATGCCGCGGTAGTAGGCCGGGTCATAGGCAAGCGCATTGACATAATAGTCAATTTCGTTGCCTTGTGCGCGCAAGAGATTCGAGTGCTCGATAACCTTGATGTCACGCTTGTACAGTTCAACGCGAATGCGAAAGTCGGGCAGGCGAAAGCTCGTCGATTGGATGAGCACCACCAGGTCGCTCGCTTGCAACGGATCAAACGAAGCCTTCACGTCATCGGGCGCAACGTCGTAGAAGGCGATCTTTTTCGCGCCCGGGAGACATGCCAAGTAGGCGTCGACAAGGATTTCTGCGAGCTCGCTCTGCGTGTCGTAGACGACCACAGCAGCGCGCTGCTCGTCGTGCTCCATCGCGATCGCGAGGATGCTTCGCAGGTTGTGGATCGCAGCGGGAAGGTTGCGGTTCATGAGAAGGACGGCCCTTTTGAGGGACCGTACACCGTGGGCATGACGCCGGCGATCGATCTGAATGCCGCGACATGTCGCCGCCACCTTCGTCATCGGCAACTGGCTCCTTGGACGGCCGAAATGTCAGCCTTTTTCGCTCGAGCCAAGGTTTGCAGGTGTTGGCATCTTCGCTGCAATGACTCCACTCGGGCGTCGACGAGCTACTCCCCTCAACTGTCCCTCTGCAACCACTCGTCGGCGCTCAGTTCTTTTGCGACCCCAATCGATTGCATCGATGTGCGGGTCAGCGTGCGGATTAGATGCCGCCTTGTTGCTTGCCAAAGTACAACGAAGGATCACATGCGCCATTGTTGAAGTCGCTCCCCTTGTCTTGGCAGGGATTGAACAGCTGAGGATTGGCGAACAAGCGCGCCTTTCTCGGCGTCGCTTCGAGAGGGGCCCGCTGATTCAACTCTTCCGCCATCTGAACGATAAACGGAGCCGCGGCTGCAATCGCGCTTGCGGCGATGAGTCCCGCGCCGATCGACAGTGCGCTTACGACCCGAAGCCGTTTGCGAACACCGACGTGACAATCTTCGTTGAGGATCGTGCCGTCTGCGCGACGGAAGAACCGAATGCAAGTGGCGGTGCCTGCGCGCTCGTAAAGGAAGGCTTCGGCATCACGGCGGCTCATCGCCGAGAGGTTCCACACTTGCTTGTCGCATTGGCGGCAGAAGCGCGTGCGATCGCTGCCGTCTGCGATTCCTTCCATGTCGTTCCACTCCGCCGAGCATGGCGTCGCGATGCGCACGCTGTCGAGGAGTGGCGTTGCGTGTTCCACGTCTGCGCGATCAATTTGCTCGGTGACCGCGTTCGCCTCGTCGATGAGGGTCGCCTCGAATTTCGATAAGTTGAGTCTCGAGTAACGGACGGCGCGAAGGGTTTCGTTCAGCTCTCGGCTACGTGCCAAAAGCGCTGCCATGGGGTCGCGGTAGGTCATCGCGATATTGGACTCGCGAGACGCACGGAAGTTTGGCTCCGAGGCCGCAATCGTGGACCGTTCTCGTGTTACCCAAACTTTCTGATAGGAGCGCACGCCGTGCTAACAAGTTTTCGGATGCTCGCTCGTCTGTCCTTCTTGTCCCTCTCGGCCTTGCTGCTCTCGACTATTGCTGGCGCGGCGCCAGGCCGCCATCCGCGCAATAGCAAACAGACGATCCACCGCGACGAAGCGTTGCGCGACGAGACGAAGCCGAGTTTTCGTGTCGTGCAACGGGCTCAAGAACCAATCCATTTTTTGCGCGCACGGGGCGGCGTCTACGTCGTCAATGATCGCGGGACTTCGGTAAGCGAATTGACCAAAAGCGACGGTGCCGTGCGCGCTTTGAAGCTTGAGCAAATTTTTGCGACGCTTCCAAAAGAGCACCGCATCGTGACCGATCTCATCGGCGGTGCAGGACCACAGCCTGATTACGTCGTAACGCAGAGCCCTTCCGATCGCGCGAACCTTTCGTCGCTTTGGCGCGTTGCAAACCATAGCGCCAAGCGTGTTCCGATGAGCGATGACGGGTCGATTCGCGCCTGGATTGGAACACCCGACCAACGGCTTGTGAGCTTCGACACGTCGGGCGTCTACGGTACGAATGGCAAGAAGGTGAAGTTGCCCTTTGGTGGGCCGTTCGATTTGTTTACTTCGTTGACTCTTGAAGATCGCCGTCCGGCAATGCTCGGTGTCGTCTTGCCGTCGGAGGGACAAAAGTCGCGATCGACGTTCTGGAAAGGGACGCACGTTTCCCATCCAAAGATTGGCCGTCTTCCCGCATGGGTCGCATCCGAAACGACGACCTACAAAGTCAGGCCGCTTCAGATGGGTGCGTACCTTTCGATCGAGCATGGTCTTGCGGTTCGATCAAAGGATGGCGAACGTGATGCGCGACTTGGCTACCAAGCCATCTTCGATGGGCAACACTGGCGCGAGTTCTCACTACCCACGGGCCTCGCCAACGCAAGATTCGAGGCTCACGTAGAAGTGGGAGATTCACCCCTTCTTGTGGAACGCACAACGGATGGGCGCACGTTGGTCAGTATGGTTGACGATGCGTCGGTATGGGCGCGCCCTGACCACCGCACAAAGTGGATATCGATCTTCCGCAAATCCGAGTGCAGTATTCACGACGTCGCTGCAACCGACGATAGGGTGTGGGTCATTGCGGCTTGCGGCAAAGATGGCGTCGAGCACATTCTCTGGTCGAGCGAGTAGGACTGCGGCTACCCTGCCGCGCATGAAGAAGCGAGAATGGATCGTCGTTGACGCCACGCTGCCGATCCTCACCTACGAATACTCCTTTGGCCCAGGCCTCGCGAACACGCTCGCGATCGGCGTCAAAGGCGGCCTTGCCCTCGTGAGCCCGCCCTGCAACGCGTCCCCAGAGGTATTCGATGTGCTCAGCGCGCACGGTCCGGTGGTTGCGCTCGTGGCGTCAAACGCATTCCATCACCTTGGCCTTAAAGAGTGGCACGCGCGTTTTCCAAACGCCACGGTTGCAGCTCCCGCGCAGGCCGTCGAACGCGTGAAGAAGAAAACCGGCATCCACAACATTATCTCGCTCGCCGATGCCGAGGTGCTTCAGCGCAACGAGAGCATTGAATTCGTCGACATGCCGCACTGGAAAACTGGCGAAGTTCTCGTGCGCGCCAAAACGCCAAAAGGCTTCTACTGGTACGTGACCGACGTTGTGATGAACATGGCCAAACTTCCGAAAAACCCCATCTTTCGGTTCCTGTTCAAAATGGCCAATACCGCTCCCGGTCTCAAGTTCAACAATGTCGCGGCGCTCTTCATGATGAAGGAAAAGGCGGCGGTTAAATCTTGGCTCGCGGACGAAATTCGCAAAGCCCCACCAACGCTCCTGATCCCGTGCCACGGCGCAACCGTCGAAATGAGCCCGAGTGGTTCCCCCTTACTGGAAGTTCTTTCCTAAAAAGGAAACCAAATTGACAACCTCCAACAAGCCCGCCGCTCTCGCCATCGCTGCCGCTCTCATCCTCATCGCCTGCAACCCGCGTCCCGACCCCAACAAACCCATCACTGACATCGTCCAGCCACCACTCCCGCAAAGCGCATCCACTTCTCCGACCTCGCCGACGCCACCCGCAACCGCAAAAGGCGGCGTCCCCCCCAAGCCGCCCTCAATGCACCGTCCTAGCCCCACGACTTGCGGGAAGATGGGCGCGGGCGAGGCGACGAAAAACGTTCCGGGATGCGCGCGTGACTCGGAGTGTAAGGCGTCCTCGAATGGTCGATGTGTGACGCTCGGTGGCGGCCACGATCCGATGCGCAACCAGTGTGTGTACGACGGTTGCTTTGCCGATTCCGACTGTGGCACGGCTGGTATTTGCAATTGTAATCACAGTGGTAACTTTTGCCAGACAGGCAACTGCCGGCTCGATTCTGATTGCGGCAAGGGAGGGTTTTGCTCGCCGACGTATGGGTGTCGCGGAACGCCTGGCGCGCACTACTGCCATACGCCCAAAGACACCTGCGTCGAGAACTCTGACTGCCCGCCGCTGTCGAATGGCAACTGGAATTCTTGTACGTTCGACTCGATGGCGGGGCACTGGGCGTGCGTTCCGAACATGTGTCCAGTCGGGTGACCTTGCGGTTGCTTGGCGCGCTTCTTCTTGGGGTCGCCTGCAAAGCGCACGCGCCTGAACCTGATATTGAGTCGCGTTATCTAGACGATCGCGTCTTTCGCCGCGCCGAGCTTGAGGCATCGCTCGTGCGTCCAACCAATGGATACTCGCGCTTGCGACTTGCTCGCTACGCGTCGGGCAATAGTCAAGATTGGGAACGATTGCCAATTGCGAATCCCCGGACGACGCCCGTCACCGTGCGCGAACTCGATGACGCGCACGGTGTTGACCCGCGCCGAGCGATAGAGCCGTCAGCGCACTCGCTTCAATTTGACCCGGCGCAAGTGAGGCGATCCAAAGAAGCACTTCGTCAACTTGGTGAACGAGCGTTTTTTCGCTATCCGGCCCAACTCGCGGGCTCGAGCGCGCCCGCGCTTCGATCGCGCAGTACGGCTGAACGATACGGCTTTTGGATCGACGATATGCGCGGAGTCGGCGGCATCGTTGCGACAGAGACCGCCGACGGGGGCAGTGAGCTTGCGTATACGTGCGCCACCTGCCACGCGTCTCGGCAAGGTTCGACGCTTGCGATAGGTCGTGCCAACGATCGTCTTGATCTCGGACGTCTCATGGCCGACCTCGGCGGCTCGCAAGACACGCGGTCGTGGGGTCCGGGTCGCGTCGATGTTTCGACCACTTCGGGCAATGAGCCCGTGCGCATCGCGGATCTTCGCCCGGTTCGCTATCTGACGCACTTGCATCACGAAGCGACGGTCGAGAAGCGCAACGTTGTGAGCTTGGCGATTCGAATTGAAACGCTTCTCATCGTGGGTCACCACGAGGCCCGCAGGCCTCCGCGTGAGATCGCGCTCGGCCTTGCGGTGTATCTCGAATCACTTGCGCCCCCGCTTCCTGCGCCACCCACTGCCGATGTCGAACGTCGCGGCGCGGCATTGTTTGCGACCCATTGCGCGCGATGTCACGCGCCTCCCGCCTTTACCGGAAGGCCCGTCGCGATTGAGGCCGTCGGCACCGACCCAATGTTGGGACTTTCGAGCGACCGCGGCACCGGAATGGTTCGCGTTCCTTCGTTGCTTGGCGTTGCTTCGCGCGGTGCTCTTCTCCATGACGCCTCGGTCCGCGGAATCGAGCCACTCTTTGCGCCTTCGCGACTAACCGGGCACACCTTTGGCGCTGGACTCGATACCGAGCAACGCGCCGATTTGATCGCGTATGTGCGCTCACTATGACGACTTGACGTTCGCGTGCAAGTGAACCGTGGGCGCTAAACGGAGAACCCTGAAAGGTGCTTCGTTTGCCGCACAAACATGATGACGATGATCGCGACGCCTACGAGCGACATCACGAGCTCCGCGAATGCGGTCGCTGCTCCCAGTTCTAAACTTGTCGCAACAAGCGCTGCCGCGCACACGATACCGAGGGCCTGTGCGAACCGTTGGACGAGCAGCATGTCGGGCTCTGGCCTTCCGCGCGCTTCGTCGATGCGTGCAAAGAAGTAATGCGAGAGCACAATAAACGCGACCATCGAGAGGTAATCTGCGCCCTCGAAAATTGGCGTGACGAGAAGGTAATCGTAAAGACCATGAACTAAAATCATCACGCCAATAGGATTGAGCGAGGCAATCGCCTCTTTTCGCAACGCAATGAGATCGTAGAGCGCTTTCGCGCAGACGGCCGTGAGCGCCATGTGAAAGAAGTTCGCCGTCACGAATCGCGTGAGCGCAACACTCTTGTCGAGGGGGAGATAGTATTGAATGTTCTCGACGGCCGCAAAACCAAGACCCACGAGCGCGCCAGCAACGAGCACTTCAAGGCTGCTGCTGCCTCGCTTCTTGAGCCACGGAATAAGCGGCAAGAAGAGCAGCACCTTGCACACCTCTTCACGCAATCCGACGCCGCCGACGTAGTAAACGAGATTGGCCGCCGCATCGACTTTTTCGGTGAAGCCAAGCTGATTCTCGACCGAAATGACAATGTCCGTTGGCACGATGCTGACGATGCCCAACACAAACGCGACAAGATAGATTGTCCAACGACGGCCTTCTTTCGCTTTGCCAAGTGTCATCGAGAACATGAGCCACATCAGCGCGGCGATGCTCGCGAGCACAAATGGAGCAGGTCGCGATTCAATAAAAATTGAGACGAGGGACCATCCGGCCGCTGCGGCCCATCGGTGATCGTGTGTTGCGAGCTCGCTGCGCACGTGCGCATAAACTGGACGCGAATGTTTGGCGAGTGTTTGGCGAAGTGATTCCCATTCGCGCAGCTTGATCCATTGGTCGAACGCGCTCTTCCGATCCGCGACGTTCCCATTCGGAACTGTCGATTCGCGATAGAAGTGCGCAGCGGCTGCGCTGTTGTCGTGCATCACCAAATACGCTTGAGCGAGCGCATGATTGGCCCACGGCATCGGCGATGGATCGGCCGCCGCCTTCTTAATGGCGGTAAGGTCGGTGGCGCTTTCGTGCGTCAAAAAACTGCGCCAAAATTGACCGATGACGCGGAT
>JAHFDZ010000108.1 GCA_023248745.1 Myxococcales bacterium | reverse complement strand
AAAATCGGGTGTGGTCGAGTCGTGGGGTACTTTGAGAGCGTCGCCGGTTGCGATGCCCGAAGTTGATATTACAGATGCGGTTGCGATATCGAAAAGCGCAAGCGAAGTCTGGGAGTGTGTTCTTCGACAAGGAGGCGGCGTTGCGTGTCGCGGTGCAGAAAACAACCGGGGAGAGCGAGGCGACGGCGCACTCGGCTTGCGAGGTCCTCTCTTCACTTCTGTGGTTGGGATTGGCGACGCGACAAAGTTGAGCGCCGGCTACGGGCATGTCTGTGTTGTTAGAAAAAGTGGTGAGGTGGCGTGTTGGGGCGACGACTCCTACGGACAGGTGACAGGTCGCGATGGCGGACCGTACCAAAAGCCAGCGGACGTGTTGGGTTTGTAACTTGCAACGGCGAGGACATCTTGGCCTTGTCTAACGACCGCGAACCCCGAGCGCCGAGCGAACTTGGTGCTCATCGTCAATTTGTCCGACCGCGCCAATGACGTTGTCTGCCGTGACCAACAGCGAGATGCGCGCGCCTGCGTAGCGTGTTCGAAGTGCGACGAAACTTTCGAAACTGTCTCGCCCGAGCGGCTCGTAGCCAACGATGAACCGAACGCCGAGTTGAAAGCGTTTGCGCAACGCTTCTGCGGTTTGCACGGAGCCGTTTCTTCCTTGGGAATCGTCAGTCGACACGAGGATCACGTCGACGCCTTCGGCCTTGAGTTGATCGAAGAAGCCACCTGCCTTCGACCATTGGCCGAGGTGGTCCATGCAGATGCTGCACGTTTCGGTCACGCCGAGAACATAGATCGGCCTTCCGCAGCTGCTTTCAATTGCGTATGCGCCGCCCTGCGCAAGCGGGATCGTTCCTGGTTGAACGACGTTGCCCACTTCTGATCCGACGCGACCGACCGCGGGGCATGTCGCGCTTGCAGGCGCGTCGACCACGCATAGGCCAGCGTCTGTACACGTTTGCTTCGCACTACAGGTGCCGCAGCTGTTGCCCGCGGCGGTGGTTCCACAAATGCGATCCGTGCACGATGGGTCGGCTTCGTTCATCACGCCATCTCCATTGGGCGTGTTTGAAAATGCAGAGTCGTCGCCACTCGGGCGATGCGACGAAGCACACCCGATGACCAACCCCACAAGCGCAACCACGAAGAGTCGCATCCCTTTGTCGTAGCGGACTTTGCGTTGGCGACATCTCTGCGACCCAAAGTTCCGAACGAACCTGCCTACGTTCGCGCACCTGTTGCCGGATGAGCTTCCACCGAGGGCTTCAGTCGGTTGCTCGCGTCGGTGGTACTATTTGGATAGCGGCGTTTTGCGGTGACGAAGATGGGCAACCGGATGAGGCCATCGCGGAAGACCTGATACCGCGACCAGAAGGCGCGGGGCGTCCGCGATGCCTCAACGCGTTAAGACTGATCAGCGCTTCACGAGGACGTTGCGTACGTAGAGCAGCCCGAAGCCTTGTCGCGTTACATTTTCCTGGGACTTCGAACCCGGCTGGGTTGTGACGACTGCATGCGAGCATCCGCTTGCTTTTGCATGACGCAGGCGTTCGTGAAGAAGGGCAGTTTGAACTCCGCGCCGGCGATGATGCAGCAACGTTGCCGCACCGGTGAGCTGCGCGATGTCGCCATCGATTCGCATGCTCGCGCCACCGGCAATCGCGCCATCGCGTTTCGCCAAGAAGAGTTTGTAGTCAGGGGTTGTCGCGAGATCGCGAAGACATTGCGAAAGGCTCTCGCGATCGAACGCTTCGGCAGTTCCGGCGCCCGCGTCGTGCTCCGACTCAGGCTGAGCAAATCCGTCGACGAGCGCTTCGATCCAGATTTCGAGCTGGTTGTGAGCAACTTCGTGCACATCAAATTCTTGCTTTTGGATTTTCCAGTGCGCGAGGTCGAGACCCAGAACGTTCTCGCAACCTTCGAACGCATAGTGACGCAAGGTGAGCGCTTTCCCGAGTGAAGGATCGGCGAGCGTTGACAGCTCGACGCGCACCGTTCGATTTCGCTGCAGTACGGTTTCCTCAAAAGAGAGCAACGCGGCCAAGTCGTCGTTGCCGAAGCCTACCCCAATGACTTTTTCGAACGGTGATGGCTCTGCCGTGGAGACGCCGATGCCTTGTCCGATCGGAACCACCAACGTATCGGGCGAACGCTGACGCAACGTTTCGCCCAAGGTGCGCGTAAGCCGAGCTTCGGCAAGTTCAATCCGTTCGGCGAGCGATAGCGTGGCAAACATGCGGGAGACGATAGACCAGCGCGTTCGCCGTACAATGGTCTCACGATAAAATGCGACCGAAGCAACGAAGCGGCGTCATGCCATTGATGCTCACGATCACAGCTGGGATGGCCGGCCTCGCGGTGGTGATGTCGAGCGGTTGCACGCCGGCAACGTCGAGCGCGCTCGTCAAGGCGGTTGCCTTACCAGCGCACGCGAGCGCACCCATGGCAGGAGTTGTGAGCGATACGAGTGACGCGGAAGATCGAGTGTGGGACAGCGACGAGCCGCGTGTGATCAAGCGCGAGTGGGATGTAGAGCTCGAGGTTGGTAGCTATGGTCGTTATCCGTTGTGCGCGACGTGCGAAGTCAAACCGAGAGAGCATGTTTTTGTGGAAGACGAAAGGTTCCTCGAGAAGCCGGGATTCGTCGATTGGCTTAACCGCGAAAGGATCGTGTTTCGGCCCGATGACGAAGTGGCGCAACGTGAATTGCTTAAGAAGCCGGCAGCGCGAGACCTGTGGCGCTTCCGGCCAACGTTTCAGACAACGGACTCAGACCTGACACAGGTTTTGGCGACCTTACCTCAGCTGCAGGAGTTATTTCTGAAAGGCACGCAAGTAACCGACGCAGGCCTGGTTGACGTGGCCAAGCTGAGTCAATTGAGAGCGTTGGATCTGGGCGACACGAAGGTGAGCGACGTAGGACTGGCGAAGGTGTCGAAGTCGATTCAGCTGCGTGAACTGAGTCTGTGGCTCACGAACGTGAGCGACGCGGGGACGGCAGACGTATCGAAGTTGAGTCAACTGCGGGAGTTGAATTTGGGTGGCACGAAAGTGGGCGACGCAGGCATGATTGGCGTCGCCAAGCTTAGTCAACTGCGTGTATTGAGTTTGGGGAGTACGCCGGTAAGCGATGCGGGATTAGTTGACGTTGCCAGGTTGAGGCAGCTGCGCGTGTTGGACCTAGGCATGGCGATGCAAATAACCGACGCGGGCATGGCGAGTGTTGGCAAGCTGAGTCAGTTGCGAGACTTGGATCTGGATGCCACGCCTATTACCGACGCGGGCGTGGCGAGTGTTGCCAAGCTGAGTCATCTGCGTGTGTTGAATCTGCGCTTGACTCAAGTGACTGGCGTGGGCATGGCACACCTCGCAAAGCTGAGCCAGTTGCGTGAGTTGGATCTGTGCGCCACGAAAGTGAGCGATGCGAGCATGGCCGCGGTGTCTCAGATCCATCAGCTGCATAAATTGGATCTGTCGCACACGGACGTCAGCGACGCAGGCGTCGCGAAGGTATCGAAGCTCTATCAGCTGCGTGAATTGAGTCTGGGCGGCACGCAAGTGAGCGATGCGGCAGTGCCCGAGCTTGTCAAGCTGACTCAGCTGCGTGGGTTGGATCTCATTGGCACAAAAGTGAGTGCTGCCGGATGCGACGAGTTGCGCCGCCGTTTGCCGCTTGCGCACGTTGATTGTCTGTAACATGGCGCATCGAGCACCTCGCCAACGCTCTGGTGAGAACACTGTCGTAAAGCCGCTCAGTTCTTCGGAGCACAAGTTGGCGCGCGGCAAGCCTCAGGCATGCAAACGTTAATCAACCCGCCCGCTTCCTTCGGCGCGCAGCACGTGTTGAAGCCGCCACCGCACTCGGCAGATGTCGCGCAACCGATTTTGAAGCAGAACCCAGGCGATCCTTCGGGCGTTTGCGACTGATCGAGCGTGCACGAGAGGCCGCTCTTGCATTCGTTGCCGCCCTTCGTGCACTTTTCGCCGATGCCGGTCGACGTCGGGATTTGCTCTCCGCATTTGCCGGCTGCTGGGTTGGGCGGATAGTCGCCGGGTTCTGTCTTCGCGACCTTGACGCATCCGTCTGCGCCCAGTGATACGCCGGTCGCAAAGCCGATCATGAAGCACATTTCAGAGAGAGAACTCTCGCCGAACTCGACCGTCTCTTTCGTCGAATTTTGATAGGTGCACGTCGTGCGCGTGAAGGTGCCCTTCGTGAGCTGGAAACGCTTCTCGACGATCGCTTGGTTGTCGAAGTTGTAAGGCGTCGCTTCAAACTGGGTTTTGAGATCCGCTTCACTCGTGCCGGTTTCGAACTTGAGTGACGTACCCAAGAGATGCATATGGGCAAACTGCGCATAGATATCGACGTCCTTCGGCAGGACGCAGTCGTTGACGACGGTGCCGACTTGAAGCGGTGGCAACTGAAAGTCCATGCTGCCAAATGCGTAGATGCCGACCGGCGCGTACTTCGTCGCGTTCGAGCGCCGCATCACGATTGAAACTTTGTCTTGCAGCGGCTCTTTGGTGGCGTTGAGAAGGTGAAGCTGAAGCACCAACTGCGTACCCTTCTTTAGCTCTTGCGCCGATCCATCAGGCACCGTGAGGTGCGCGTCGCCTTTGCCCACAAGGAACAACGGCTGCCACGTCTTGCGGTAGAGCGCGTTGCACTCAGACACGCCTTCGGGTTCGGGAGTGTCGGTCTTCGAGAAAAAAATGTGATGAACACCTGGCCGCGCCTTCACTTCGTAGTGATCAATGAGCACGTCTTCGGTGAGCGTCTTCGAGTAGCAGACGTACCGTTCCTTGCTGGGTTCGATCGTGAAGGTCTCGCTCGAGATGATGAAGTCGTTGGTCGCTTGAGTCGCTGGCGCTGCGCTCGTGCACGAGACTGCCGTGATGCACGAGACTGCCGCAAGATGCCATGTATTGCGAAGGGTCATCCTACGGGCAATACGATCGCGGCCTTCGCATCACAAGACTTAACGAGGTCTTTGGCGTGAGGTGAGTCGACCATTGAGCCACTGCCGACTTCGCGATATAGCGTCGGCGCATGCATCGTAGCGCGTGGTTCACCTTCGTTTTCGTGACCGTTTCGGCGTGTGGAACCGCACAGCTCGCGCCAAGCGACGGTGGTGCCGAAGCGAGCGTTCCCGCGAAATGCGAAACGTATGACGTGCCGTCGGGCACCGATCTCACGACCCCTCAGGTGTCCTTTCGTAACGACGTTGTGCCTATTTTCACCCAAACCTGCGGCTTCACTTCTTGTCACGGATCGCCTGCTTCGACGCGCGTCTTTCTAGGCGCGAATACGGGGACCGTTGACGCTCCGAAGATTAGGCAAGGCATCGTCGGGATCGCATCAAAGGCACTTCCTACAATGCCATTCGTAACGGCAAGCGATCCGAATAAGAGCTTCCTTCAACACAAAATCGATGGCGACGCCTGCAAGTTCAAAGACGAGTGCGTCGGCAAGGACTGCGGCGCGTCGATGCCCGAGAATGCACCGCTGATCGACGTACCCTTGCGCGACACGATACGAAGGTGGATCGCACAAGGCGCGGCGGACAACTAGACCATCACTCGACAGGTTGGCGACTCGAACTGCCGCCGGCGGCGACTTCCGAGGCAGTCATCATCCTAGGGCGCGACGCATCCAGTCCATTTCAGAAGAAGGCATCCTGCGGAGTCCCATCGCGCTGCCCGTGAAGAACATGTTGTGACATGCCTTGACCCACAGAAGCGCCAGTCCGGTTTGTACGGCGCCAAAGGCAACAACAGTTCCGGCGGCGGACGCGGGCAGGTCAAGGGGGTCCCATTGTGGCGGTCGTCCGTGCGCCTCTCGCTCGCATGCGAGGTCGAGCCCAAGAAGGCCCTTGCACACTGACGCGATGGCGGCGCCCGAAACGGCCGAAAAGACCTTCGCGTCGAGAGCGTTCCGAAGAATGCGCAGCCACTTCGATGGCGACGGATTCGACGTTTGGTTGAGTTCGCGGTGGAGCGACTCGAAGAGCCCGTACCAACGTGCGTCCTTAGACGAAAAGAATGGAGCACCGGTCCATGGTGCGCCATGTATCAGCGATACACAGTCAACTTTTTTTACCAAGTCGTGAACGCGCATTCGGGTGGCTGCGCCTTCGAGGGATGCCTCAAAGTGAATTTCGACAGCGCCAACCGTTGCAATAAGAAAGCTGCCCGGCGAGCTGGTGAGCGCGCGCGCCAACTTGCGCAAGAGCGTTGGCGTGAAGGCGCCACAGAGAACCGAAAACCGACATATCGGTTGCGGACCTTTTCGGACACGCCTCGCGCGCTTTGGGGTAGGGGCGACGAGCGGAGAGACGTCGCCATTGTGAAGGATGGACTGGCCCGCCATGGGAACGCGAAGCGACCAGGCCCGTTTTGCGGAGAGCGCGCGCAGATCAAAAGGGCTTGAGTCAAAAGCCGTCGAGGGACGTGCTTTTGTCGCGTTGTTCCAGCCAAGCCCCATGGCTTCGTGCCAACGCGTCCCGCCCATCGCGTAAGGAACAACAAATGTCGCCCCGAAGATATCGGCGCTCTCCGCGAGTTCTTCGGGGCTAAGCATGATCCGGTGCTCGCGAAGCAGCTCCTGATCGCCTGCAAAGCAAAGGTATTGAGGCACGCTCGTGATCAAGTACTCGGCGGGATAGAGCGACCATCTGCGATGGTTTGCGAAGAGGTAGCGAGCAGGGCCGAGGCGATTTCGGACTTCTCGCGCGAAGCCCAAATGGTGCTGGCGTGCGTCGGAGCCACTGTCGGCGAGAACCAACGAGAGTCCACCCGCCCGTGAGCGCACGGCGTAAGTGTTTCCCTGATTGTGTTGCCGCAGAATTTCGCCATGCGCGAGCGGCTGTTCGCCGTAAAAGGGCAACGAGGTGATTTCAAATTCACCGACTTTGAGCGCGGCCCACCAGTCGAGCTCCTGGATGTGAGCGTAGCCAAGCTGTCCGAGTCGATATGCGATTCGTGTGGAAAGGATGGTTTCGCGCGCAATTTTCGGCACAACGAAGAGCGTGTCGCTTGGAAACTGGAGGATGCTAGCGGGATCAAAATGGTCGGGATGTGCGTGCGTGATGAGGACGCAGTGACGCGCCTCTGCGAAGTCACTCGGGCGAAGCGGCTGGTCGTGGCTAGGATGCACCGAATCTCGCGGAGCAAAAAATGGGTCGGTCCACACGCGCAGCCCTTTCGCCGCCCAACTCACAGAAGCATGCCCAATGAACGTAGGGACGTGCGATGGGCCGCGTAGCTTTGAAACGATCTTTGGAGCATGGCTTTTTTCGCAATCGCCAAGCCATCTCGCGAGCAGCCCCTCGGGCGAGCCCCTCGGGACAGTTTGCAGGTGCAGCAGCGCGCTGCGATCACGTCTCAGAAGCGCCTTCGCGAACGAGGCCAATTGCCAAGGCAAGCGCATCGTAGCGCCCGTTGGCGCAAAACTCATGACGAGCACCTGCGGAAACACGCGCGTCTCGTCGGGATACCAGAATGCCTCATCCGCCAATATTCTTGACGATGCAGCGCGCTCAATCTTTGCCTGACGAACCAGCGATTTCATGTCTGGCGTCCGTCCGTGAACCTTGCCGCTAACGAGAGCCTCAGTCACGCGCGGGTACATTGCGCGCACCGTCGCCTGAAGGCGCCCCGTGATGCTGCTTCCGTATGGCGTTTGATCGCAAAACTCCACTGATATGCCCAGGTGGGCAAGCGTGGCTATTTCGAGAGGAGGCGAAGCGCGTTCCAAACTTGGCTCTGCGTGAGGCAGTCTCCTATGAAGTCGATGGCCCAAAGGTAATCGGCAAGCCTCGCAGGATCAAAATAGCGGTCAATGTACTTGGTGCATTCGGCCAAGTGTCCCTGATCGAGTTCTTGGTGCATAGCAAGACAACGCGTGTTTTCTTGGCCGAGCACCTTGATCATCGTGGCTATGCCCTCGTGCGCTTCGACTGCGTGCTGCTCGAGGAACAACTTGTAGACCATGAAATAGTGAGGGTCGCCCTTGCGAATCTGCCATTCGAAGTAGCCGAGCATTGCGGCACACGGTGGGCTAATGGAACGCGAGTCAAGGACATGAGCGAGCGCCTCGGCAGAGTCACCGTGAAGACGAAGGAGATCTCGATGTGCGACTTCGTCGTGCGCGAACTCTTCCTTAAGGTTGCGCGTCCAGAAGCGCGCGGGCGCGTACGCCTTCCGACGGTTGAACGCTTCGATCGTGAGCAAGATAAGAGGCGTCGTTTCGCGGATACGGAAGTAGCCATCGATGTACCCTTCAAGCATGAGCGCGCGCGCCGCCGCCGCGCCTTTCATCGCCTTGCGCGCTTTTGGACTAAACGCGCGGGCCCACAGTCCAATCTTTGCGAAATTCGCTCTTACATGTGATTGCAAGTGGCTTGAAACAGCAGGGAGATTCTCTGTCTTAGTCGAGGGCAAGGCATGGCCTCCGTTAAACTTGCTGCAGCGCGTGCCGTCAGGTCTATCAACGGTGAACGGGTAGATACAAGCGCACGGCAAGTATTCCGCGCACAAGGACGCACAAGGGAGAAGTCAACTATGGCAAAGCGAGCAAAGAAAGAGACCCTGGAGCAAGCTCAGGGCGGCGCGAAAATCACGTGCAAAACTCGGTCACTCGTTGTGACCGACGCGCGTGCAAAAGACTGGGCTGCCGTACCGACGAACGTACGAGGCGCCTTCCACTGCACCGACACAAAGGTGAATTGGGACATTGTGAAAGGTCTCGCCAACATCAAGACGGGCGCCGAAAACCCAAGCATTACGTGGGACCCACAAGGCAACCCAAGCACTGTCATGTGCGCGTTCTGAGCCAAGTCATCGCAAAAAATAAACTGGATCTCGGCCCTTGGTTGAGGTCCAGTTTCTTTACTAGGTTCTGTTTCTCATCCGCAACGTGCCTCTGCCATGACAGCCGATACTGAATTTCTTGAGGTGGCTGCCCCAAGCGGCAAGTCGCAATGCAAGAGACTCGTGCCGCTGCTGCAGTCCGAAAGCATGGATTGCGGAACGGCCTGCACGGTCATGCTCGTGCGTCACTACGGCGCTGGGGCCAACGTTGCCGATTTCCGCGACAAGCTTACGACAGAGCGAGCGGGAACGAACCTTGCGCGCATCGCAGACGTTCTCGAAGAGGCCGGCTTTCAGAGCTTCGCTTTTGAGGTTGAAACCGAGGAGCTCCCTTCGATTCGCGAGCCGTTCATCACCGGTCTCGCCGACCATTTCGTCGTCGTTGAAGAAACGACAGGCGGGTTCGTCAAGTTTGTTGACCCATCCATTGGACGCAGGCGGTTGTCGCTTGAGGCGTTCTCTCGGGAATGGGGACGCCTTTGCATTTTTGCCAAGCCGTCGGGCGACGCGTACCTCGTCGCGCAAAATGACGCACGCACGCTCAAGCTCCTGCCGCTCATGCGCCGCTTCATCGGCGTGACCTTGACTTCGGTCGTTGCGAGCTTGATGTTCTCCGCGCTCACGATCGGTAGCACGCAGGTAACACGCGTGCTGCTCGACGATATTGTTCCCTCAAAGAACGTATCGCTACTTTGGACGCTCGGGCTTGCGCTCCTCATCGTCAATGTGATGGGCCTTAGCCTCGGCGTGTTTCGCGATTTTCTCGTGGCAAAGACGGCGGGCCGCTTTCATGTCGACTTCTCAGTCGAAGTCTATCGGCACCTCTTCTCCCTGCCCTATCTACGGGTCGCGAGCAAAACGACGGGCGACATTCTTGGTCGCATGAGTGATGCCGCGGCCATCCGTACATTTATCACGCAGCACTTCACCGAAGTGATTGTCAATATTCTTTTCTTTGTGGCGGCCCTCGTGTTCGTCGTCGTCGTCGACACCCGACTTGCAACGCTCTGCCTCTTTGGCGGCTTCATTGCGGTCGCAATCTCGTGGTTTTCAACGCGGTACCTCTACGAAAAAAACAACGAGATTTTCGTGCAGTCGGCGCGCGGCGATCAGCTGCTTATCGAGCACACGCGCAACCTGCTTTCGATCAAGACCTTTGCCGCCGAAGGGCTCGCGGTGTCCAAGTGGAAACGGCAGCTCGAAAAGAACAACACGCTTTTTCTCGGGCTCTTTCGCACGACGCGGCTGCTCGATTCGGCGGAGCAGCTCGTGGGCACGCTCAGCGTATCGGCGCTTACCCTCTATGGCGCCCACATTGTCATGCGTGGAGAGCTCACCATCGGACAGCTAGTGAGCGTCGGCATTTTGTACTCCATGGTCGTCTCGCCCATGCAAGGGCTTGCTGGCTTGCTTTCGCAATTTCAAGCCGTTCGGGCGAGCCGCAACCGGCTCGAAGAAGTTCTTGAAGTGGCGCCCGAAAAGAC
Source organism: Myxococcales bacterium (assembly GCA_023248745.1). Classification (GTDB taxonomy): domain Bacteria; phylum Myxococcota_A; class Polyangia; order Polyangiales; family Polyangiaceae; genus JAHFDX01. The sequence goes on along the minus strand of JAHFDZ010000108.1, from coordinate 7,754 downwards.
GGCGGGTCGCAGCGCAGCGCTCGTCCGCGAAGGAGCCATTGAGCTTTCAAACGTGAGCTTTGCGTATGGGAAGCACGCACCGAACGTTCTGTCTGACCTGAGCCTTGTAGTACCCAAGCATGAGATTGTCGGCCTCGTGGGGCCGAGCGGATCGGGCAAGACGACCTTCTCGCTCCTTCTGAACCGATTACTCGACACGTACGAAGGAACCGTCAAGATTGATGACATTGACATCCGAGATCTCGACCTGAAGAGTTTGCGACGCGCAATCGGCGTCGTCACGCAGGAGCCAGCGTTGATTGCTGGCAGCATCCTCGAGAATATCTGCCTCGGCGATCCTTCGCCCGACAAGGCGAAGGCAGCTCAGGCAGCCACGCTCGCGCAGGCGCACGAGTTCATCGACAGTCTGCCGTTGGGGTATGGTTTTTTGGTGGGTCAGGGTGGCTTCGGCCTTTCGGGCGGGCAACGGCAGCGAATCGCTATCGCGCGCGCGCTTTACTCAGACCCGAAGATTTTGGTGTTCGACGAGATGACGAGCAGCCTTGATCGCGAGACTGAACGAAATCTCCTTGCGAGCTTGCGTCCGATACTTTGTAACCGGACATGTATCATTATTAGCCACCGGGTTTCATCACTGAGCTTGTGCGACCGAATTCTGTTGCTTCATGAAGGTCAGATTGCCGAGCAAGGCACGCTCGGTGAGCTAAGAACCGCGCCGCTTTTTCAGAAACTCATGCTCGACTGAACGCTCACACTCTTGGCACACCAACTGTAGCTGCGGCAGCTTTTTCAGTTGCGTCAGTTAGTTCCCCAGATAGTCTCGAAACGCATGGTCAACCTTGTTGACATACTTACTCGCAGTCGGGTCGATGCATTGGACGAGCGACTCAGGACCTTCGAAGGCGCCATCCTCAGTAACAAAGACCGGAGTGTGCTTGCCATCTTGAAGAAAGATCGCCAAGAGCCCTCGCTTTCCATCGCTCACGCGAACGAAACCGAGCGTTCCGTTGTTCACCGGTCCCGATAGAAAGAAGCGCTTGTTCGCGCTGAGCTGAGTATTGGTGAACGGCGAAGTTTCCCAGCGAGCAATTTGTGCGGCAGCCTCCGTCTTTGCTGTGTGCGCATTTCGGGAAACCCGCCCGTCGGAAAAAACTTCAACGGTCGGCGAGACAAATTCGCCGCGCTCTCTCGTTTCGCTCACTTCGCGAATTTTTTTCCAGTCATGAACGTTCCACAATGCGTCACCGATCCAAACGAGGTCGGGAGCTCCCGTGAAATCGACGCTCCCAAAGCCGTCGAGAATGTGCGTTCGCTTTCCGGTGTGCGCGTCATACGCCCATACGTCATCACCATTTCTGATCAACACCGACTTGCCATCGGGTGTCCATGAAGGACACATGCCGTCGCTGGCAAGAGGTGAGAAAGTAACGATGCGCTTGCGCGCTTGAATATCGTAGACACCAGCCCACTTCGAACGCTTGCCGGAGACGACGAACGTCGCGCGATCGCCAGTGGCCGAAATGTTGGCCCCAGAGCCCATCGAATAAGGGCAATCATCGAACTTCAGCGTGTAGAGTTCGGTCAGTTGGGTGCGACTAAAGCGATACGCGTTGAGTTCTCCAATCCGCGTTCGAAGCAGCGTTCCGTTGGGCGAACGATGCAAGTCTGCTTGGAGAAAGCACGAGGCTGAGTCGCAGAAAAACCCTCCGGCTCCGCCGGTCGCGTATGTCCGTGGGTCGAGTGTGGCGACGTGACCGAGTAGCGACGAGATCGCGAGGTACTTGCCCGTGAGATCAAAGACGGCGGAATGCGCGTGCACATTGAGATCAACGTCTTTGCCACGCCACGTTGAAGTATCCCAAACGCTCACCGCTCCTGCAGCCGTCGCGTAGGGTTTCGCGGCAATGACGACCGAGCTTCCGTCGGGTACCCAACTCGCAATCCCGCCGCTCGATGAAAGGCTTGTCGCAAGTTGCGCTACGCGCTCGCCGGTCGCGACGTTCCAAACAATTGTGGCAGTCGATTGAGGTTCAAACGACTCAGGGCCGCCGCCCGTGAGTAGATACTTTCCGTCTGGACTCATCGATGCAAACACCATCTGCATTTGCGTAGGACACGCCGGTTTGGGCTTTTGCTCTTCGACGACGAGAGGCCCGTCCGGGTTTGCCGCCACGCTCGAGGACGAGAGGACTGGCGCTGTTGGAGTCGCCGGAACAGGCGTCGGCAATGGATCGTGGTTGCACGCTGTGAGAAGAAAGCCGCACGCGAGAAGAGGTAGAGGCGATCGCGACATGAGTCACGCATCCTAACGCGAAGCGATCTCACCGGTCACGCCATCTACGTGGGCGATTAGGCGCGGAGTTCTAGGGGTGGCCAACCCAGCCGGTGCCCGCGAGCGTCTCGAGTTCTGCGGCCTCGCGGTCGCGTTTCGATGGTTTGCGATTCGCAAACGCGTAGGTAGCCCTGGCGCGTGACATCCAACACTCGACACAGCGCCGACACTGGAAAGAACGCCTTCTCCGTCTGGACGAACGAGAACCTTACTCGTTTTCCTTCGCGAAGAAGGCTGCTTTTTTTAGGATCTCGCGATCCATTTTCGCCATGCCTCATGCTCCCCCTCACCGCCCTCGACGCCCGCCTCCACGTACCAATCCAGACCAATGGTTAGCCATGTACTTTACGGCGCTGCCGAGCGCGCTCTCGCCAAGCAACTTGACGGTTTCGGCCCAATGCTTGATCTGGAATGCGCGTTACGCCGTGGTCGCTTCGGAGAGAAATTGGCGCACAACGTCAAGCGCCTTCCCAACTTCGGCGGTGCTCTCATTGAGCGTCACGAACGCGTGCACCATCGATCTTCCAACGTGAAGTTGCGCGCGGCTTCCCACGGCCTTCATCTTATCAATGAGGGCAACGGCATCATCATGGCCAAGCTCAAGTTCTCCGGTGATCACGAGCACTGGGGGCAGACTTGTGAGGTTGCCATTGATGGGCGAAAGGCGCGAGTCGGTGAGCGGAAGATCGCCCGCGTACGCACGCGCCCATTGCACAACGACGTCACGATCGGCCCAATCGAACGGTGCGTTGCGCGTCCAACTCTCGCGCGATGCCGTGCAATCCAACATTGGCGACAGGAGCACCACCGACCGCGGGGCTGGGAGGCCTTCCTCACTCATGCGCTGCGTGGCAGCGAGCGCGAGGCCGCCTCCGGACGAGAGTCCTACGATCGACACATCATCGGGACGGAGACCTTCACTCAAGAGCGCCCGATACGTTGCGATCGCATCATCGATGGCGCAAGGGCATCGCGCCTCCGGAGCGAGTCGATAGTCGGGCGCAACAACCTCCGCCTCGGCCAAGATCGAGAGGCGGCCGATGAGCGCCGCGTCTTGAGCCGGCGATCCCAATACGTATCCGCCACCATGAAGGTAAACCACGACGCGTTTTGAACGCGTTGGCGCGCTCCGCGTGACGTTTACGCCATTCAATGTTGCAGCGCGAGCGACGACTGCTGCCTTGTTCGTGAGGCGTGCTGCCGCTATCCGCAGCGTTGCAGGTGCAAGTGTACCGAGCCAGGCGGCATAGCTGCGCATCGCTGCAACCAGCGTTTCAAAACTGAATGACCAATCGGATCGCAGACCTGCGCCGCGCGCACGGCGCCACGCGACACTGATGAGAGCCTTTAGAAAATACCCGAGCAGTCGCAACACGCGCCCTTCGTTGTAAAGCTGAAGATGCGGGACGTACAAGCTCCACTTTTGGCTTGGTCGCACAAAGCGGTGTCAACGAAATCGAGGGAAGGCCACTCGAAGGATCGCACAACCAATGGACACTCCACGGCGTACACTGAGGCCCGATGAAACCGAAGGTGGCAATAGGGCTCGTGGTGTTAGCGTCGGGTGGTTGTACGCCCCCTCCCTCAGCGCCGACGGTGCGGCGGCAGGCTCCCGATGCAGCCATTGCGATCGTGCCCCAAGACGCTGGCGTCCATCATCACGCGCCCACTCCAACGCCCGCATGCCCGACGAAGAAGACACTGGAACTTGCCAATTGGAGTCCGGATGGGCAGTTTCTCTTAACCGGTGGCTACAGCACGTTGATCGGTAACAGCGCGCTGCTCGATGTTTGGCAAATGAGCACCGGCAAACGCATTATGACGCTCAGCGGAAGTGGCGCGCAGTGGAGTCCCGATGGGGCACTGTGGACGTACCGCTTTGGTGGTCCGGTGATTCGATGGAATCCCAGCACCTGGCGCGGGACACAACTTGAAGGCTCCGATCCCTATCAGGTCCAGGCCTTGCTCTTTAGCCGCGACGGCACAGCCGCATATGCGAGCGGCTACAACGGCTGGCTTGGAATGTATGACACGCGCGCGCAGCGACATCGTATCGCTCAGATGTCAGTTGGCGATGATGCTTCGTGGAGCTTCGCGCTCTCAGCGACGGGCAAGACACTTACGCACGCAGCCAACGGCCAAAGTTGGACGCACATCCATCGGTTTCACGCACGCGATCTCGAACCGATCGGTGACGACTTTTCGGGTTACAAAGGGGCGGACATCCCCCTCGTTTCACAGCGCGGTGATCGCGCGGTCACTTGCGAGAGCGGCAAAGATGGCAAGGGCACGCGATGGATCGGCATCATCGACGTCGACAGCGGCCGACGGCTCGTGAGCTTCATGCCGCGGCTCCCTTGCGCCGAACAGGTTCCGGGAGGGGACTTCCTTTGGAGTCCCGACGACAAGTACGTTGTCGCGCAGAGCGGAGAAAAAGAAGGGCAGCTCTGGCTTTACAGCGCGACTACGGGCCGGCTTGTGACCACAGTCACCCTGACCGAGAGCCAGTCCTCAGAACAGTTCTACCACGCAAGAAGGTTCTTCTCCCCGGATGGAAAAACCGTCGTCATCGGCTCTGCGATCTTTCGATTTCCGACCTTCGCTCGCGTGCGTGGATGGTCAACCGAGACCACTGCAACCAAGTTCCTGAGTTCGAGCGAACTGGCGCGGCTCGAATTCAGTGAAGGACAGGTCGAACTTCGATTCGAGGATGTGAACACCGGAGCTCCCACGCGCAAGAGCGTATCGCTGTGGCGCTGCAAAGGGTTGGGGACGTGCGGGAACCCTTCATTCGCTGACTCAAGTCCTGGCGATCGCTTTATGAGTTTTTCGCGCCCTGATGGCTCTCTCGAATTGGTCAACATTAATGACGGTTCGCAACTCACCTTAAGCGTGTACGAGCTTGGGGGCGCGCTGCGCGGCATCGTCCGTCGCGCAGATGGGCGGATCGAGGGCCCCGAAGATGCCCTGGCTTGCGAACAGGAAAACAAAGCGGGCATACAGACCGACGGCTTGCTGCGCGATTTCTTGCGCGATATGCCGCAAAAGAAGTCGCTTCGAGCAGATGGCGACACGCGAGCGGCAGGCGAGCGCACGCTTAACGCCCCGTGGGACATGACCCTTCGCATCTGCATTCCTGATGATGTGTGGGAGGAACGCAGTCTCTCAGGCGAGGGTGCACAGTGTGAAGTCGTCACCCTTCCCCGACCGGGCGGCGTCGCAATTCCGCCCGACCGAGACGTATGGGCAACTCCGATGGCGACCGTCGGCGTCCTCGGAAGTGGCTTCGGCAAGTGGTTGGTCGAAAACCATGTGGGCCTCCAGGTGAACGATGAACTCTCGAGCGCAGAGGCCGCGCATGTGCAAGACGTTACCGCGATTCGCGCCGACAATATCGCGTCGCTCGCTTCCTTCACGCGGCTGCGTTCCCTGCGCACCAACTCGGTAGCCGTTGAGGCGATAGGAGCGATGCCAGAACTCGAGCAACTCGAGCTCGTACAAGCGTCGGTCGCGGAGATTTCTCAAATCGGAAAGCTCAAGAGTCTTCGTGCGCTACGGATCGGCAGTTCCCCCGTCGACACGCTGGCTCGCATTTCTTCCTGCACGCAACTGCGGACCCTCGACCTGGGCGAACGTGTCGATGTAACCGCCCTCGCTTCGTTCGCCAAGCTACGCGTTTTTCGCGCGAAAACGACGACGGGTCTTGCGACGTTTAGCCGATTCACTGATCTTCCAGACTTGCGCGTGATCGAAGTGGGAGAATCGGACATAACCGATCAAGTATTGATCCAAATGAAGCCGCTTCATGAACTTCGCAAGATCGCCCTAAACAGTGAATCAATTGGCAACACTGGGTTTGCCTTGCTGCGCAACTTTCCGAAGCTTCAATGGCTCACACTGACCGGCGACTTCAATCGCAAGGGGGCTCCGACCGAGGTTGTGCTTGCCGAGGTGGCCACGCTTTCCGACCTGCGCACGTTGCTGTTGCCAGTGTCTTCCGATCCATGGAAAAGCGCGGGGCTCTCTGCCCGATCGCTCAACGTCCTGCGACCGCTGAAAGAGCTCCGTGTCCTTCGCTTTGCAGTCGATCTACAGCTTGACCCCAACGGGAGTGCAAAGTCGGCTGCCTGCCACATGCTCAACGCGCAGTTGCCCCACGCTCCTTGCACCACACGCCAGTGACTCGACGAACACTGACATGCGACCCGTTGCGATCGAACGATTGGGGGTGTTCATCGCGAAAGTGGCGTCGAGCGACTATCCTCTCGTAGATGCGCCGATCCTCCGCACGCGTTTCATCTCAAGCCATGCTCAACCAAGCGATGCTCAAGCCGCCGTCGATCTTGCTCGCCGCCGCTCTCGCGCTGCTCACCGCTTGCCGCACGCGGGATGGACAGGTACCGGCGCGACCCGTGAGTGCGCTGGCTCGCGCGGCGAGTGCATTGCCGCCTCCGGTAGACGTGAGTGTGCAGCTGCCTCAGGGAGACGTGGGGGAGCGTACGCCCACCGAACCTGACTTTGGTTTTCTCGCAGGAGCCATGGACGGTGAGCTCGCCTTCTTCAATGTTGAACGTCGTGCCAATCCGGCTGAAGACGACGAGTTCACCTCTCCTGGGCAAGATAGTAGGTTGAGCGCGAAGGGCTTGGGACTATGCACCAAGTTTGCGCGCGCGCTCCCGAGAGCTTCGCGTCGCAAAGTCAGTTGCGCTGAGAGTCCGGATCAGTCGGTATGGGCTGTCGTAGTTACGACCACGCTCCTCGAGGGGGTCTACGAAGTCGGAACTGGGTACACGGTTCATGTCGATCGCGAAGGGCACGCAACGCAATTTGCACCGTTTCCGTATGAACGACCGACCTACAACGGTGCGCGCCCGCAAGAAAAAGCTGAGCCCACTGGGGTAGTGTTTCTCGACTTTGACAAAGACGGTCATTTCGAGGCGACGATGATTCGCCGACTAATGATCGATGCGGCTGGCGGCGAAAGTGTACAGCTCGAGCTGCTATCGGCGCCCAAAGCGCAGGTCGTGCCCGCTGCCACGAAAGCCGCATCGACAGCATTCTGGATCGCTGATGTCGACCGCGACAGGGTGCCCGACTTCCTCGTGAATCCATATCAAGCTATCGATCGCTTTCCGGTCGAAGGCGGGATGCATCATGCGAGGGGATGGCGGGCTTGGTCGTTGCTCGCGCACGTTGGTTCTGATGGATCAGTTTCGATGAGCGATAGCGTCGCGCTTCGCTATGCCAAGAGCATTTGCCCGTCGGCACCAACGTCCTATTTTCAAGGCGACATTGGCGAGTGGCCGCACGAGGTTCATTGCGCCCTGTTGTGGGGTGTCCCTTTGGCCGACATGGTAAATAAACTTGAACATCAGTGTGGCGTACTGCGTGCTGGCGACAATCGTCCTTATGAATTGGACGA
>JAHFDZ010000107.1:13663-18144 GCA_023248745.1 Myxococcales bacterium | reverse complement strand
GCGCCAGTAGCCAAACGCGCCGCGAATCTTGTCGCCGTCAACGAGGAGGCGCGACACCGTGCACTCCATGTAGACCTTGATGCCGAGGTGCACGCCGTGTTGCTGGAGCGTGCGGATCATCTCGAGGCCGGTGCGATCGCCGACGTGCGCGAGGCGCGGGTATTTGTGACCACCGAAGTTACGTTGGAGGATCTTGCCGTCTTTGGTGCGGTCGAACAGCGCGCCCCAAGACTCAAGTTCGTTCACGCGGTCGGGTGCTTCCATCGCGTGGAGCTGCGCCATGCGCCATTGGTTGAGGTAGCGACCACCCTTCATGGTGTCGCGGAAGTGCACTTGCCAATTGTCTTTCGGCTCGACGTTACCCATCGCCGCAGCAACGCCGCCTTCAGCCATCACCGTATGCGCTTTGCCGAGGAGCGATTTGCAGACGAGGCCAACGCTGACGTTCTCGTTTGACGCTTCGATGGCCGCGCGCAAACCTGCGCCACCCGCGCCAATGATGAGCACGTCGTGCTCGTGCGTTTCGTACTTCGTGTCGCTCATTTTAGAAAAACCTCACATCGGTGATCGCGCCGCACGCAACTGACCGCACATACAGATCGGTCAGCATGACGCCGAACAAGCTCGCCCACGCAAAGAGCATGTGCTTCTCGTTGAGCACCGAAACTTTCTTCCAGATCGCGTGACGCAACATGCCGAAGCGCGCGGTCGAGTAGCTGTTGACGTTGCCGCCAACCATGTGACGAAACGCGTGACACGAAAACGTGTAGAGCGAGAGCAAGGTCGCGTTCATGGTGATGACGAGCGTGCCGACCTTAAGATGCGTGCCGTCGTTCCATCCGATGAGCGCCTTGAGGGCGTCGTGCCAAAGGAAGAACAAGAACGCGATCGCGACGTAAAGCGTGAAGCGATGCAAATTCTGAAACACGAAGAGCTTGGTCTCGCCGTTGTATTTCTTGGCGTTGCGTTCACCGACGGCGCACGCCGGTGGATCCATCGCAAACGCGCGGTAATAGGCCTTGCGGTAATAGTAACAAGTCAGCCGAAACGACGCTGGACCCCCAAGAATGAGCATCGCACCCGAAACGGGAATCGGCCAGCCCTTGGCGAAGCTCGTGTCGATGAGCGGCGAGTACATCGGGGAGAGGTACGGGCCGACCAGGTAGAACTTATTTTCGAAGGCGCGAAAGGTCGCGTAGATGATGAACGTCACAAGGACGAGCCCGGTCGTTGCGGGTCCCGCCCACCAGTTGTCTCTTCGAAGGGTGTTGCCAAACCCGCTTTGGAGCACGGGCAGATGGACAGTTTTGCTTGCCATTTTGCGGCAGAACCTACTCCTGCCAGCGACTCGTTTGCAAGGAGAGGTACGCATACCCCAAAAAGCCTGGCATCCAAGGTAAAACCGGCGTTGACAAGGACGCTTTCAACCCAGGTTTGCCCGTCGCCGGCGGAAGACCGAAAACCGGGTCCCCGGGTTTGTGGCCACGCGATGTCCTTCCGATAAGGTCGACGACGGTGTCCACCACGAGAGCGATCCCACTGCGAGGCGCGTGCCACTCTGTGGGGCAGTGGTCTACGCCCGCGCACTCACCTCGCACGCGTACAGTTCCGCGCGCCGAGGGCGACACAACGCTCTCTCGGCAACAACGCCACGTACATTCTTGCCACAGTGCGAATGAATGCATCAGCGGTGTTCGACCCTAGCGAGCGCTCACCAATCGTGAGCACCCACGTCGACGACAAATCGATACCCAAGTCCACGCAAAACAGAAGTGGCCCGCAGCCGACGCACCCAGCGTCCGCAAACCACAACTGGATTGTCTGGCGGTCCCAGTTCGGCGGTCCGCACGTCGAGCTCCTCAAGCGGGATGTTCTTCGCACCTGGATGGTGCACCGAGGCGTAGTCCTCAGGCGTATCGACGTCGATCACTGTCGCGCCCTGAAGAATGAGAGCCTGCGCTTTTTCGAGCTGCGCCCATCCACGCCACCATAGAGCGACGGAAGCTGCAAAAAATGCAACCGATACACCCACAACCCAAAGTTCGGATGAGTTCATTCTCTTTCTCCTTTGCGGTGCACACCGCGAGGAGCGAATGCAAAATGTTTGCCCTACTCTGGCGCTCTGACTTTTTTGGCCTCTCGCCTCAGATCGTCAAGCGCATTGAGAATGGCCTCGTGCGTTGCGGGACTCGCCAATGGGGCGCGCCTTGCACCTGGAACGAACGCTGCGATGGCATCGCGCAGCGCTTCGCGCACACTAATCGCAAGCATAAGCGGAGGCTCTCCGACCGCTTTGCTGCCATGCACCACCGAGTATTGAGCAGTCTCAGCGAGCAGCTGCACGTGAAACTCTGCAGGAGCGTCACCAACAGCGGGGATTTGATACGTGCTCGCCGAATGACTCAAAAGACATCCCTTGCTGTTCCATTTCAACTCTTCGCCCGTGAGCCACCCCATGCCTTGCACAAAGGCGCCCTCGATCTGCCCGCGGTCAACGTTGTGGTTGAGCGAGTCTCCGACGTCATGAAGAATATCAACTCTATTGACTATCTTCATGCCGGTGAGCCCATCGACTTCGACCTCGGACACCGCAGCCCCAAATGCAAAGTAGTGGAACGGCTTTCCTTGCCCACGCGCCTTGTCGTAAGCAATGCCGGGCGTGCGATAGAACCCGTTCGCGGACATATTGACTTGGCGCAAGTAAGCCGCCTCGGCCAATGTCGAAAATGGGATCGTGACCGCAAGAGCCGACGTCGAAAAGACCCGGCCGTTTTCGAAAACGATCGACGAAGCGTTCGCAGCGACGCCTTCGCGCGCGAGCAGTTCGGCAGCAACTGGAGCAAGTCGCTCGCGCAGCACTTCGCATGCAGCCTTTACCGCAGCGCCGTTGAGATCGGCACCACTCGACGCTGCCGTCGCCGACGTGTTGGGTACCTTGTCGGTGCGGGTCTTCATTACGACAATCGCTTCGGCGGGGAGCCCGAGTTCGCGCATCGTGATGCCATGCATCTTTGTATAGAGCCCTTGCCCCATCTCAGTGCCGCCGTGGTTCACTTGCACGGTGCCGTCGCGGTAGATGAGCACGAGCGCGCCTGCCTGATTGAGAAACGACGCGGTAAACGAAATGCCAAATTTGACCGGCGTAATTGCAAGGCCGCGCTTAACGTAAACATTCTTGTCGTTAAAGTTTTTGACACTTTCGCGACGTGCCACGAGTTCAGCACTCGTCGATAACTCGCTCCAAATGCGACCGATTCGATTGCCCTCGATCAGCTGACCGTAGTGAGTCGTGACCGTTTCGCCTTCTCCGCGATATAAATTTTGCTCACGCACTCGCTCTGGCAAAAGCCCCAGATGGCGCGCAACGCGATCGAGAACTTCTTCGACAACGACCATCCCCTGCGGTCCGCCGAAGCCACGAAACGCGGTATGAGAGACCACGTTCGTCTTACAGACCCGACCGATAAATGTAACATTCGGAATGTAATACGAGTTGTCGAGGTGAAAGAGCCCTCGATCGAGAATCGATTCCGACAGGTCGAGCGCATAGCCGCCATCATTGAACAGATCGACTTCGAGCGCTTCGATCAGTCCGTCGGCATCGAAGCCCACGCGATAGCGCCCGAAAAAGGGATGGCGCTTGCCGGTCATCATCATGTCGAGGTCGCGGTCGAGCTGCCAGCGTACAGCTCGTTTTTCGAGCATCGCCGCGAGCGCACAAACCGCGGAAACCAGGGCGCCCTGCGTTTCTTTCCCGCCGAAACCTCCACCCATGCGCGGCGCCTCAACAACGACACGATTGCGGGGCAAATGAAGCACGTGTGAAACGATCGCCTGCACCTCGCTTGGATGCTGCGTCGACGAGGCTACGAACACATCACCGTCATCACCTGGCGTTGCCCACGCAGCTTGTGACTCGAGATAGAAGTGTTCTTGTCCACCAATATGTAACTCTCCATGTATCGAATGCTTCGCTTCAGCCAATGCGGCTGCAGAATCACCTCTGCGAATCGTGTGAGGTTGCGTGTGAAAACTGCTATGCGCGATGGCCCCTTCGATACCCAAAATGGGCACGAGCGGCTCGTACTCAACGACAACCCGTTTTGCGCCTTCGCGCGCGGCCTCGTAGGACACGCCGACTACGGCCGCGATCATCTGCCCGTGAAAATTCACCTCGCCCGTGGCAAACAACGGCTCGTCATGACGAATCGCGCCGGTGTCGTTCATGCCTGGCACATCAGCCGCGGTGAGCACGCGCACCACGCCAGGAACACTCAAGGCCGCCGAAACGTCGAGCCGCGTTATGCGAGCCCGCGCCTCCTTCGACGTGACAGGCCACACCTCGAGCATCGACTCTCTGCGATCATCGACGTACTCCGCTCGACCTGTGACATGGAGATGCGCACTCTCGTGCTTCAGATTGAAGCTCGGTGCGTGGTCCTGCCAAGGAGGCGTCTCGGTGTATCCAAGCAACTCGTCTT
>JAHFDZ010000107.1:0-13653 GCA_023248745.1 Myxococcales bacterium | reverse complement strand
CGCTTTTGTAACCGACGAAGAACTTTTTCAGAAGGGCTCCCAGTAGCTTCTTGCGGTACGGCTCTTCCGATCGCACATCGCTCAGTGGCGTAAATTCGGTCTCAACGAGCGCGCACGCTTCGTCGATCGTGTCATTGTTCCACGAGCGACCAACGAGAAACTGCTCCGTCTTCTTCGCGCGCAGCGGCGTGGCCGCGACGCCACCGTACGCAAGGCGCGCAACTATCACGCGATTGTCAGAGTCGAGCACAACGCGGAAACCCGCCGCGACAATGCTGATGTCCATCTCGCGACGCTTCGACACTTTGTACGACTCCACGAGCACCCGCGCGCCAGATGGATCACGCGGAACGATCACCGCTTCAAGAATTTCGTCAACTTCGATGACAGTTTTGCGATAGCCCGTGAAAAACTCATGAAGTGGCACTTCGCGCGCACCTCGCAACGATCGCAACACAACGAGAGCGTCGCGCGCGAGCAGCACCGGCGGCGTGTCGCCAATGGGCGAAGCTGTAACCAAATTGCCAGCGAGCGTTGCGCGATTGCGAACCTGCCGTGACGCAAACACCAACATCATCTTGTCGAAATCTGGCAAGAGCCCGTTGAGCGCTTCTTGAATGGCGGTGAGGTTTGCGCCACCTCCAAGCCAAATAACATCGTCGTCGATCCGTATCGTTTGAAGCTCAAAAACGCCTTCGGTCGAAATCAACTTCGGAAACGACTGAAAACGCTTGTTGAGATAAACGCCAAGCTCAGTCGCGCCTGCGACAAGCCACGCATCCGGATGCGCAGATCGAAGCTCGAGCAAAGCTGCGAGCGTCGTCGGACGCCAAAACTGAAATCCGCGCGCTGAATAGTCAACTTCATTAACGTGTGGCGCATCCTTGTTTAGGCGAAGCTGAAACAAATCATTTCTAACTTCTTTCTTCGCGCGAAGAGCATCGCTCATCGCATCGCGAATCGGCCTGTAGCCGGTACAGCGACAGAGATTACCGTGCAGCTGCTCGTTCACCTGCCATGGCTCCTTCATGTCTTCGCGGTAGTAGCCTTCGAACATCGACACGACGAAACCCGGAGTGCAGTAGCCACATTGCGAACCGAAGCGATCGACCATCGCCTTCTGGACCGGATGCAGCTCACCTTGCGCGAGACCTTCGACCGTGATCAGTTCGCGACCATCAATCATCGGAAGGAGCGTGATGCAGCTGTTCAGACTTCGATAGACCGTCTTTCCATGCGCATCGCGATCGATGTACGCCACCGTGCAAGCGCCGCAGTCCCCTTCGGCGCAGCCCTCCTTGGTGCCTTTGCGTCCGGTGCGCCGCAGAAATTGCGACAACGTGAGATTCGTCGAAAGGTCGTCAACGGTGATCGACTTGCCGTTGAGCACAAAGGACAGCTGCCGCTTTTCCACTCGCTGCAGCATATCGCACGACAACGCGGTTGCTACCGCTCACGCACCAGGAACTTTGGCGCGAAAGAGGACTCCCTTGCCGCGAAGGTCAAATGACTCTCCTGCAGGTACAAATGCACCGAAACCCGACGTGAGGACATGACCCGCTTCTGTTTTCAGATCGCCTTCAACCGACAAGAGAATCTCAGGACCTTGCGCGCTCGATCCCCAAGCGCCGTCGATCACAACACGCGACAGCTCGAACTCGAGCGCCTCGGTCTTATACGCACTCTCGATACCGCCACCCGGCCGCATAATTGTAACGTCATCTGGCACAAATTGCAGAACACGGAGAAGCTCAGGAACATCGACGTGCTTCGGCGTAAGCCCTCCACGAAGCACGTTGTCAGAATTCGCCATGACCTCAATGCCAGTCCCTTTGAGGTAGGCGTGCAGCTTGCCCGCAGAGAGGTAGATCGCCTGACCCGGTTCGAGGGCAACGTAGTTCAAAAACAAAACTGAAAGAACACCCGCATCGGACGGATAAAGGTTCGCCAGGTTGACGATCCAGTCGGCAACCTTGACGAACTCTGGCGAGTGCGAGCGCAGCTTCTCGCTTTTCGTCACGACAACGTCCACGGCCCGCAGAAGCACGTCGCGCTCGAGCCCCATGCTCGCAATAAAGAGTTGCCTAAGTCCCGCGTCAGGCTCAGCCCCTCGGAGCATCTCGGCCCAAGACGCAAACGGCTCGCCATCAAGCAGGTCAAACAAGACCGCGAGTGTTTCGGGATGACGAAAGCCACACAACGCTTCGAAAGGCTCGAGCGCGCATATCAACTCGGGCTTGTGGTTGTCGTCTTTGTAGTTCCGAAACGGGGCAAGAAGTGAAATGCCGCCTGCGTTCTCGCGCGCAAAGCCTTCACGCGCTTGGGCAAGTGATGGGTGCGCTTGAATCGAGAGCGCAGTGTCGGCAGCAAGCACCTTGAGCAAGAAAGGCAACTTGCTGAACTTTTTCTGCGTGTACGTTCCAAGCCACTCAGGGTGCTGCGTGATTGCAACGTCCAGCGGCGTACCATCGCTTAAACGCGACGGCGCAACGGGATGCGCGCCAAGCCAAAGTTCTGCCTCGGGCCCAGCTGAGGGTGCAGGCCTTCGTTGAAGCGCGGCGATCGATGAGCGCGAACCCCATGCGTAGGGCTGAATCGGACTGGTCAACAAGTGCATCGGCTATGAGGGTGCTTCTGCACGTTGACGCTTGCAAGTCCTCGCTGCACGCTACCGCGCATGCGATGCCTCGCGCTTCTCTCATGCGTCACATTGGGTTGCTCAAGCAGCGTTATTGGCTCCCTTGGTAACGACGGCGGCACAAGCGCGGCTATGGATGCCGGGTTCGACAGCGAAGCCAACGACGCAAGCGACGCGTCGCCGAAACTCGATGCGTCAACGCTCTGCCACAATACGCCGCAGGCCGAAAACACCGAACGTGCGCTCATCGTTTCGCATCCCTTCGGACCAAACTCGACGAAAACAGGCCTCCACGAAGTGCTGAAACTCTCGAGCGACGGCAAAATGGCAACAACAGGTATTATATTTACGCTCGGTGGAGCCTCGCGTCGCAACGTCGCCTTTACGCCCGATGGCAAGGTTGGCCTCGTTGCGCTCGAAGATGGCAACATCGGCACCTTCATTGTTGAAACCGACTTGAAGGTCACCGTCGCGGAAAGTTCGTTTGCAGGAAAGTTCTATGCAGACGCCCTCATCGTCTCACCCGATGGATCGAGCGTGTGGGTACTCGATCCCAATACAACATCAAACGCAGGCGCTCTTCGCGAGTACGCAATCGCATGCGATGGCAAGCTAAGCGACACTGGCCGAAAGCTCGACACTTCTGCCATGTTTTCGGGGACCGTTGCGAACGCAAATCCGTTTCAGCTCCTGGTCTCGGCAAAGTCCGTCAGTGGATCAAAATCTGGGACACAAGTTCACCTTCTTGACCTTTCGGCAAGCGTGCCATCGTACGTGCGCGGGGGTTCCGCATTCGCCGACGAAGATGCGATTCCGAGCTCGCTGGCGATCGTCGACGCGCACGCACTCGTCGCCGACGATGGCCTTGGACATGGCGACCGCATTGGCGTTGTCGATATGGCAACGCTGTCGCGGGTACAGGAGATCAACATCAAGAACCCTTCTGCCGTCGTCACGTCCCCTTATGGCAACGCCGCGCTCGCGATAGCTTCCGATACGACGTCTAAATTGTATTCATTAGGTTACGATAAGACCAAGCCAGCACCGTTCACGATTACAGAGCTCAAATACACCCAAGGAAAGCCATCGCTGCCCCAGCTCGCGACAATGGTGAATCGCGGTGCGCTCAAAGGTCATGCGTTCGTAACCGAGACAACCGGCGTGCGTCACATCGCTTTCGATACGTCAGGTAACTTGACCGATGTGGCGGTACTTTCGCTCGGTGCCGGCATTCCAAACATTGTCGGATCCATTGGCGTCCAACCTTAAGATCGGAGCCAAATGTAATGCACTGTGGGAGCGACGGGACCACCTGCGTTGTCGACAATCGCAGAACGAGATACCCCTCTTCATAGGATGGCGGACCGAATTTCTGAGCTGCAAGAACGTTTCCTCGCATTGGTGCAGCGCGAAATTGGAGCCGATTCAGTCGTGATCGACCTCGAAGGGTCGCCCCAACGTGGGCACGAAATCCGCGCTGATCTCGGCGACGGTCGTGTGCTCGTGTGTCGATTCGACGCCCCCATCGAAGGCGAAAACGCACTCAGTAGGCGCCTCTTTATGCTCGTAGGATCGTTCACAGAGTTGACGACCGAACCGGTGTCGGAACGCGTTCCAAGGCCGCCCGTTGCACGTTCACTGCACGATGAGCTTCGGATCGTTGCGCAGCGAGCACGCGCAACCGACGCACTGGTGATCGACGCAACGTCACCGATCGTGTGGGGCGCGGCATCCCGAGAAGTGCTGAAACACCATCAAGCCGACGACGATAGCGGTTACTTGCCCGCTGAGACCGATACCGAAGGGCTGCCAGAAGCATCGCTTGGTGCACTTGCCGAAGTGCGAATACTGCCGAACCTCGCGTCGCTTCATCGTGGTCGTCAACTTCGTTACCAAAGCCAATCCGACGACTGCGGCCTCGTCGCCCATTCGTTTGGTGGCATCTACATTCTCGTCCTCGTGTACGATGGTGTGTTCGACGAGCTCCGCGCCGAGCGCTCGCTCGCTGACGCGATTCCGCGCATTCAAAGACTTGTTGCAGCTCTGCCGCCGCTCGAACCCACGCCTGCGCCACAGGCGGGCGTAGTGGCGCTCCGATCACGCAAACGTCGATAACACAGACGAAATCATGGAAACGACCCTCGCGTCTCGCGCCACCTGAGTGCATGAAGAACTGAAGGTTTGGCAAGTTCAGCCGTTCCGGGGAGCAGGGCGCATGAGCATTTCACCGAACTCCATCCTTGTTCCGGGGTACTGCCTGGCCAACAAGTACGAGATTGAGCAGCCCATTGGTCATGGCGGCTCGGGGTGCGTCTATGCGGCTCACAACATACTGCTCAATGACCGAGTGGCCATCAAGGTTCTTTACGATGCGTCCGACACCGAGCGTGAACGTCTCGTTCGAGAGGCACGCGCAGCTGTTCGCATACGCAGCGAGCACGTCGTGCGCGTTTTCGACGTTGGCGAAATCGATAAAGTGGGCCCCTACATCGTGATGGAGCACCTTGAGGGGGTAGACCTCTCACAACGCGTCAAGCGGAGTGGGCCGCTCGATGTTACCACCGCGATCGATTGCCTGGTGCAGGTGTGCGAGGCGCTATCGATCGCGCACGATCTCGGCATCGTGCATCGTGACCTCAAGCCGGCAAATTTGTTTCACACCGAACGCGGCGATGGCTCTCCGTGGGTCAAGATTCTTGACTTTGGCATTTCGAAAACGCGAGAGGACCACGCCGAAGGACTCACGTCGACACATGCCGTTTTCGGGACTCCTGCATTCATGTCCCCTGAACAGTTGCGTTCAACGCGCGACGTCGATCACCGCACGGACATTTGGGCGTTAGGCGCAATATTGTTTCACCTCACGACCGGGAAGCTTCCGTTTCCCGGGGACTCATCGATCGACGTGGCAGCAAAGATTCTTCGAGATCCGTGTCCGTCTGCCCGTGCGATTCGGTCCGACGTGCCTGAAGGCGTCGACGCCATCATCGAACGATGCTTACGAAAAGAGCCGGGCCTTCGCTGGAAGAACGTCGGTCAGCTCATGCAAGCGCTCGAGCCCTACTGCTCACCTCGCTATCACGAACTCATTCGACGCGCAGCGGCCACTACAGCTTCGCGGCGGATGCTTCTCGAGAACGAACCGTCATCCGCGGCCCTGCCGTTCGTCACAACAGTCATCGACGAAACGACGGGCGCCAATGCGTCATGGTCCGGACCGTTGCGACAAAAGACAGATGACGGTGACGCGCAGCTCTCCAAGCAGTCCAGAGCGAGGATCGCCCTGGCGTCCATTGCAATGTTCCTCACTACTTTGGGTATTGGATTCGCGCTCTACCCGCGCTCACCCTCGGCAGCCGCAGAGACGATCTCACCCGTAGCCATCGCGCCTACGCAACTCGTCCAGAGTCAACCAAGCGTCGCAACGCCGGCCCCTGCTCCGTCGCAGGCAGCGGAACCTGCAAACACGATCGCAGTCACACCTCCTACGGCGCCCAAACGACCATCAGCTTCACCACCGACTAGCCAGACGGCCGCGTCACCCGCATCGGCAGCGAGCGCGCCAGTCGTCAAAAAACCTTACCAAGAGTACGATTGGAGCAAGACGGTTCAACCTTCACCAAGGTAGCGCGAACTCAATGCCGATGGACCTTGCCTCGATGGTGACTCGAATCGTGGTCCGCAAGCGCAAACACTTCGATACCGCCTTGAAGAACGCCCTTAGTCGCGAGGATGCGCTCAGCAAAGTCTTCGAGCTCGTTTGCTTTGCCACGCACCACAATCACCTCGAGGCAAAGATGGTGGTCAAGATGCACATGCATCGTTGAGCGAACGCAGTCGCCCATGTCGTGCTGAATCTCGGTAAGGCGGTCAGCCAAATCACGCACGTGATGGTCGTAAACGAGCGTCAACGCGGCGATCGCTTCGACGCCTGCATCGAGCCGCTTCTTCGCGACCTCAGCTCGAACGAGATCACGCAAGAGTTCTGATCGGCTACTGCCGCGCGCTCTTACGACCGCATCGAATTCCACAAGCAATGCCGGATCCATCGCCACGCCAAATCGCACAACCCTTGATTCGTCACTTGACATGATCATATTACCTTCACTGGGCCAGAACTTGCACTTCGATCTCGTTCATCAACGCCCCGTATCGAACTTGAAGCCAATCGATTTGTTCATGGATCGTTGCCCCAACCGCCGGCTGCCCTTGATGCAACAAGCGCGCGTGCGGCTCGAGCGCAGACCAGAAGTCGTTGCCGTAAGGGGCTTGAGCGCTCATTAGGTCTCTCGCGTCGTAGTCGGCAATCGCGAGGCCATGCAGCATGAGTGAAGAGTCTTCGGGCGACACGCGCGATCCGACTTCACGCGCAAACCGATCGAGCAACGAAGCCTCTGGCACTCTACACAACGCCGACGCCCGTTCGAGCCCTTGGCGCAATTCGAAGCGTACCCGCGACGGCATAGCGACCACCGAAGCGCTATCGGGTAGAGCGCTTTGCGATCGCACGTCTATGCGCTCCGAAGACTCTTTAGGCAATAAAATTGACGATCCCTTCGAGAGCCACAAAGTCGGATTGGCGCAGAGCTCGAGCAGTCGATCGAGAATCTCAAGTTTCGTCCAAACGTCGAGCCCACGAGCCTCGGGCACAATGTCGTCCAAGAACGACGATCGCGACGTTTCGTTCTGCGTTTCGGCATGGATCTCCAAGCCAGCGCGCAGAACCTCGCGACTCCAATCAAGTGGACCGAGTGGATTCTCACACGCGTGCAAGAACGCGTCGACGATACCTGCATCGGTACCAACCTCTTGATGACTTAAGAAACACGACCGCACCGGATGTGTCTCAGGAAGCGTAAGGATTGCTTCGAATGCTCTCGCATGAAGGGCGCTCGCCATTGCGGTCACGCCATTGGCCTTTAGCCACCTTCCCGTTTCGCGCATCCACAAGCGACTGTGCCTGGGGTATGTGGCAATCCGCATCACACCCTCGGGCTTGAGCCAACTCGAAAGCCGAACGAGAAGCGACCCAGGATCGGCAACGTGCTGCAACAAATTCGATGCGAGAATTAAGTCGAACGGCTCGCTGGGCGCCCACGAAAACAAGTCCGCTGCCACTGGCTCGATGGGCGCGTGACCACCACGAAGAAATCGAAGCGCCGACGCGAACTTCGTTCGACGGCCAAGTATTCGTAAAGACTCTTGACTTAGCTCAACCGCTACGACGCACGCCGCCGAAGCGTTTGCCTCCGCCACCACAAGCGGTTCGAGCGTGCCACCACCTGCTACGAGTATGCGAACGCCCTTCGCCGAGCGCGGCTTACCAAAGCAAAGTCGTGTCCCCGTTTCAAACGCGACCGCTTCTGCTTGCCCACGCCGCGGGAGTGCGAACGCGCCGACTGGCGGGTACGGGTACCGTTCATACTGGGCGCGGACCGAGTCCATCGAACGTCATCGTATCAAGTGATTCACAGAAACAACCGAGGACTATGGTGTTGACGTCGCAGGCCCCTGGGTAACAGAAACTGCAAACGCATACTCATCGGCTAGTTTTGCCACGTTTGCCTTAACCATGTCGGCGCCACCATGACCGGAGTTGCGCTCGATCCGCAGAAGCACCTCACCGCCCGATGAGCGCTCCTGCATGATGGCCGCGAACTTTCGCGCGTGCATTGGGTCTACGCGATCGTCGGCGTCTGCGCTGAGCAAAAGCAGCGGCGGATAGGTAACTCCACTTGTTACGTGATGGTAGGGTGAGTACGCGTGAAGGGCGTGAAAGTCGCTCGCGTCCTCGGATGAGCCATACTCTTCGATCCACGTTCGACCCGATCCAAACCGGTGGTAGCGCACCATATCGAGAAGAGGCACTCCGCAAAGCGCGCCCGCGAACAGATCTGGACGTTGCGTGATGGCAGCACCGACAAGGAGGCCGCCGTTGGACCCGCCTCGAACGACAAGGCCCTTCTTCGACGTGTACTTTTCGGCGATCAGATACTCGCTGGCCGCAATGAAATCGCTGAACACATTCTGCTTCTTGTGCAGCATGCCATCGCGATGCCACGCTTCGCCGTATTCGCCACCGCCTCGCAAAATGGCAAGCACGTAAACACCTCCGTGCTCGAGCCACGGAAAAATCGAGGGCACAAAGGTTGGCGTCTGCGCAACCTGAAAGCCTCCGTATCCATAGAGGATCGCACTCGCGCTTCCGTCTTTCGCAAAACCCTTCTTGTGCACGACAAAGAGCGGAACTTTGGTCCCATCGGCCGATTTGGCAAAGGTTTGCTCGACCTCGAACGCACTCGGATCGAGAGGCACGTTCGTTCGATAGACAAAGCGCGTTGTCGCAGACCGCACCGAGAGCTCGACAATCTCAGTCGGGTGCGTGAAAGACGAAAATGAAATGTAACTCTTGTCGTCACTTTCCGTGCCCGCCCAGCTCGCGAGACCCAACGTCGGAAGCGCGACGTTCCTACCGTTCTTTCCATTGAGATCCACGAGCTGTAGAACGGACGCGGCGTCCTTGAGATACGTCAACGCAAGCTTGCGACCCAAGACAGAAGCATCGCGTAGTGTCGCGTCTGGCCGCTCAGAAACGATCGTCTTCCAGGCGTCAATTTTCTCACCGGGCTTGACCGCCATCACTTTTCCGCGCGCGGCATGATCGTCGGTCCACACGTAAAATGTGTCCCTAAATGCAGTCACCTCGAAGCGAGCGTCTCGCCCCTCCACAAGCGTTTTCCAAACTGGCTTCTTTTCGCGCAAATCCATGTAGTGGAGATCGGTGCGACTCCAACCGTGCTCGATCACGGCAAAGAGCCACCGGCCGTCATGGGACGCGCTCACGTTGAGAAACGTCTTCGAATCACCCGTCTTCTCTCGCACGAGGGAATCGTTTTTTGGATCATCGCCCAGCTTGTGAAAGCGAAGCTCAGCGAAGCCGGGTCTCTCCGAAACGGAAGGTCCCATCGGCAGAAAAACGTAATAAAAGCCGTTACCTTTTGCGCTCCACGCAAGCCCCGCATACTTGGCACCCTCGATCACGTCCGTCTCGGAGACCTTTCCGGTCGCAACGTCAATTACCTTGACTATTGCCTCATCCGAATTGTTTGGCCGAACTTGATACGCAACTTTCTCACCGTCGTGCGACACAAACGTTCGCCCAAGTGAAACAGGCTTGTCCTTGGCCCACTGAATCGGATCGAGCAACACGCGATCGACTGAGCCTTCGCGCACATAGAAGACCGCCTTTTCCTTGCCCGCATCGCGGCGAGAAAAGAAGAGGCGCTTACCGTGACGGACGGGAAGACCCATCGACTCGACGTAAGCGAGTTCGGAGAGCCGATTCACGAACGCTTCGCGCTGTGGCATTGACGCAAGACGGCGACGTGTACGGTCGTCCTGCGCGGTCGTCCACGCTCTTACTTCTGCGGAACTGCCGTCCTCAAGCCAGCGGTATGGATCCTCAACCTTCGCACCAAATAGCGTGTCGACCATCGCCTCGCTTCGCGTAGCGGGATAGTCAAATTGCTTTACGCTTGGTGGATGCATCGGTGCCGCGGGCGAAGACGCCGCAACGGGTGCCGATGAAACAACTGAGGCCGGCTTGACGGCATCGCCACAGGACGCAACCAAGAAAGCACACGCAAAAAATCGACGCATGCGCAAGACCCTACTCGACCCGGAGCAGAGCGCGAATAATCGTTCATCCGCGGGCGTTTCCAATCGGTCACTCAATGGGCAATGGCGAGTACACTTCACTTGTGGACGACCCCACAGAATCCCCAGCGCCGCCCGTGCCAGAACCGACGCCAACGTTTCGGGTCGAGGGTCCGCGCGCTCGTCCTGTTCGAGAATCACCTTTTGAGCCGATTCGCAAGTTCCTACGCAGGCATGGCCGCAAGTTGTGGTGGCTTCACTCCGCGTATGCGCTTGCCCTTGGGAGCGGAGTCGTAGCGTTTGCGTCGAAGGGCTTCGAGCGCGCGCGAATGCTCGGCGCTTCACTCATTTGCGTTTGGGTTCTGCTTCTCATCTTCTTTCGCCTGTTCTCACGCGGCGTCGAAGACGCAGGCAGCAAGCGCGAGAAGGTCGGCTTCTACGTCATTACGTACGCGATCAAGAATTTGTATCAGGGACTGCTCTTTTTTCTGCTGCCCTCCTACTGGAAGAGCACCACGCTTGGATCAGCAAACTCATGGTTCGTCATTGCACTCGCGCTCGTGGCCGTACTCTCGACGCTCGACATCGTGTTCGATCACTACGTGATGCGCTACCGGTGGCTTGCGTCCGTTTTTCACGGTGTGATTCTCTTCGGAGCGCTCAACGTCTTCGTTCCGGCAATTTTTCCACGCACCGAAAATGTAACGTCTTTGATCGCTTCGGCGGCGATCGCAACAATCGGCGTCATGTCGTTACACCTTCGCGCGCGTGAGCTGAAAAGCAAACTGGTCTGGCTTCAACTCGTAACGCTCGTTGCCCTCTTGCCAGCACTCGCGTATGGCGCACGCCGATTGATTCCCCCAGTTCCCATGTACCTCGCCCATGCCGCCGTTGGGCCGAGCGAAATGCACGACGGCAGGTTACAAATGGAAGTCACCCGCGTTCACACAAGCGCTCTCCCCGCGCTTATCGCAGTGACAGACATTGGCGTACCCGCCGGGCCGGGAAGTAACTTCCGCCACATCTGGAAGCGCGACGGTGAAGTGGTTCACGTCAACGCCAACATCACCGCTCGCGCAGAAGGAGCGAGCGTTCTGCGGCTGCGATCGGGTCTCAAAAATATCACCACACAAGAGGCACGCGCAGGAAACTGGAGCGTCGAAGTGGAAACAACTGACGGGCAAATTGTCGGCAACACGCGTTTCACTGTCGTTGAGTAGCGTTGCCCATGCCCACCGCGTAGCCCATCGTGTAGCGCGCGTTTAGCTCGCTCACCGCGTTCAGTTGCAACACGCTCCGATCGTTTTCCCACAGGTACCCGTCGACCCCAAACGGTCCGAAGTAGCCGGTATCGACAAGCGCTTGCACCACAGGCTCGCAGGCGTCGCGAACAGGCTTCTCAATGGTCACATCTCGATGCAAGCGCGAACTTCGCCACACGCGATGTTCGTCAACCTCTTGCTCCGTGAGCGTTCCCCATGTGCAGCGTCCCTCCTTGATTATCCCATGCAAGGCAAGTTCCTTGACTATTCGAACAAAGCGCTCGACAACGAACCCACCTGTTTGCAACGAGGCGGCCGCCCACGCTCGATCGTCCGGTGTCATCGGCAAGGTGATCTTTCGTTGCCCACGGCCCACGTAGCCGAACGGACGCTTCAGAAGCCAAGTGCCGTCGCAGTGCGGAAGAAGCCACTCGTCCCACTGCGCCGCACTCTCGATGAAGCGGGACTCGACGCCAGAATCCGAAAATCGCAGGGCAAACTGACGATGATTCACACTTCGCAACACCTCTGGCGACGGCACAACCGCCGGACGAAGCCCTGCGTGCCGCCAGGCGTGCACTGCAAGTGGCGTGGGACACCACGCAGCACATTCGTAACTATCAATCGCTACAATCGCCTCGCCGACGACCACGTCGCCGGGCGCAAGCAACGCGCGTGGCAGTCGCTTCTTGATGATGGCGTCGATTGCCGTGGGGCGTTCGTAAGGGAACGGATAACGGGCAAGCTCATCGTCCGCGTCAAGATTGAAGACCCACGCACGCGGCACAGACAATCACCATTGCTCAAGCGCGTTGACGAACTCTTCTGCTTGACCGGCGCGCTGTCGAGCGCTTCGATTGAGCGCTTTGCCGCGCATGAGCATGGGCGATAGCGGAGACGCGATGTTCGACTGCCAAGTCGCAAATGTCGCATCGCCCATAAAACGTTCGAGCCAGCGCATTCCGAAAGCCACGTGCGGGATTTCTTCCTCCACGATCGTACGTTGAATGCGTGCAGCGTCCGCGTCGCCAGCCTGCTCGAAGCGTTCGGCGAAACGAAGGCCGTGATCCAGATTGCCGCCTTCGAAGCCAATGTTCATGGCAGAAACAAATGCGCTCGGTGTCGTCGCCGTCGGAATCCGCGTCCAAAACCAATCATTGACCGGAAACGATCCCACTCGAAATGACAGCGACACAAGGTGCTCTGCGTACATGCTCATGTGACGAATCTCATCCTGCGCAATCCGTAGCAAGCCCCGCCTGAACGACTCGGGCGTGTTCGGAAAGGCGAGGATCGCCCAGCACATCAACTCAGCCGCTTGGAGTTCATGATGCCAAAATGTGTGGATGAGAAAGCCGCGCTTCCTGTCGTCCCGAAGCGCAGCAGCCGTGAGATTGCGAAGGCGATGCTCTTCGAACGAAAGCTCAGCAGGCCTTCCAGGCCGCAACCGCAACTCGTCAACTTGGTTGTCGAACTGTGCCGGCGGCGGCGGCGGCGGCGCCATTTTGTAAGCGAGTGACGTCGACTCTACGTACGTGCGTGCCCACTCTTGAATCGAAGGAATCATCTCGTCGCGAAAGCCGGGCGCGATCAGTAGTCGCAAACACCGTACGTGGTGCCATTGATGACCGGAGCGCTCGTGCCGAGCGTCTTGCACGTTTGAAAGAGGCCGCAGTCCGTGTTGACTCCGGTGCGGCACCACTTCATGCACGTATCGAAACTACCGCTGCGCACGCAGACAAGACCCTTTTTGCAGTAGTCGAGCGCACAGTCGTCGTACTCGAAAGCACTACCGGCAGCGATGCAGTCGGTTTTCTTGAGATCCGACCAGTAAGTGCAATTGTTCGAGCCGCACGCTGCCGAAGGCGTGAGCAGATTGCACGTCACGGTGCATACCTTGTCGTTGGGGATATTTTGATTGCTTCCGTTGACGAGCTGAAAACAGTCGCCGAGCCCTGTGCCAGTGCATGCCTGACCCGCTGTGCTGCAGTACGGACGACACGCACCGCCAACGCACGTCAGACCCGTTGCGCAATCGCCGGTTGTCGCGCAGTACTCGCCGAGCGGTGAAGTCCCTGAGGTCACGCAACTCGTCGC
>JAHFDZ010000106.1 GCA_023248745.1 Myxococcales bacterium | reverse complement strand
CGCGCTTTTGCACGCGGACACTCCTGGAGGCGTCGGCATCGTGCGCGTCGTTTCGGCAACCGTGCTTGGGCTTGTTTGTGGGCTGTGGCGCATCTTTTCCAAGAGTACGGTGCCCGCAATTGTGATTCACACCCTCAACAACGTGGTCGCAATCGGAAGGGCACGCGGCTGGATGAAGGGTGCTCCGAGCGATCTCATCTTTGGCGTTCCCGCTGCGCTCGTCGTCCTTGCTACCCTTAGCTTCATGGTGCTTGGTGCGATTCTGCTGTGGAACGCGCGCCGTCGAATTCCGAAACCGGATCAAGAAGAGTTTGGTGAATAGATCATTCGGTATGCGATCCGATATTGTAGAGGTATGCCGCCCCTCGTTCGACGAACCCAAGCAGAACGCCGCGAAACCACACAGCGCGCAATCCTGGAAGGCGCCGCGCGCGCGCTCGAAGAAGTTGGATACAATAATTTTACAACCGCATTCGCGTGTGAGAAGGCGGGCGTGTCCCAAGGCGCTTTGTTCCGATACTTTCCGACCAAGAACGCGCTTGTTGTCGCGGCGGCGGGACACATCTTCGCCGAGCTGCGAAACTCGTTCGGCACGCAGTTGTTTAAGGGCAAAGGTCGTCCCACAGAAGCGAAAGCGATCGCCGCACTTTGGGATGTGTTTTGCTCACCGACGCTGCGCGTGATTTATGAACTGTATTGCGCCGCGGCAACTGAACCCGAACTCGCCGAAGGCCTAAAGCCCATCGTGGACGAGCACACCGAGGCCACGCGCGCGGCAGCGACCCTTCTATTTCCTGCCCACGCAGAGGAGAAGAACTTTCACGCGCTCATCGACATGGTTCTCTTCTCGATGCAAGGAGCGTCATTGCAGTTCTGCGCGCGGCGAGAGCCCACGCGAGGCCGGGCCTTGCTCGAATTTCTTGTGGGCGCAGTTGAAGCGAAACCGGAATAGCCAGGCACAGGGGCGCTCTATCGCATGAGGCGCGAGAGCTCGCTCAACATTGTTTCGGCGTTGGTGAGACCGTCACCACCATCAAATCGTCTAGTAAGTTTACCATCTGGCGTGAGGTGGTAACGACTCTTCGGGTGCGCGGCAAGCTCGAGTAGCTTGCGCCCATCGAGTGGAGTGTCTTGACGAAGATGCAGCGTGACAAGTTTCGCGCTCGCTTCGCAACCAAGTGCACGCACGCTTCTGAGTTCCGTCTTGAGGCGCATCAACTGCACGAGCGCTAGCGCTTCACGAGGTGGTGAGCCGAAGCGATCTTCCATCTCGGCCGCGATTTCGTCAACGTGTGCCTCATCGATCGCGCTGGCGAGGCGCTTGTAAAGCGAGAGGCGCAGACCAACGTCGCCCACATACTCTTCCGGAAGCAGCGCGGAAACGTCGAACGCCAACTCAGGGTCCACTTCGTGAACAATCGTTTCACCGCGAAGTTCAGCCGTCGCTTCATCGAGCATTTGACAGAAAAGCTCGAGCCCGACGCTCTCCATCGATCCCGATTGTTCCGCACCGAGGAGGTCACCCTCACCGCGCAATTCAAGGTCAAGCGACGCGATCTGAAATCCCGATCCGAGCTCGGTGTGCCGCTCGAGCGCTTCGATGCGCGCTCGCGACTCGTCCGTCATCTGATTCGCGGGCGGCACCAAAAGGTAACAATACGCGCGCTCTTTTGAACGACCCACGCGACCGCGCAGTTGGTAGAGCTGCGCGAGTCCAAACTTGTCTGCACGATCGATAATCATGGTGTTCGCTCTCGGAATGTCGAGTCCACTCTCGACGATCGCCGTCGACACGAGGACGTCGTAACGACCCTCGAGGAAATCGAGCATCACGTCTTCGAGCGCACCACTCTCTTGCACCGCACCTACCTCGTCACGATGCTTGAGTTTTCCCATCTGCCCGTGAGCGACGGCGATGCGCGCGCGAGGCATGATTTCTCTTAGCTTCTGCGCCCGCTCGTAAAGGCCTTCGATGCGACCAAACACGTAAAATACTTGGCCGCCTCGACTAAGCTCGCGCGTGATGGCTTCGCGAATAATCTGGACGTCGTACAATGACACGATCGTTCGCACCGAGCGTCGATCGGCCGGTGGAGTCGTCATAAGCGAAAGATCGCGCAGCTTGGTCACTGCCATCTGAAGCGTCCGGGGAATCGGCGTTGCAGACAGCGTGAGAACGTCGACGTGCGTACGCATTTGCTTCATGCGCTCTTTGTGCGTCACACCAAAACGTTGTTCTTCGTCGACCACAAGCAAGCCGAGCCGCTTGAAGTGCACGTCCTTCGAAAGGAGTCGATGCGTGCCCACGACAACATCAACGGAGCCGTCCTTAAGACCTTTGAGCGTGGCGCTCGCATCTTTGGCAGACGTGAATCGAGAGAGGCCGCGAACGTTCACACCGAAGTTCGTCATGCGTTGATCAAACGTTCGAAGGTGTTGTTGCGCCAAGACCGTCGTCGGACATAGTAAAGCAACTTGTCTTCCAGCGAGGGCTACCCGAAATGCCGCGCGCAAGGCAATTTCGGTTTTTCCAAACCCAACGTCGCCGCACACGAGCCGATCCATCGGTCGTGAACGCTCGAGATCAATGCCAACGTCTGCGATAGCTCTTGCTTGGTCTTTCGTTTCTTCGAACGGAAATGTCGCCTCAAATGCAAAGTAATCGTCGTTCCGAGGCGGAAGCGCCTCGCTAACCGCTGCGTTGCGCTCGGCGTAGAGCCTTAGCAGCTCATCGGCGAGCTCTTGAACTTGCCTACGCGCCTTTGCCTTCGTCTTGGAGAATGTGGATCCGCCAAGGCGATCAAGCGGCGGCTTGGCGCCTTCTCCTCCGGAAAATTTTTGAATCTGGTTGAGTCGGTAAATCGGCAAGTAGAGGCGATCACCACCGGCATACTCGACGGCGATAAGATCGATTTGAGTATGACCAAGGTCCTTGTGAACGAGCCCTTGATAGCGGCCGATGCCATGGTCGATGTGTACAACGAGGTCGCCCACCGCGAGTGACCGGAGGTCTTCGAGAAAGGCCTTCGTTTGATCGGTCTTGCGAGATTCTCTGCGCTTCTGTGGCGCTCGCCCACCGAGTACCTCGTCCTCAACGATGAAGCTTAGCTTCTCTTGCGCGAGCAGCATGCCACGCGAAAGTGATCCGACTATGATACGAATATCGGCGTCCGCGACCTCTGGCATGTCCGCGCCGCCGGAGCCGACGACGTTTGCAGTGATCGCTTGATGGCGAAGGAGCGCTTCAAGTCGTGTCGCCTGCGTTAGCGTGCGTACGATGAGCGCCGTCGTGAACCCTGAAGCTCGCCAATCATCCACGCGGCGCTTGAGTGGACCGAGATCACTTGCGTGCCCCTTGGTACCGCGCGCTTCTTTCATGGCGCGCGCAAGTTCATATTGATCAAAGGAGCGAATGTGAAGCGTCGCTGCGTCGCTCACGTTGCGCAAATTCACGCACCGTCGACTTTCAAGGTGCGTCAGCGCTGCGGGCGCACCCAGAAGAAAGGCGTCGACCGCAAAATGCGGCGCGCTCTCTCGGCCCACGCGATCCCGTTCGTATCGATCGCCATCCGCTGTCCACACTTCGCTCAGACTGCCATCGCCAACAACAACGACAATCGCATCCTTGGGCACGTAGGCAGCAACGGGATCGAGTGCGTCATAAAACGCGGGCAAGTATCCGTCGGCCCCAAAAAGGGCGCGCGCGGTTGTCACCTCTTCGATGAGGGCACGTGCCTTCATCGTCGGCACATTCATCGCGTCGGCAAGCTCGGTCAGACTTGCGCGCGCGCACCGAACGTAAGCTTCGTTGACGATCGCTTCACGCACAGGCGTCAGATCAACGCTCGAGATATGCGCGTCTCGCTTGGTCTTTTGCTCAAACGGATCGAACGGTCGCATCGACAGAATGTCGTCGCCGAGCAATTCAACGCGAATCGGAACATCGAGTGAAGGTGTCCACACGTCCACCAGCGACCCGCGAATCGCAAATGAACCGGGGTCTTCGACGATGGGCACGCGCAGGTAGCCCATACTCGACAACTGGGCCACCAACGCGTCGCGATCGATCGCCTCGTTGACTTCTAATGTAACGAGACTTGCTTCGACGACGGCACGCGGCACGACCAATCGTTGCCAAGCGGATGCGGAAGTCGACAGGACGCTCCACGGTCGTTCGCTTGCGAGGTGCGCAAGACACGCCATGCGCGCCATTTCCGCGCGGCGATCGGGGCTCACATCAACATAGGGCGAGTTATCGTAACTGGGCAAGTGCAGTATCGAAGCGATGCGCGACTGCCCGTAGAACGATGCGTCATCGGCAAACTGCTTGCCGTCATCGTCAAGCGAAAGGACCACCACCTGCACGCCGGTTTCCGCCAACTTCGCAACGAGATACGGAGCGGCGCTACCACGCAAGCCTGCCACTGCGGACGCACGGCCCTCTACAATCGCAGCGAGAGCCGCGTCGATCGACACGAGATGCCCTGGGTCTTCGAGCTCCCGCGGCGGCAACCCCTCGGGATGCGTGGCGGTGTCCATGCGCCCGGAGGTACGCCGCTTCGCTTACGCCTGCAACGCTCTACGACCTCATTTCGGATCGCGGCAGCAACGGAAGCCCGTTTCGTAGAATCGAAATTCCGGCTCGTGCGCATCGTTTGCGCCTCGACAACCGGGCCACGGTTTCGCCCAAAATCCGCCGATCAACGTGCGGCGAAATTTGCGATGCGGCCTCGACACAACCCACTCTTCGACGTTACCCACAAGGTCATAGATGCCTTCGTCGGTCACGCATGCTTTGCGATTGCCACTGGGTTCTGCTTGCCAAAGTTTTTCGAGTTCGGCCGAGCCTTCCTCGCCACCTTTGTAAAGTCTCTTGACGTCGAACTTGCGCCACGTCTTGCCGCTGTTGCACTTGGTTCCGTCGGCGGCATAGCCGTACGTCCAGGGCTTCCTAGCCTTGCCTTCGCAAGCGGCTTCCCATTCGGTTTCGTGACAAAGGCGTTTGCCTTTGGTCCCGCACCACGATTCAGCATCGACGGCACTGGCCATCACGATGGGTTTGGCGCCAGCGCGGTTTGGCGCTTCGAACACGTCCATGCAGAAGCGAAGCGGTTTGAAAGGACCAATTGCGTGATTGGAACTTGGGTCGTACGCGAAGCAGTGCTTGAGTCCGCGGTGTTCGGTGCAATTGCGCCCAACGCCTTCGGGATGTTGCCTCTCGACGAGTTTCATCCCATCGGGACACGCATCCTCTGCGTGCGCTGCGCTGCACACGCAGATCGCCGCCAAAATGAACGCGAATCGCATTGCGACTTCCACGTATACACGACACAAATGCGTCAATCTAGTTTACGAAACAACCGCTATTTCGCTGCCGCCTTCTTCGCCTCAAGCTCTTCCCACCGCGCCATCAACGTCGCGAGCTTCGCTTCAGCCTCATCATGTTCCGTCTTCGCTTTTTTCATGGCGTCCTGACCCGCCGAGTACAGGCTCGGATCGGTCAACTTTACTGACAATTCGCTGACGCGAATTTCAGCCTCAGCGACCACATCAAGAATCTTGTCGAACTCAATGCGTTCCGCATACGTGAGCCCTGACTTGGATGCCGCCTGCTTCGCCGGTTTCGGCGCCTCGGAGATTTTTGCAGGCTTTGCGACCTCGAGTTCGGCAGCCTTCTTCTCGGCGAGCAAGCGTTCGTAGGTTTCGTAGTTGCCGCCATAAATTGTGGCATCGCCCTTGCCGTCGAGAATGAGAATGCGCGTCGCGACACGATTCAGAAAGTACCGGTCGTGGGACACCACCAAGAGCGCGACGGGCCAACGTTCGAGCAAGTCTTCGAGCGCGCTGAGTGTGAACGTATCGAGGTCGTTCGTAGGCTCGTCGAGCAAGAGCAAGTTGGCACCCGAACGAAGCGTCTTTGCGAGCGCGACACGCGCCCTTTCACCGCCGGAAAGGCTGCCAACCACCTGCCTTTGCTTGTGACGATCGAAGAGGAATTTCTCGAGGTAAACGCGCAGATCGACCTGTTCGTCGCCCAGATCAACCTGTCCACCACCGGTGAGCTCTGCGCCTTCCCATCCGGCAACGTTGTCGTAAACGGACCACGATTCTTCGAGTCTTGAACGGGTTTGGTCGAAGTGGGCGAGCTTTGTGTGAAGGCCCTTCTTAACGGTACCGCGCACGGGCAAAAGCTCGTCTTCGACGACCGAAAGTAACGACGACTTGCCTGCACCGTTGGGCCCAACAATGCCGACACGATCGCCGACGCGCATGCCCATCGTGAGAGAGCGCACGAGGGTGCGGTCATTTCGTGCGATTTGCACACCGTCAAGTTCCAGAACTATCTTTCCAGCGCGCGCCGCAACCTTCTCGAGACCACCGAACGACACCTTTGCCGCGTCGGGTGGTGGGCCTTGATCGATCAGGGAATTGGCCCGATCGATTCGCGCTTTTTGCTTGGTGGTGCGCGCTTTTGCACCACGACGAAGCCATTCTGTTTCGCGCCTCACCAAATTGAGCCGCGTCTGTTCTGCGCGGTCGGCGAGCGCAAGGCGCACGGCTTTCTCTTCAAGATAGTCGCTATAGCCGCCCTCGAAAAAGCTCAGCTTTCCGTGTTCGAGTTCGACAATTTCGGTGCAGACCGCGTCGAGAAAGTAGCGATCGTGGGTCACAACAAGAAGCGCACCCGAGAACGTGCTCTCGAAGTAGCGCTCAAGCCAGGTGATCGTCTCGGCGTCGAGGTGATTGGTCGGCTCGTCCAAGATGGCCAAATCAGGCGACGAGATGAGCAAACGCGCGAGGGCTACGCGACGGCGTTCGCCACCGCTCATCGACGCTGCAACTTTCTGCGGCTCGCGCATGCCCAAATTCTCGAGCAGACGCAGCACTTCGTGTTCCCGTGACCATCCACCCAAACGGTCCATATGTTCGGCGAGCTGCGTATGTTCGGCGAGGACGTCAGGGTCGCCGCCCTTTGCCAACTCATCACTGAGTGCCTGATACCGCGCACTCACTTCGCTCCAAACACCAAGGCCTTCGGCGACAATTTGCTCGGCTGTTTTTTCCGGAGCGAGTTCGGGTTCTTGGGTGAGGTAGGCCACGTGCGCGCCAATCCGACGTTCGACGGTGCCCGCATCGGGGGTTTCTTCGCCTCCGAGCACGCGCAGAAGCGTCGACTTGCCCGCACCATTCAAGCCTAGGAGCCCCACGCGGGCCTGTGGGCCCAGCGTTAGCGTTGCGTCACTGAATAAAATTCGCGGTCCAATCGTCTTTGCGAGGCCACGAGCCGCGAGAAGCGGGGGTGCACTGCTCATTTGACGCCACCATACCTTGCAAAAGAAGGTTCCTTGCGCACCAAGTAGGTCCACGTTATGGAGCGCGCGCAGTGGGGCTGCGACACTTAATCCGAGTTACCGAGGGTAATCAATGAATCGCTATTTCGTTCTGCTGATAGGCCTTTTGTGTGCGGGTACCGTTTTTAGCGGTGGCTGTAGTTCCGCGCGCAAATCAAAGAAGGGTGAGTCTTGCGAGCATTCGCTCGAGTGCGAGTCCGGCGACCTGGCTTGCAAAGGCGGCGTGTGCGCACTGGCCGACTTCTCGCTCGCACCAACCGGCAAGATGTGTTCGATCTACGAATGCACGGCGGCTTCCGATTGCTGTCTCGTCGCTGACGATACGGTGTGCACCGCGTGGAAAGCCCAATGCACGGCGGCTTCACCACCAAGCGACCTGAACTGCCGCAACTACGAAGCGTTCTGTAAGTGCAGCACCAATCGCATTCAGTGCACGAACGGAAGTTGCCTTCTCGGGTGCTCCGCCGACGAACAATGCGGAACCGGCCTCAAGTGCACCAATAACCGTTGCGTCGAATGCACGACCGATAGCCAATGCGCCGCAAAGGGCACGCCGCAAAATCCGTTCGTCTGCGAAAACAACACCTGCAAAGCGGGCTGCACCTCAAACGCAGACTGCAGCGGCGGTCGCAACTGCGTGGCCAATCGCTGCGCTGACGAAGTGACCTGCGCAACCAACCGCGAATGCGTCGCCTACACCAAGAACGTCGAAGCGTTCTGCCGCGAGGCCAAGTGCATCACGCCTTGCGGTACCGACCTCGATTGCGACAATCCAACCGGCTTCAAGTACCGCGCTTGCGTTAACAAAGAGTGCAAGAGCGTCGGCTGCGAAACCGACCACGAATGCGAATTCGCAAGTGGCATGGTCTCCGGCTCGAAGACCCCATACGGTCGCACGGTTAGCGTGCAGTGCGTGACCGACACGACCGGCAAGTAACGCGGCCGACAAGCGCGTTCATCGCGGGGTGCTTTCCAGAATCGGGAGCACCCCGCTTTTCGTTGGACCTTCGTTATAGTAGACATGTGTCTACTATACGTGACAACCGCTATCCCCCGCGTAACGCATCTTCGGCAGCTTGAAGCCGAGAGCATCCAAATTATCCGCGAAGTCGCGGCAGAATTTGAGAATCCCGTTTTGCTGTACAGCATCGGGAAAGACTCGACGGTACTCGCAAAGCTTGTGCAGAAGGCATTTGCACCTGCACGCGTTCCATTTCCGCTGCTGCACATCGACACCACGTGGAAGTTCCACGACATGATCGCGTTCCGGGATTGGTTCTGCGCTGAGAACGACCTTCAGCTTATCGTGCACACCAATCGCGACGCGCTTGCGCAAGGCATCAACCCGTTCGACCACGGAAGCCAGCGCTATACGACTGTCGCAAAGACACAGGCACTGTTGCAGGCGCTGACGCTACACAAGTTCGATGCAGCGATCGGCGGCGCAAGGCGCGACGAGGAACGCTCCCGTGCGAAAGAACGCGTCTTCTCGTTTCGTGACAAAAATCAACAATGGGACCCAAAGAGCCAGCGGCCCGAACTGTGGTCCACATTCAACGCAAAGCTCCACAAAGGCGAGAGCATGCGCGTGTTCCCGCTTTCGAATTGGACCGAGCTCGACGTGTGGCAATACACGTGGCTCGAGAAAATTCCGATCGTACCCCTTTACCTCGCGGCTCCGAGATCAGTCGTCGAACGCGACGGCGCACTCATCATGGTGGATGACGATCGCATGCGGCTCCGATCCGGCGAGAAGGCCAACGTCGAATCGGTGCGATTTCGTACCCTTGGCTGTTACCCATTGAGCGGTGCGATTCGTTCGACCGCGGCGACGTTGCCCGACGTGATTCGAGAAATGATCGAAGCGCGGCAATCAGAGCGCCAAGGTCGCCTTATCGATCACGATGAGGACGGCTCAATGGAGACGAAAAAGCGCGAGGGCTACTTCTAATGTCACTCGACGCGATCGAATATCTCGCGCGCCACGAGCAAAAGGATCTTTTGCGTTTCGTCGTCGTAGGCTCGGTCGACGACGGAAAGTCGACGTTGATAGGCAGGCTTCTTCACGACGTCGGTGCGCTCGCCGACGACCAGCTTTCAGCCGTGAGGCGCGCGTCCAAAATGGAAGGCGCCGAGATCGATTTCTCGCTCTTTACGGACGGCCTTATCGCCGAACGCGAACAGGGAATCACGATCGACGTTGCGTACCGCTACTTCTCAACGAAAGCGCGCAAGTACATCATCGCCGACACGCCGGGCCATGAGCAGTACACACGCAATATGGCAACCGGAGCGTCTACCGCACAGCTCGCGATTGTCCTTATCGACGCACGCTACGGGCTACTCACACAAACCCGACGCCACGCATTCATCGCGTCGCTACTCGGCATCTCCGATCTCGTTGTTGCGATCAATAAAATGGACACCGTGGGGTACGCCCAAGACACGTTTGACACCATTGCGCGCGATGTCGACGCCTTCGTCAAGCCGCTTGCCTTTCGTGCAGTGCACACCGTTGCGCTGAGCGCAGCCCGTGGTGACAATGTCGTCGTTCGCTCAAGCGCCATGCCGTGGCACACGGGCCCGACGCTACTCGAGCTTCTCGAGACTACGAAAGCGCAGAACGACGAAGGCGAGCGCCCACTTCGCTTGCCGGTGCAACTTGTGATTCGGCCAAACCTCGACTACCGAGGCTTCGCCGGGCAAATCGCATCGGGCCGCATTCGCAAAAACGAACGCGTGTCTGTTTTTCCATCGGGGCGCGAATCGCGCGTCGTTGCGATCGAAACGCCACGCGGCGAAGTCGACGAGGCCGTCGCACCCGAAAGCGTCGTGGTGCGCCTTGCGGACGAAATCGATATCAGCCGGGGCGACGTGCTAGCGAGCGAACACTCGGCACCGCAAGTGGCGTCCTCATGGATTGCACACGTGGTGTGGATGAGCGCGCAACCACTCGACACGCGCAAAAGCTACTGGGTAAAAATCGGAACACGCTCCGTGCGCGCAACAATCCGGCGCGTGCTCTCGCGCATAAACCTCGAGACGCTAACCCAAGAGCCAGCAACCAAGGTCACGCTCAACACCATCGCAAAGGCCGAATTCCAGGGGCAACGTCCACTGGTCATGGACAGCTACGAAGCAAATCGTACCCTCGGAAGTTTCATCCTAATCGACCCACTCACCAACGACACCGTTGGCGCCGGCATGATCGACACAGTCACCAAACCCACAAAGCCCTCAGGCGCCGTAACGAAATCCGAACGCAAAGATCGCCTTGGCCACACAGGCCTAGTTGTCACCGCACCAGACGAACCAACTGCCCACGAAATAGAACGCGCCCTATTCGATCGCGGCATCTTCTGCGCAGTGGTCGCCCCCAAAGCCGCACAACCCAGCGCCCAAGCAGGAATCGTCGCAATCACAGTAGGCAAAGCCGAAGGCAAATCGTTCACCATAAGAGACAGTTCGTCCGTTTCAGTAGACGCGATCGTGCAGGAGGTCTCGAGAGAGGAGCAAGATCAGGATCAGGATCCCACGAGCTCCGCTAAGCCAACGCCAAGCAGCACGACCTGACCCACACCCTAGCGACCGAGCACGCTCTCAGCGTGCGTAGGGAAGCGATCCAGGTGGACACCAGGGTAGCAAATTGCCCAGATGCACGAATCATCTCGACGTAGTGAAGGAAGATGGGGGTTTGGGGGCGAAACGTAGTTTCGGCCCCCAAATAGCCGTGCGCAGCACATACCCGCTACGCGCAGCGCCCATATAAAGGGAACCGCGCGCAGTTACGCGTGAGCGTCAGCGTTCAGCGTCAGCGTTCAGCGCAAGCCGCCGCACACCGAAATCCCGTCATCCGCAATCGCCACCGCCCCGGATGATGCACCCGATTCGTCGCCCTAAGCCCATTCGCCGGATAGTTGTACGCACCGCCGCGAATCGCTCGTTCGCACTCCGTGATCGGATTGGTCCCCGTAAAGCCGCCCTTGCCTGACTTCTTGATGTCGGCAAGCGCCTCCATAATTTCGTCGCAGCTGCCAGGCTTACCGTCCTTTGCGCCCGTGCGGCGGTAAGCGTATGGATCATAAAGGTCGTTGACCCATTCCCAAACGTTGCCTGCGAGATCGTGGTGCCCGTATGGACCAATGCCCTTTGGTTTCGAGCCGACTTCGAGCGGGCCTGAGCGGCCGAGGGCGACGGTGAGTTCTTCTCTTGGTTTGTCGTTGCCCCATGGGAAACGCCTGCCGTCGGTTCCTCGTACGGCGCGCTCAAACTCGGCTTCGGTCGGAAGGCGTTTGTCGACCCATTCGCAGTACGCTTTGCCATCGTCCCATCTCACGCCCGTGACCGGGTGGCGTGGCAACATCCACATGCCGACGCGCCCATCTTTGGGTTCGCACTTCTTTGCGGTGACGCAGCGGTTGTACGCCTCGTTGGTCACTTCGGTCGCATCCAAATAGAATGCGCCAACCGTGACTTCGTGCGCTGGACGCTCATCGAGTTCGCCTTCTTTGTCGGCCCCCATCGTGAATGTGCCGCCAGGCACGAGGAGCATTCCTTCCGGGGGTGTCTGAGCGGCCTTTGGCGCAGGCGCTTGTGGCGTCAACGGTGAAACACTGGGCGACGATGAAACAGACGTTGCGGGAGCGACGATCGCACTATTCGATCCTTGCGCGCCCGCGTCGCTCACGCTGGTGGGCGTACCGCATGCGAAAAAGGGGACGAGCCAGAGGGAAGAACCCAGAGACGTTGTGGTGAACTTTCGGTACACACACAAACTGTAAATCAGATGTACCTCCCTGACGTCTTTCTCGGCAAAGCCGAGCACATGTTCGCGCTCTTGCGTGACCATCCGCTGACGACGCTCATCGTGCACGGCGACGCTGTGCCACATATTGCCCACGTGCCTTTGCTCGCGCGGGCGGACCATACGACGCTGCTCGGACACGTCGCCTCACGGAACCCGCTTGTTCGTGACATCGATGCAGGAGCATCCGCAACGGTCGTCGTTCATGGTCCTGACGCTTATGTTTCTCCCACGATGTATCTCACGAGCGTTGGCCACGTCCCCACGTGGAACTACGCCGTCGCGCACGTTCAAGGACGACTGATCCGCGCAAGCGATCAAGTCAATACACTTGACAACCTTGTCGCGGCGTTCGAAGGCGAGGACGCCTATCGGCCTGACTGGACTGACTCGAATGTCAGCGCGCTTACGGCGCATATCGTTTGCTTCGAGCTCGTCATCGAGACGATCGACGTCAAGCTTAAGCTGAGCCAAAATCGACACCCGCAAGACTTCGACTCGGCCGCCGCATACCTCGCGCGGGGTGGACGATCCGAGCTCGTCCGTTGGATGAAACTCGCACAGCTCAAGTGAAAAGCAGCGCTGGGTAGTGGACCGAGCACCGCGGCTCTCTCGCACGCGAGGCGTCGACGCCAACGTTTGACACGCCGCAACGGTGCATCCTTTGCGTCCGAAAGCAACCCAAAGCTGTCGGATTTGACCCTGGCCGCGATGGCGAGCGATGCCAGATTGATTCCCTGGAGCGCCGGCGCCTTCGCTTAGACCGAGCGAGAAAGGGAGCCATGCGTGAGGGATGGGAAGATGGATAGAAAAGCCGAAGAACGTCTAACGCGAGCGAGGAGCACCGACATTCACTATGTCGACGAGGGAACGGGCGAGCCCCTCATTCTCTTGCACGGGTGGGCAGGCGACCACACCGTCTGGCTTCCGATGATCGACCATCTCAAGTCAAAGTACCGGGTCATCGCAATCGATATTAGAGGTCACGGACAATCGAAGCGAGCAAGCGACGCCTATCTCTTCAAAGATCTGGCATCAGTTCCGATGCGCATAGGACCGTACCCACGCGGCAGAGGGATTGGCTTGCGCTCACGTACGAAAGTAACTTGACCGTCAACTTAATTACTCAAATCCAAAGGCCACAAGCACCAACTTCGACGCCACTTCGGCAGCGACGAAGGCCACCAAAAACCCAAGCCCAAGGCGCTTACCCGTCGCCCCGGTCACGTTGCGAAAGGCGAGAAATTGCCACGTTCCGTTCCACACCAGTATCGCAATGGCGACAACGAGCACGGCCGCAAGACGTGCGGTGAACACCGAAGCGACGCCTTCGTGGTACTCCGCGGGCGGGCCCGAGAGCAGGCGCAGCGGCGCGCCAATGAGCGCGTAGGGCAACCGCGCAAGACCGACCGCACCTACCATGTCAATCAGGCGACCCCGCCGAACAATTGCCAGTCCGACGAGCCACATCACGATTGATGGCACAATCCAAGCGGCCAGTTGATCGATGGCCGCCAACGTCCACGGTACGGCATTCGTTGTGCTGTGCATGTCGAGGTAGCCGTTGAAGCGTTCGCCGAGGCGCGCACTCACCATGCTGAGCGCGGCCAAGGCGAGGCCAATCGCAAGCGCGGTCACTCCGCCAATGCGCTCAAAGGGATTGAGCGCCAGCGCCCAGCCGGTGCGCTTTGGCGAAACTTGCACCGCATCGAGAAGTCCAACGGCCTCTTCGCGCGAGAGTTTGCCATCACGCACCAAGTGCGCGATGCGTTCGCTTGCGGTGCTCATAGTCCCACCTTGCGCAACTTGTCGGCTGCGTCCTTCGCGCTGAGCGTGCCCTTTTCGAGCGCGTCGAGAATGTCATGACGACGGCGCTCGACGGTGCTTTCCGCTTCGTCAAGTTTCCGAATGATGTCGTCAAGACGGTTTCTTACCGTCGGGTAGCTCACACCCTCGCGGCTCGCCATTTCCTTCAGGCTGCCGGACGACCGAACGAACGTGGCGATCCACGCAACGTCATCGGACGCGAGGCGAAGGAGTGCAGGCAGCTCGAACTGACCTTCGAGCTGCACCGAACATGATTTGCAACTGAGTCGGGCGGCGGTGAGTTCGCCGTTACAACTTGGGCACTGGACGACAAGTTTTGACATGGGATGCGTAGTAAATGGCATCCATATTCAATTTTATCAAGTCGATAGTTAATAATATTAATTCGATGGCGCGGATTTGAGCAATTCGCGCAACTTTCCGCTCTCGATCGCGGCCTGGGTGAGGTCGGCGCCGCCCAGCAAGACGCCGTTGACGAACACCTGTGGGAACGTGCGCCATCCGCTCCATATCTTGATCGCGAGACGCTTGCCCCACTGGGAGAGGTAGCTGCCGTATTCGAGGTAAGTGAATTGAAAGCCCGCTTCGCTCAGCGCTTTGCGGACCCTCTTGACGTGAGGATTTTGGGCCATGCCGACGACCACGATGGGCGACTTGGCGATGGCGGCTTTGACCTCAACCACCACGTCGGCGTGCTTGGTGGTCAGGTGATCGAGGGCTTCGGGAGCAATGCTGTCTTGGGCAAGAATTTCGCGGGTCGTCATACCCTCGGGCATAGCGCGCAAAGTCGTTCGCGCCAGTGGGCGTTTGCTATTTCCGTGTCACTTCACCCTGGCGAGCACGCGAGTGGTTGTCTGACCCTCGACAACATCGAAGGTGACGAACGTGCTGTTGCCGTCTGTCGCGGCAGGGCCAAGGTTGTCGAGGCCCTCGAGAACCGTCACGGGCTGAGCCGTCGTCATGTTGGCGACGCTCCTGCGGAGTGTCTTTCCGTTCACGCCGTAAAGGTAACCATTGAAAGCACGAATAAACTTCGACTCTGCGGTGCCCTCGAAATAGAAAATGCCATCGCGATCGAAGCCAATGCGGGCGATGTAGTGGTTGCCATCGATCTTGACGTTTGGGCCGCCAATGCAGGATGGCGCGTTTGCGATCACGTAAGCGGCGCTGTTGTCCGAAGTTGAGTTCGCGACGAGATCCGAAAGGGTCTTCATCCCGCCAGTCTCGGGAGAACAATCATAGGTCGATCCAAGTGCGACTTCCGACTGATTGGCAGCGTAGGCAATCGCGTAAGTGTATTTTGGACTGTTGGCGGGCTCGACCTGCGGGGCATCCCGCACCATGATCGCAGCGCCGGCGGCAACTTGCGCATAGCCGCTCACCGCGATCACTTTCGCTGCGGGTGCATCCGGTGCAGGTACGTTCGACTGATACGTCAACTTCGACGGAGTACCCGAGGCACTGAAGAACCCGATGAACGTTGGCCCCGCCGGATCTTTGTCGCTGCTGAAGGCGCACATCACCATGTTGCACGTGAGGAACGCACTGCCGAGCGTGGTGACGTAGGCGTTTTGTGCAACGCCGTTCCACAAATGGACCGCATCGCCAAAGTCGCCCAGGTGGCTGTAGACGAGCACGTCATTCACTCTGCCAACGTAGTGGGCGAGCGCATTGAGATCTGTCGTGGGGAGACTGTTGCCAGGACCATCCTTCATTGGAACAAGATTCTTCGTTTCCTTCGCCGAAAATCGCGTGATGCCATTGCCTTCGAGAATCCAATAGCGCGGGACTCCGGCCTCGCTGTCGATCGAGAAGAGTTGCGCGTCTTTTGGCAAGCCGCACGCAATAACTTCGGCGCGAGAATCGGGCGACTTGGGACAATGGGTCATCTGCACCGGCGCGGTCCCGCCGTCGCTCGACACGACCGTTCCACCGTCTGCGTTGAAGAGGCTTCCCGACCCGAAGGGATCAACGTTCATGCGGCCACTGCAGCCGACAAGAGAAAGGAAAGCGACGGTTTGAAATCTCATGCTTCGTGATGACCACGGCTTGTGAAAACGGCTCAGTTCAAAACGCATATTGTGCACCCGCCGAAACACGAATCATTGGTGAGCCCCACTGGTCAACCGCCCGTCCGGCAAAGCGAATGTCCGTCGGTGGCGTGGCAAAGCCGATCGATGTCGTCAGAGGCACGCTCCAGTGCGATCCGAATCGCGGGGCCGCCTCGACAAAACCATAGGGAGCCGCAACCCACGCGCTGCTTGAGCCACTTACGTAAGGTGCCTTACCTTCTCCACTTACAGTGAGCCGCACGGCGTAAACGCCGACGCCAAGGCCCACATGCATGAAGCGAAACACAAGCGGCCTTACTGCCACTTCTGCGCCCATCAACCATGCCGATATGTGCGCATCACCCTCAGCGCCGCTCAGAGAAGCAGGCATCAGCGGTGCGTTCGCGCTGAGGCCAATGCCCAAGCGTTCCCAAGGGAACCATCGCGCGCGCATCGACAAATCGAGCGCAAGACCTCCACCTTGCCGGGCGATGGCCGGCCCCAGTGCAAGCTCGATCTTTGGCGTTCGTAAAGAAGTGGAATGGTTCATTTTCGGAACTATTCGCGGAGATGGAATATCAACAGCCCCAGTGACCACAAGCGGCTCCGTGCGTCGCAACTCTGGCAAAAGTGGCAATAGCTTTGCACGCACTTGCTCTGCGAAACGCACGCAATCGTTTCCGTCGCGCAGCGGAAGGCGCATGGTGGTTGCGCCTTCGAAGGTTACGATCGAGCCCGCCTCATCAATCACGACAGCGGCGTCCGCACGCGCGCAGTCACGACCGCAATTTTCGAAACCCACCGCAACAAATTCCGCCAGAAGCCTAGAACGCAGCGGTGATGCGCCCGTGAGTCGAACCGTCGCAGCGTTCGCATCGGCTGCCGTCAAGCCGATCGCAACAACAAAGGGTAGTGTGCGATTCACGGCGTTCGGGGAGCGAGCACACTGC
This sequence comes from Myxococcales bacterium, assembly GCA_023248745.1. Taxonomy (GTDB): domain Bacteria; phylum Myxococcota_A; class Polyangia; order Polyangiales; family Polyangiaceae; genus JAHFDX01. The sequence goes on along the minus strand of JAHFDZ010000106.1, from coordinate 1,173 downwards.
GCGCAAAGGCGGCGTGAGGTCCCGTAGGAAATTGAGACAAGTAGAGGCGCGCCCTGTCCGCCGCGCGTGCGCGATCACCGGCCGCGATATCGAGCTCGACCAACCGACCGAGCGCTTCTTGCGCGAAAGGTCCGTGTGGTTGCTCGGCGAGCGTTCGCTCAAACCACGAACGTCCCTCACCGGAGTGACCACCCGACACAAGACGACCCAGTTGAAACGCCGCAACGCTGGCCTGCGAAGTGCCGGGAAAGCGATTGCGCAGCGCGCGATATAGGCTCGCTGCTTCGGATGAATGCCGAGATAACCGCGCAACGTCGGCCAGCGTCAGAAGTTCGTCGACCGGATGCATCTTGGTCAACTGACCTGACGCTACCGCCACCTGCCAAGCGGCCGCGTAGTGCCCAGCAGTAGCTTCACGCTTCCAATCGCTCGGAAGATCATCGCCCTCGGCAGCGCTACTTGTGACGGTGCTCGCTTGGCTCGCTGACGGCACCGCACGCAGGAGCGGCTGGCTCTCTGCCGAAGCAATTGGCCCAGACGCAACAGGTTCGGCTGGTTGACGGTCAACCAGTGGAACGTTTGCATTGCGGATCGCATCGGAACCCGCAGGGGGCGCAACTGGAAGCGGCGCCTGTGCGGTCAACGTCGGGCAATTCCAATCGTGGCTCTCGCCAGCACGAAGCGTCATTGATGAGACGCACGGACCATCAACGACAACGCGACCTTCGCGCATACGCACCGTAAGATGCTCTGTCCTCGGATCCCAGTGCGCGTCAAATGCGGTACCCGTCACATGAACCGCGAATGGGCCCGCGGCAATCGCCCATTGGGTGTCGTCGCGATGAACGACGTTTACGTCAATCGTCCCACGCTCGAGCAAAACGTTCGCGCCACGCTTCTCGATGGCCACAATGCGAACTCTGCCCTCGGGAGCGACAACAACACTCGAGCCGTCGCTAAACGTCAACCGCTCGACGCGTGCGGCACTTTCGATTGGTTCACCGACTTGACCTTGCCGCCCCGCAAACGAAAACGTCAACGTTTTTGACGAAATAGCCAAGAGCCCCAGCGCAGCCGCCACCGCAAGGCTTCCCGCCACCCCATAAACGACCGCGCGAACGCGTCGCTTGGTCGCCGCCCTCTTCTTGCGAACGGCCTGCAATTGATCGTCAA
>JAHFDZ010000350.1 GCA_023248745.1 Myxococcales bacterium | reverse complement strand
CGAAGCGCTCGGAAGCGCAATGGATGCGTCCGGCGAGAACGCAGGTCCGCACATTGCGTAGAGCCCAGCGCCGTATGCTTTTCGCACGACAACCGAAATCTTCGGCACGGTCGCTTCGCTCACAGCGGCAATCATCTTTGCGCCGGCGCGAATGATACCTTGTCGCTCGACCTTGGTACCAATCATGAAACCAGGCACATCTGCGAGATAGAGAAGGGGAACGTTGAACGCGTCGCAAAGCCAGATGAAGCGCGCGGCCTTATCGGCAGAGTCGACAAAGAGCACGCCGCCGAGCCACTTCGGCTGGTTGGCGACGATCCCAACAACGCGACCTTCGATTCGTGCAAATCCAGTGAGAATTTCTTTCGCGAAATTCTTCTTCACTTCGAGCCAAGAACCTTCATCGATGATCTCGCCGATGACGGCCATCATGTCGAATGACTTGTTCTCATCGACAGGAACGATTTGCTCGATCGTCTTACCGCTCAACTTCGGAGCCCTTGGCTCACCGCGTGGCGGCTCCTTGAGGTAGTTGGTCGGTAAATAACCAAGATAGACCTTGCAGAAATCGATCGCTTCTTGCTCTGTTTTACACAGAACATCGCCGCACCCCGAAACGGAGCAGTGCATCTTTGCGCCGCCCATCTCTTCGAGCGTCACCTTCTCGCCGATGACCATTTCTGCCATTCGAGGCGAACCTAGGTACATGCTGGCGTTGCCTTCGACCATCACGACCACGTCGCAAAACGCGGGAATGTAGGCACCGCCGGCGGCGCTCGGTCCGAATAGTAAACAAACTTGAGGAACGCGGCCGCTCATCTGCACTTGGTTGTAGAAGATGCGTCCCGCTCCGCGGCGCCCTGGGAACATCTGAAGCTGGTCGGTGATGCGCGCGCCCGCAGAATCGACGAGGTAGAGCATCGGTACTTCGAGCGTCGCTGCCGTCTCTTGGATGCGTAGAATCTTCTCGACCGTGCGCCAGCCCCATGAGCCCGCTTTGATAGTCGAATCGTTGGCCATGAGCGCGACGGGCCGCCCGCCAATTGTGGCAGTACCGGTCACCACGCCATCAGCTGGAAGGTCAACTTCGTTGACATTTGCGAGCGCAGCGTCCTCGACAAACGATCCCGCATCAACAAGACGCGCAATTCGCTCACGTGCAAAGAGCTTGCCGGTCTCGGCGTTCTTTTGGTGGTACTTTGGTGCTCCGCCTTTTTCGACGCGCGACAGGGTCTCGTTGAGCTTCTCTTCCAGCGACATGCCGCCCGTCATACAGCGGTTGGCATCGCCCGCAAATGTGGGGTGACTACCGCCCCTGAAACACCGGCTTTCGCTTCTCGGCAAACGCCCGCAAAGCTTCTTGACGATCTTCGCTGACGAGCACCCGGTCGTAACTGACTTTCTCGAGTTCAAGCCCGAGCTCGAGGCCCACCTCGAACGAGCGTCCAATTGCCTGCAATGCGGCCGCTTGCGCCAACGGAGCTCCATCCGCAATGGGTGCGATCCATTCGATGGCGTCGTCGACCACGTTCTTGCCTAAGGGACTCACGCGATTCACGAGGCCCCACGCGAGCGCTTGCTCAGCGGTCAATCGCAACCCGAGAAGAATCATTTCGTTGGCACGCGCCTCACCCACAATGCGCGGCAAGCGTTGCGTGCCGCCGGCACCTGGAATGATGCCAAGTCCCGTCTCCGGTAGCGCCACTTGTGCGTGCGGTGCAGCCACGCGCAAATCACATACGAGCGCCAACTCGAGGCCGCCGCCAAATGCAACGCCGTTGATCGCAGCGATCACGGGTTTGTCCGAGCGATCGAGCAAACCGAGCTCGCTGCGATACAATTGTACTTGCGCGCGAATGTCGTTCTCGCTCATGCCTTGGCGCTCTTTGAGATCCGCACCCGCGCAAAATGCCTTGTCTCCTGCACCTGTGATGACAACGGCCCGAAGTTCGCTGTCTCCCGCAATGGCCCGAGCGTGCCTGCCGAACGACAGCAGCGTATCGCGCGACAAGCTATTCATGCGCTCGGGTCTTGCAATCGTGAGAACAGCCACGCGTCCGCGGCGCTCGTAGAGGACAGGATCGGTCATCGCTTCCTTTCCTTCTTGGCGATCTTTTTGAGGTGCTTTTTCGGCCCTTTGGCTGTGACGAGTACGGGTGCTGCCTTGGCCTTCGGAACCTTTGGTGTCGTCGCTTTGCGATCGAGCTTGGAGAACTTTGCTTCAAGTTTTGCGAACCTTGCTTTGAGGTCCGCCAGCTCGTCAAGTAACTTGTCCACATCGACTCGCCATTCGCTATGCGCTTTTTTAGTCTCGGACAGATCGGCAAGCGCTTCACGTGCCCTCCTACGCACGCGCGGCTCGAGGTCGCGCTCAACCACCGATCGAAGAGCCCCTCGCGCCTTGATGTCACCCAGTTCACCGAGCGCGCGAACGACGTCGAAGCGGACGTTCGGAAAGGTGTCGCGCAGCGCTTCTTCGAGCACCTCGCGTGTCTTGTCATCAGGCGCAAGCTTCACGAGCGCTACGGTCGCCGCCCTTCGCGCGCGCTCGGAGTGCCCGTACGCAAGGTGAAGGACTACGTGAGGAACAGCCTTGCTTTCGCGGAGCGCAGCGAGACCCTCGATAGCGGCGGACCGCACGACATCTGCCCAAGATTCGATCGCGAGCCCTTCAACGAGCGTGTCGAACGCAGGCGCTTGCTTGCTCGCCCCGAGCGCGCGTAGCGCTGCGGCTTGCACCAGATAACTTGGGTCGCTAAGCGCGAGTGGACGAAGCAGTTCGACCAACTCTTTTCGCCTAAATTTGCCAAGCGCGCTCACGATCGCGCGCCGCACCTTCGGATGCGGCTCACGCGAACCTTCGATCAAAAGACGCGCAAGGATCTCGTAACATTCTGGCGCACGAATCTCAGCCAACGCTCCGGCCGCGTCTGCGCGTTCACCCCAAAATCGCTTTGAGTCTCGAAGTACTTCGCCGAGCGCTTCAATTGTGAGCGGATCGTCTTCACGCCCCAGCGCCGCAGCTGCAAGCCACCGTCCGCGTGCCGTGGGCGCGCTTCGTAACTGCGAGCGCAACATGTCGGCAGGCGCTTTGAGACGAACCTCACCCACAACTTGCATCTCGGGATCGACGACGACGAAGCGCGGCCTCACCGGCGCGGATACCGCCAACACTTGCGCCCGTTGGGTCACAAGGAGCTTTTCTCGGCGCGCTCCCGATTCATCAACGACATCGATCACGAGAGACACTTCAAAGGCCGAGGGTACGCCGTCCGTCGCAGCCTGGGCTTGCTTGACGGCGAGTGAGAGCACGCCACGCTCCCAATGGACCGACACCTCAAGAACCGGGTGGCCAGCCTTGTAGATGCATTGGTCAATTATCTTACCCAATGACCGACCCGACACCGTTTCGAGCTCACGCCACAGATCACGCGTCTCGACGACACCCATTTGAAACTTCTGTAGGTACGATTTGACGCCACCCCAAAAGAGGCCTTCGCCAAGCTCGGTCTTGAGCGCGTGAAGAACGAGGCTGCCTTTTTCGTAAAGATGCCTGTCGAAGAGGTCCATCGGTGCGTCGTAGTCGAGGCACACGATCGGTCTTCGGTATCGACCACTCGCTTCGCCGACGTACGCATCGAGATCCGACTTCAAGCCGTAGTAGTACTCGTCGATGCCAAGCGCGTGCTCACGCCACACGTGCTCAAGGTGGGTGGCGAATCCCTCGTTGAGCCAACCCTCAGACCAATCGCGACATGTGACGAGATCGCCAAACCACTGATGCGCGAGTTCGTGTGCGATGAGCTCATCGGAAGTGATGTCGAGCGCCGCACGCGCATCGAGCAATGTGTGCTCGTAGAGCGTGGTTGCGGTCGTATTTTCCATACCGCCACCGGGGTAGTCGTGAACGACGACTTGGGCGTACTTGTTCCATGGATACGCAACGCCGGTGACCTTATTGAAGAGCGCGAGCATGTCTTTCGTGCGACCGAATGTGCGCTCCACGTCATCAAGATGCCCACGCGGAACCCAATACGAAAGTGGAACGCCGCAAGCCTCTTCGGTCGCAACGTCGAACTCGCCGGCCACGAGCGTTAAAAGGTAACTTGGATGGGGATCTTTCATCGCCCAATGAAAGCGCCAAGGTCCTTGCGCGGGAGTGTGACTGTCTACGAGCTCACCATTCGATAGCGCGCGCCAGCCGTGGGGAACCTGTACGTTGAGCTCCGTCGTCATCTTGACGTGAGGCTTGTCGTGGCACGGAAACCAGCAACGAGCGTCCTCATCTTGGCATTGGGTCCAAACCTGCCGAGGGCGCGTGGGCACGTGTTCATCGGGCTCAAGAAAAAACATCCCTCGACGTGGGACAGCACGGTAGGCGACCTCTAGCGCAAACGAGTCGCATTCGACCGTCAGAGGAATGGAGATCTTAGCGCCGTCGTAAATAAAGTTGACGGGGTTTCCGTCGACTAGAACGTGCTTGAGTTCAAACGCAACGGCATCGAGCTCAACTTCGGCAGCATTCGGATCGACACGCGTCACTGAGAACTTCGCAACGCCATCGAGCGCGCGGCGCGGGACGTCGAGGGTTAGGTCAAGCGCAAGGTGGCCGACTCTGAAGGGCCTCGGACGCTCGTAGTGCCGCGAGGCGCTCGTCGTGGCAAATGTGCGCGCCGCGCCCAAGTGCTGTGCGGACCATTCGTAACAACGACAGCGCAAATGAGTACTCATCAGGAAACCTCTACAAAGCGTGCCCGCGATGTTATCAACTTGTAGCAAAACGCGTTTGTTCGCGTGTTAGCGTCGGCGCGTGCCGCGAAAGAGCTTCACGAAGGCCCAATGGATCACGCTTTTTGCGATCTGGGCGACGTACGCGAGCTTCTATTTTTGTCGCGTCAACATAGGCCCAGCACGTTCGTCGATTGAGCGGTCGCTCACCCTAGACCCGATGCAAGTCGGGTGGATTATGGGGTCACTTAAGATCGGTTATGCGATCGGTCAATTGCTTGGTGGTCAAGCTGCTGAACGATTTGGTTCGAAGCGTATTTTGATGGTCGCGATGTTCGGCTCGATCATCATGACGGCCTCTTTCGCCGCCGCGCCGCTTTGGGTTGGCCCCACTCGAATCGTCGCTACCCTTGCAACACTGTGGTTTTGTAACGGTCTCTTTCAAGCGGGTGGCTGGCCGTCGTCGGTCAAAATCATGAGCCGTTGGTTTACGACCGAAGAACGCGGCCGGATGATGGGCGTCAT
>JAHFDZ010000349.1 GCA_023248745.1 Myxococcales bacterium | reverse complement strand
GGTAGATAGCGAAATTGCCGCAGCACCCACAACCACCAGCGGCGGATTCGCAAGCTACACGCAGGCAATGACGCCCACCGAGCATGGCCTTCGCATCGCTTTCTTTCACGATCGCGCGCTCCGAGCCGGCGGACAAACGATCGACGCGCGACGCGATCATGTGCACATCACACTCGTTGACATCGATGAGCGAGGGCGAGTGCAACGCGTGCAGAGCGGTGCAAAAGAAGACGAATGCGCAAGCCCTCACGCGTTGACGAGCGCAACACTCATTGCGTCGGGTTCACGATCGTGGCTGCTCGCCACTCCTGGTCAAGGTGCCGGTTGCACGAGCTTTAGCAACGTGCTTGGCGCCGCGTTCGCGACAGACGCGATCAGCAAATAGCGCGCAGCAGATGAACAAAACAAAAACCATATGGTCAAATATATTGACCATATGGTTTTTCAATCGGCCCACTTTTTTCGTCAGTACTCGTCATCGCTCGAAATGAGGTACGCGAGGAATCTTCCGAGAGCCAAGTCCGCCACTTCGATCGCGCCTGCGGTCACCACCCCTTCGATCACGCCTTCGGTCACCGCAACTGCTGTCGCGCTCGTTTCATCTGCCGGGACTTTCCGCTGTGCACGAACCACACGCTCAAGCTCACGCGCATCAAACCAGATACCGTGTTCTTCGCATCGATCGATGGACTCGCCTCCGTTGAGGTCGCGATCCATCCACTTCGCGCACACGGGGCACGCCACGGACTGTCTTTGGCTAGGCGTTGCTGTTGCCGTCGCGACAGCGAGCTTGCTCAATGCGGCTCCTCTTTTGCCAACAAGCTCACGCTTTAGTTGAGGAAGTCCCTCAAGCGAGAGAAACACTCCGCCACACGCCTCACATGCGTGAACTTTGACTCCGTTCCAATCGCCGCAAAGGAGGGGCACCGTGCAGCGTGGACACTCACACTCTGAAGGCAACTTCAGGACGTCGGCGATGGTTTGCGTCGGCTTCGTTGGCGTTGGACTATTGGACATGTGCGCCCCAACTTAGCACCTACAACTCGCCCGGTTCACATGGCGCATGGGGCAATTTGCGGTTGAGCGCGAAGCACGCCTTCTTGCGAGTCTCGTTCGGATCGGCTGGGTTTTGAAGCCCACGCGGGAAACCGCAACTGAGTTGCCTGAGCTCCTTCAGGTTCTGAAGCTGACGAAACGCGCGAGGACCGATCGAACAGAAGGCTTGGTCTCGGATGACGAGCGTGCGCAGATCGGTGAGCTGTCCAACCGAGCCGAATGCCGCATCTGTGGCGTGCTTACTCTCGTTGAACCCTCCCACTAGCGTGAGATCTTGCAAGGTCTTCGCGTGGGCGAGGCGTCCAAATCCGGCATCGGATATTTTTTCTGCGCTGAGCGAGAGCTTACGAAGCCTTGGGAGTGCCGCAATGGAGGCAAGCATATCATCGGTGATCGATTCTGCTCCCGCGTCGAGAACACTTAGTTCAGGCAATTGACCAAACGGAACACTTGAGAGGTCGGTCAAGCTCGATGAAACGAAGACTCTGAGCTTCGGAAAATGGACGAGTGCTTCGGTCTTGAGCGCCTTTGCATGGAGGTGCAGTGATTGAAGTTGAGTGCACTTGGCGAGCAACGTGATCGCGTCGTTGTCCACTGGCTCCACGACTTTCAATCGGCGGAGTTTGGTCATGTTGCCAATCGCGATAAGTACTTCGTGATTCGCCGATTGGAGCTCGAGATCTTCGAGGTCGCGCAGCGCTGAGGCTTCCTCTTTGGAAATTTTGGGTGTGTACAGTCTGCGAAGTTGCTTGAACGCGGCAAGGGACCCATGCGTTGCATCCGCTGTATCAAGCGCTTCGAGGTTGTCGATGACGCCTTCCGGCAGCGCCGCATCGGGGAGGCTTAGCCCAGGCGACAGCACACGATAACCAATGTGCTCACTGGCGAGCCAACTCGCCATCTCCTTGGTGGCCGGTGCGGTAGGTGTGATCCACGCCTCGCGCCCAGCCGGTACGACGACTCCGCCTAGCTGCGGGAGTTGCGCATACTCGCACTGAACTTCACGTTCTCGACTCAGACGCTCGATTTCAAACTCGGCCTTGGGAACGCAGAACGACAAGATCATCGGCCACGATGGATTGAGCACCCGACCGCTGGGAGGAGCGCTCTGGTCGGCCGAACGCTTGCGATCGCGAAAGAACCTCTGAACAAGTTCGGGGTTTGCTTTAGACGCAAGCGTGTCGTTTTGGCACTCGGCTTGTGATGGTTCGGCAATCGCGTCGGGCGCGACCTCGCGAAAAACGCGGCTCGTGCTGCGCGAAGTAAAGGCCTCAATGCCCTCAATCAGAAGGCGCGATCCGTCAATAATATTGACTAATGTGAGAGTGTCGCCCAAAGTCACGGACACGATGCTCTTGCCTGCGTCGAGAACGGCAAGCCGCGCACCGATCACATCGCGCGACCGGAAGCGGAGGACGTGAGGACGCGTCCGTTTGCCTGTCCGAACATCCTCGAAGGTGAGCTCGGCGATATCCCCTTTATGGTCGAGGCGTGCGACTTCGTCATTCGCGACCAAGAGACTGGCGACTGCGTTCCAGCTACGCACGCGCTTCAAGTCCGGCGCGCTGTAGACCGACTGCCCCAACAGGACGTGCGATCGATCCGGTGACCATTGTGGGAAGCGCACGTAGTCACCCGTGTAGGTGCTCGTGGCGAGCCGTTGTGCCGTACGTGCGTCGTACAGCCAAAGTGGCACGTCGATGACTTTGGTTTGTCCCGTCGCCCTGTCGTCTTCCGTCGTGCCACCCGGTGGGAAGACGACCAGGTAGCGGTCGTCGGGACTCCAAAACAGGTTGCCACCGCGTTCACATGCAACATGTGGACTGAGCGCCGTGCCGCTTTTTTTCGCGCCGATGTTCGCGAGCGCGACCGGAAGACGGCCCTCGCCGCCTGGGCCGGTGTCACAATAGGCAACGCGATTGCCTTTGTGTGAAACCGGATCACCACCGTAGTCGGAGTCCAGCTCGATCAACTCTTCGAGCGAGCGCGCATCAAGCACGTGGACATGCGTCCAACTAAGACCAATACCCGCACGGATGATTGTCTTCTCGCCGGGACCAAGGGTGGTCACCCACCCGCAATCATCACCGCCGATGTTCGGGGCTCGGACCCGGCCCGACTTCACATCGATCGAGTTCAAGGAACCGTTGTATCCGCCGACGTAGACCCGCTTGCCACCTTCCGCAAAGATGAAACCACCGAGGTTCATCACGTCTCCGAGACCAAAGTCCGACATGAGACCACGCTTGAGATCGTATCGCATCAGGCCCACCGCACCTGAAGCCCAAAGGGTCCCGTCTGGCGACCAAGTGCCGTAGACGTAGCGAGGCCCACTCATAACGACTTGGCCTGAAGCTGTGTCCCAAATTGAACCATTTGACGTGGCGAGATACCTGCCGTCTTCACTGAGGCTGGCGGATACCTCTGACTTCACACACAGAGGCCCTTTCTCGTCGGCTGCCTTGGTTGCAATCGCGTCGCCTACACTTGCATCCGTCGGTGCCGCAGCTGGAGGCGCGGATGACATCGATGGGGTCGCTGCGATCGCGGGTTGCGTGTGACCGCGCGACGATGGCGGAGCACACGAATTGATCGCCATAGTGAGGGGCGCACACAGGATGAGCGCCGAAGCGCGGTGACGAAGTGGCATGGGGGACTCGGCGGTTCTTTGGAAAGGGTGGAACTTCGATTGCGCAGGAACGGTACACCCCTCGAGTAATGCGAGCACTCCGCCACTTGTGTGCTGTCGAAGGTAAGGGCGTGCGATGCTCATGCTCGCGATTATCACACCGCCGTGAAAGCCCGGACGTGCAATGCGAGCGCCACGGTCATGACCGGCGGCACCAAGCCGATCGTCGGGGTCGCCGATGGCGGGCCCCGTCTCCACACCGGCGCAATCTGCATGCCAGGAAGTCGTCACACCGCATCATCGAGCTCGATCAAGCGCGAACGGGATGTGGAGCGCGTTCGAATGAGAATCGCTGACGATGTGCCCCTCGCACGTTGCAAGGGGCACTCTTTTCGATCACTTCGCTGTACCGGGACTGTACGCCGCGAGCGCTGGCCAACTCGCGACCGGCTTGATGTCGTGCGCCTGCGCGTTGATGCTGATGGTGCCGGTAGCGGGCAAGTAAAGGTTGATCGCACCACAGAGCGCGTCGCTGTTGCCCGTCATGTCGTCGACTGGGAAGGCCTCGGCGGTCTCAAGCGTAAACGCCCCATTGCTCGAGTTGTAAGATGCACCCGAAGCCGAGCGGAGCTTGAGGGTCACGGCGTTCTCGGAACAGGTCTTACCGGAACCCGTGTCGCTCACCTTGCGCGCATTGATCGACACCTTTGCTGGAACCGAGAAGGTGGCAATCGCACCTGTTGTGGTGCTGATCTTCGCCGAGAAGTCAGAGGTGGCGGCGATGCTCGTTGTGATCTCGATGTCGCCGTATGGCCAAATGTATTGTTTCTGAACGTACTTCACAATGAACGTCGACTTCGAAAACTTGAAGGTTCCGTCGGCCGACACGGTGCCGCTCACACTCGAGCCAGCAAGAGAATCCGCATTGCCCGACGCGACTTGAGCGTCACCGCCATCGTTCGGCTTGAGCGTCATCTTGAAGTACGAAAGGTAGAGGCTGGTGTTGCCCGAGGTCTCCATGCAGCTCGACGCTGAGCCACAGTCGTTCGCGTTGGTCGTATGACCCGCTGGGCATGTCGTCTTCGATGAACAGTACAGTTGAGCTTCAAGTGTGCCGCCCTTACCGTCGCCGTCGTTGTCGGTGTAACACTTGAGGCCTTGCCACTTCGCGTCTGAATCGTCGCAGTCACCAGACTTGGCCACATAGCCGGTGCCGCAGCTCGTGCTGAACGACTTCGTAACGTTCGCGCTACCAAGACCGTCGCCATCCGCATCACGGAAGCAGGTCACTTGCGTGTTCGTAGGGACTGGCGTGGTCGGCTGAGTTGGCTCCTGACACTCGTAATTATCCGAGGCGCAGAGCGCGCTCGCGGTTGAGTCACTCTGCTCTGCACCCGAGCATGCCATGAGGGTCATTGAGCCAGAGACGAGTGCTACGAGAGTGAGCGCGGTAACTTGAGTTGTTGAAATACGACCGACGAGCTTCATTGCTGTTTCCCCTATTGCGAGTTGTTGAAGAGCGGATATCCCGCCCACAAGTCACTCTGATAGGAAACGAGCAACGCGCTCATTGCGCTTA
>JAHFDZ010000105.1 GCA_023248745.1 Myxococcales bacterium | reverse complement strand
CCATTTTGCGAACTGCTTCGCGCGGTCGATCATCGCGCCTCATTCCGATTGCGTCGTGCACCTTCTTCGCGCTCGCACGTACTTCGTTCGCCATGGGCGCAACTTTTGGCAGAGCGTTCCAATTCACGTCGGCAAAGTCGGCCGTAAACGACGCGCGCGGCGCTACGATTTCGAGCACGAGCCGCAGCTTGCCTCTGGGCGATGCAGTCTCAACGAACCAATTCTCGGCTCCATCCATCTTGATTTCGTGCGGGACTTCTGAAGGGCCGTCGGCAAGACGCGAACGCACCACCCTCGCCCCTGGTGCGACGCTCGGAATACGCACTCGCACCGACGTCGAAAAATCGACGACGAGATCGGCGAAGAACGCGTCGTCTTCAGCGCCTCCATCTCGGACGCCACGCTTCACGGCCGTTGTCAGCGGTTGATTGACGACCAATTCGTAAGCGGACGTCACCGCGTCGTATACAAAGAGGCGCTTGTATGGCGCGGTCGATGGCACAAAGGGATCATCGTAACTGTCAACGTTCGGTTTTCGCGTGTCGCGATCGGGCGAGAAGGCGTTGTCCGGCATTGGCGCGTCGCGATAGGCGTGCTCGTTGGGACCCACGGGTTTGCGCGGATCAGGTGCTTCGACGATGCTGCCATTGGAGCGCAGCGCCGCAGGAATCTGACCGTCGAGCGTTACACCGTAGGCGAGATCTTCGGCGGGATTGCCCTCGATGCGTTCGTGCAACACCGGATCGGCTCGAAGCGATGTGGGCGCCATGACGACCGCCGTCAACAACGCGCCCATTGCCCACCGACGAAAGACCGAGGCCGTACGCAAAGTCTGATGAGTGTAGCATCGAAGCGCCATGCTCGCCGAAGCGCTTGAACGCACCATCATCGCCAAAGTCGCCGAACTCCCTGCTCTTGCGCAAAGGTACCTAGAAGAGACGCACTTCAATCCGCACAGATGGGCCGAGTTGGGCACGAGCATCGGCAAAAACCACGATCCTGTCGCTCGCAGACGAGAGCGCAATACGGTGCGTGGCAACTACGCGTGGCCGACTGAATTTCCATCGGTGAGCGCATGGCTCGAAAGTGATGCGCTCACGTGGCGCGAGCGCGGCACAGCACTCCTCGCGCAAGGCAAGGTGGCGACGATCGTCATGGCAGGCGGGATGGCAACGCGCATGGCGGGCGTAGTCAAAGCACTCATGCCCATCGACGATAACGTCAATTTTCTTGACGCTCGACTCGCTATCGAGCGCGAACGCCTCGGCCGCGCGAACATACCTCGACCGCTTTGGCTCATGAGCAGTCTCGCCACCCATGACGCGCTCACGCAATTCGTCAACGAAACGAACCGTCAAGATCACGTACGACTGTTTCGCCAAGACATGGGCGTTCGCTTCGCGGACGACGGCAACGTATGGCTCGACGACTCCGGCCATGCAAGTCTCTGCGCCGCTGGCCACGGCTGCTTGATCGACGCCGTTCGTCGATCAGGACTCGTAGCCGAGTTCATCGCGAAAGGCGGAGAGTTCGTCTTTATCGTCAACATCGACAACATTGCCGCGACGCTTGATGAAACGATCGTCGGTTGGCTCGCCTCACAGCCAAGTGCGCCCGGCCTCGTCGAGGTGTGCGATCGACTTGCAACCGATCGAGGCGGCGTCGTGCTTCACAACAACGAAACGAGCTTCGACGAGATCGTCGAAGAATTCCGACTTCCCGAGGGCTTCATCGGAGGCGACGCGACCATCTTCAATACGAACACGTTTCTCGTTCGCGCGGACGTGCTGCAAAACACTCACGTCACGGAGGCGTGGCTCGAGGTCGAAAAGAAAGTTGCTGAGCGACCCGCCATTCAATTCGAACGGCTCATTCAAGAGCTGACCGAAGCGGTCAGCATGCGCTACCTCCGCGTGCCGCGCAGTGGACCAAAGACGCGATTCCTTCCTATCAAAGACACGACCGACCTCACCACAAAGGCCTCCGAAATTCGCGTGCTTCTTCACTCGAACGCGTAAGCACGGCTCAAAAACACGCTACCCTCGACGTCCAATGCGTCGCATTCGTATTTCTCTTTCGTACCTACCGTTGATCCTTTTCGCCACAACCGCTGCCGCAGAACCGGTGCCTGTGCGCGCAGAACGATTGCCCGCACCTGGGCGCAACCCCGCGAGCGAAGACAGTGGCTACGCCCTTGTCCTCAATCCCGCGAACCTTTCGTTCATGCCCTCTTGGGAGGGGCGCGCGCAGATGGTCAAGTGTCCTGACGATGCGGTGAAGGCCGGTTGTGGGTGGGCGCTCGATTTTTCGACTCCACTTTTCTGGAACATCGCGACCGGCATTCGTTTCGACTGGGTGCAACCCTCTTGGAACGGCGCGGGCGGTGTCCCCTCGCTTTTTCGTCACGACTACGGCTGGCTCACTTGGGGACTCAGCTACGCCGCTAGCGAGCGATTCGCATTCGGAATGACGCTGCAACGCTCATTCTCAGACGAAGCGGCCCTCAACAAATTATTGGGCATTACAGCTGGCCTTTCGTATCGGCCGTCGTCCCATTTTGCGTTCGGCCTGGTCGCTTCCGATTTCAACGGTCCGAGCTATGAGCGCTTTGGCGCGAACAGTTGGCCCGTGCTCGACCGCAGCTACAGCGGCTCGGTCGCGTTCCGACCCACGGGACGTCGCGCCGTTGAGCTTGGCCTTGACGTTCGATACCTCGACGGATCCAACACATGGCTTCCACGCGTAGTCGGGCAAATTGACATCCCAGGCCTAGGACGTGCGCGCGCCGACATCGAGGTGAGCAACCCCGGCGACGCCCGTCGATCGGTCAGCGGAAGCGCAGGTCTTGAGATCAACCTCGGCAACACGTCCGTCAGCGGCGGCATCCTCGCCGGGCCAGGCCTCGGAAGCTCTGATACCATGGCGGGCTACGGACAGCTCAGCGTCTCTGGCGTAAGGCATCCAGGCGTTCGTACAGGCAAACACGCGGTCGTGCTTCGCATCGAAAAGACCCCCGGCACGCGCTCACACGTCGCGCTCTTGCGCCGCCTGTGGAAACTCGCAGAAGACCCCGAAATTGCCGCCGTCTCGTTCGTCTTACGCACTGAGCCCGCGGGGTCTCTTGCTCACGCAGAAGAACTCGCCGACGCCATCCGTGTTCTGAAAGCGTTTGGCAAGAAGACACTCTGCAGCCTCGAAGACAACGGCGCCGTCTCCCTCTACGTCTGCGCCAATGCCGATCGCATCGTCGTCAACCCCGCCGGCGGTGTGCGCTACGCCGGCCTCAAATCGCAGCACATGTACTTCGCGGGGCTGCTCAAAAAAATTGGTGTCAAGGCCGAATTCGTGCGCGTTAGCGAACACAAGTCAGCGCCTGAGCAGTTCATGAACGAACATTCAAGCGCCGTCGCGATGAGTGATCATCTCGACCTGCTTCACAATCGCGAAGCAGTGTTCGACAAAAACCTCGCCGTCGGTCGCAAGCTCTCAATCACGCAAGTTCGCGAAGCCACACGCAAAGGTCCTTTCATCGCCGAAGAAGCCCGCGCGGCCGGATTTGTTGACGGATTCGCATTTGACGACGAGATCGAACGCATCACGAAAGAGCTTGTTGGCTCCAACGTTCCGGTCGTGAAACTTGGACCCGACCCGCGTGCACCCGACACGTTCGGTGTTCGTGGCAAGGTCGCAGTTTTATACATCGACGGTGACATTATCGACGGACGCTCGCGAAAAATTCCCATTCTTGGAACGAAGCTTGTCGGTTCGTACACAATCGCCGATGTCGTCCGCCAGCTTCAATCAGACGCCACGATTAAGTCCGTGGTGGTTCGCATCGAGAGCCCTGGTGGCTCATCGATGGCATCCGACGTGATGTGGCGCGAGCTCATGAAGCTCAACGAGAAGAAGCCCGTCATCGTATCGATGGGCTCGGTCGCGGCAAGCGGCGGCTATTACGTAGCCGCTCCTGCTACGAAGATCTTCGCACTTCCACTCAGCATCACGGGCTCGATCGGTGTTTTCTACGGAAAGGCCGATCTCAGTGAGCTGCTCAAACGTATCGGCGTAAACGTCGAGACCCATCGTACGGCGCCTCGTGCAGACGCAGAGTCGCTCTTCCGCGGCTTCACGGACGAAGAGCGCGTTTTTCTCGAACGCAAAGTCGGACAGTTTTACAACACGTTCCTCGATCGCGTTGCCCGGGGTCGGAAGCGCACGAAAGAGCAAATTGACGCTGTGGGTCAAGGCCGCGTGTGGACGGGACAGCAAGCGCAAAAAATCGGCCTCGTAGACGAATTGGGCGGTATGCGCGAAGCGCTCGCCGAAGCGCGCAAACTGAGTCATTTGCCGAGCGATGCGCCCATTGAGGAGTATCCAGAAGAGAGCTCCTCGCTCATTGAAAAAGTCCTGAAGTTCGCGGGAGTGGACATCACCGCGCAGATGATCAGCCTCAACGCACTCCCACCTCAGCTCCGTGAAACAGTCCGCGCGATTGCACCCATGGCGATCTACAGCGGTGATACGGCGCTCGCTCGCGCGGAATGGATCGACCTTAGCGAAACGCCTGGCGACGATACCTCGCCTTGACGAGAACCCCCTATGGGGTCTCTCCTGAAGAATCATGGCGTACGACGTCACCGTTTTCGGCGAGCTCCGCTTTCCACCCGGCAAGGCCGCGGCGTGGAAACGTATGCTCGTCAACCCGGTTGACATTCCGATCGTCATGCAAGTGTTTCCCCGCTCACCGCTAACGCCGCCTTCTTACGTCTCCGATCTCCTGAGCGAACTTCCACGGGTCGGCGGGCGAGGCCTCTTTCAGCTCAAAGAACATGCCGATCAGATCGAAGTGCTCGGCCGCCTTTCCTCGCAAGCGTTCGAAAGTCGAAAGCACCAGCTATGCGCGATGTTTCTTCTGGCGATAGAGCAAGGCTGCGAAGGTGAAGTGCGCTTCGTCGGTGAAGGCGTCTGGCTCGGCTACCGCGTAAAGCTCAAAAAGGGCAAAGCAAAACTCGAACGCCTCACCCAAGAAGAGGTTTCCGAAGCGACGCAGCATCCAGCGCTCGACACGATCAGCGAGTATTTTCGCATCGACACCAACCTTCCCACATCTCCATCCTTCGAGGACATGCGCGGCGGCATTCGTCCAATGCTCTCGATGCGTCCCCGCGACGAGAACGAAGACGTCGATCGCTTGTACTACGACGCGATTTGGGGTGAAGAGGCAAACGAACAGCAGAGCGCGATGCAGCGCATCTGTCACATTCGGCCCGAAGAGCTCGGGCCTCGGGCGTTGCAGGCGCTTGTGCTCGATCCGGTATCGTGGACTCTCGACGCTGAGCCCGAACATGCAGAGCTGCATGCCGCGATACTTCTACGACTTGTGCAAGTGCTCCTCGCGCTGCGCTACGAACCCGCGATGGAACGCATCGTTGAGCTTTGGCAGGCGCACCCTTGGGAGTATGTGCGTGGTGGCGTTGCGCAAGTCGTGCGCGAGAGTGATCCGTCTGTCCTCATGTTGCTTGCAGGCTCGAGCGAGCGCTGAGCTTCATCCGTTCACGAGGCGAATGAGAACCACCGCGGGTGCGACGCCGAGCCGCATCGGAGGGCCCGTCGTACCGAGGCCGGGATGAACGTAGAGCGACGCATCACCCTCTTGGTACAACCCGAGGTGATACCGGTGAACAAGGTGCGATAGCGAAAAAGTGCGCTCAAAAAAAGGTACAGCAAGTTGACCACCATGCGTATGGCCGCTCAGCGTGAGCTCAACGCCACGCTCTCGCGCCAGCGGAAACACGGCGGGATCATGCGCAAGTAACACCGTAGAAAGACCGTCAGGTCGAGCCTCGAGCGCCGCGTCAAGATCAGCCCTGCGCGTCCACGTATCGTCAATACCGGCGAGGTAAACACGGTCACCTTGTCGTTCAAGCACGTGTCCCTGATTGCGAAGCACCGTGACACCCGATTCGCGAATGAGCGAAATCAGTGGCTCGCCCTCGCCAAAGTAATCGTGGTTTCCCATCGACACGAACACGCCACTTTCGGCGCGCAAACCCGCAATTATGTCGGCGATGTCTTGATGGAAATGCGTTCCGCTCGTCACAAGATCGCCGGTAACAACAGTGATATCTGGCTTTAGCGCGTTCGCCATTCGCACCCATCGTTCCCCCCACGCACGCGGCGTAAGCGAACCGATGTGCAAGTCGGAAAGGTGCGCAATGGTAAATCCGTGGAACGATTCAGGTAGTCCAGCAATCGGAATATCAATGTACTTGACGATCACCCATCGGCGGCGCACCAGAATGCCCCACGCCGCCGCCACGAGACCAGAAATGTAAACGCCCAAGAAAAAGGTCCACGGCAACTCGAGGCCTCGCCCGCGCGCAAGCGAAACAAGAGGCCACACGACAGCTGCGACGAGCGATGGCAAGAACGACCACGCCGCCGCGCACCAGTGGATAAAATAAGGCACGTCGAACAGACGGACACGCCATGGCGGCCGTGGATAGTCAGCCATCGTCGCGCGCGCGCGACCGAGAAAAAGCGCACCCGCTGCAAACGCAAGCAATCCCGCGATCCATGTTGGATAGGGAAGCGCCAACCGCCGCGCGGCTTCGAGGTACGCGCCAAACACGGGCAAATGCATGAGCGCCGTGCCCACAAGCAAGACGACAATCATGCGCGATGGCGAGCGAGCGCTCATCCGCGTTGTCCGAGTAGCAGCGATCCATCGCGCAGTACCGCGCGCACCGAACCTGAACTCACGGCAAGGCCGACAACGTCTTGAGAGGTGGGAAGTCGTCCCGTCATGCGCACCCAACCCTCGTCGCTTCGACGCAAAATTCGTGCGCCCGCCGCGCCCGCCCAAGCAACACCACTGGAAACGTGAAGCGTATCGATGTCTTGCGTCGTTTGGACGACCTCGAGCTTTGATGCGTATTGCGCATTGATGCGAATCGCATGACCCCCTTGGCCAACCACCGCCCACTCTTGACCGAGTGTCGAAACGGCCCGAAGGTCGCCGCCGCAAATTGAACCGTGATGCGTCGGCTTCGAGGCATTGGCGTCAAGCGAAACGAGGGTTCCACGATCGCCCACCATCACGATCGCGCCATTCGAACCGCGGCTCATCGCGCGCAGGGGTAGCGCGTCGGGAATCACAATCGGCGCATTCGCCGCCACATCGGCCGCAATGGCAATTGCGCAAACCGACTTGTCTTCATCGCCTGCGCGTTCGCCAGCAACGATCACGCCTCGCAAATCATCGGCAACCGCCGCATGCCATGTCGCGGTCGCATCAACATGCGGCACTAGGGTCAGCGTGCCAGTTGGGGAGCACCAGGCGACAAGCCCCTTTTGACCCACCAAGAGGACGTCTGCCCGCGCGGATGAAAGTACGATCCCTCTGACGAGCGACCAATCAAACGCAGCTGGAAGCGGCCAGAATTTCCAACCGCTCACGTCATGCTGTGCAAGCCCAACAGAGGTCATCGCGATGAGCCGGTCACGCGCTGTGTCGTGCACAGCGGTGCGCACCGTGACATCGTCAAGCGCATTGCCCAAATGCGTCCACGACCACGCCGCGGGGTTGCCATCGCGATCGGCGAGAACAGCGGCCGGAATGGGTCGCTCGGATGCGCGCCTCGTCATGAGATCGAAACGTTCGCTCACCGGCCGCAAAATATGACCCAACGTGGTTCCCAACTCGATGACGGATCCATGCCGCTGAGTCGGATCAGGATGGGTTGCTCGTGCAAGCTCGCGGTCAAGCTGCGTCATGACGTCGGGTGTCAGCTCTGACGGAAGGCCGTGAGCAATACGCGCAAGCGACGGTCGAGGTCCGGCGAGAATACGGCTCACGGCGACTAGCGGATTCTCATCTGCGCGATACGGAAACGCGCGCTCGCCTGTGAGCATTTCGAACACAATCGCGGCGAGCGAAAAGACGTCGGTTCGCTCTGTCACGCGGCGATTGCCTTTTTCGTATTGCTCGGGCGGCGCATAGCCCAAAGAAGCTCCGGCAAGCCCAGCCGTCTTGGCAACGTTGACCGCAAACACCTTGGCGAGGCCAAAATCGGTGACCTTCGCCACCTCGCGTTCACCCTCACGCGTGAGCAAAATGTTGGACGGCTTCATGTCGCGATGCACAATTTTGTTCGCGTGCAAAACGTCAAGTGCCTGAACGACATCGTTCGTAATCGACATGACGCGCGCCACGGGGAGCCCCTTGTTGGGCAACGACTGCATCACGTCGAACAGCGTCGCACCGTTGACGTACTCCATCACCGTGAACGGCAGATGCGCGTCGTGGCCAACGAGCTTAAATGTAACGGTCGCGTGATCGTAGAAGCGGACGATGTGCGGATTCGACGACGGATAGGTCAGCGTTCGCAGCACGTCGGCTTCACGCCGGAAACGCTCGAGCGCATCCGGCGTGGTTGCATCGGGGCGCAGCACTTTGACGATGACCGGATGGTCATCACAAGTCGCGCGAAACACCCAACCTTGGCCACCCTCTGCGATTCGCTCCGCCAAACGGTAACGCGCGCCCCGCGAGCCGACCAAGGTCATGCCTTCAAGCGTCTTGCTGAGCGCCGCGTAGCGCGGGTCAGGAGTCATCACAGAGGTAGGGTACCGCTAAATCCCGGCGAGTTTCGCGAGCAATTCTTTATTTGCGTTCGCGCCAACGTGGCGCGCCACTTCTTTACCATCGCGGAAAGCGATGACGGTGGGAACACCGCGGATGCTGAACTTTGACGGCACCGATGGCGAGTCGTCAATGTCGAGCTTGCCCACGCGAACCTTCCCCACGTACTCGTCGGCGAACTTTTCGACGACTGGAGCGAGCGCTTTGCAGGGCCCACACCAGACTGCGCTGAAGTCGAGCAAGAAGGGTTCTTTGCTCTTCAGCACTTCGGCGTCGAAATTGAGGTCGTTAATCTCGAGTACATTCTTGCCTGCCATGCGCCGTCTCCTTGATCGCGAATGCTGGGATCGCCGGCGAAAATCCGCCGAGAAAACGAACATAAACACTGTTTCGCCCCCGCGCACCTGCTGAAGTTGAGAACACCGCTTTCGGGACGCTTCACGTTCAACGTTGTGGGGGCTTTTCGGCCCCACTCTTCTTCGGGGAAGCGGGATTCTTTGAACCGGGCGCGCGTAGCACTTCGTCTGGCGCCGGATTGGGCGCTAACGGCTGAGCTTCGGAAGCCGAGGCCGAGGATTGCGCTTTGCCCAAGTAGTCAGCCGCGAAACCAATGGCCCGTGAAAGATCATCGGTTCGCATACGCGCACTTGCATTGAGATCGACGCCATTGGGTTCGGTGCGAAAACTATCGATCACCGGACCAAAGCCGGCAATTCGTAATCCAATTTGTTGCGATAACTTCAAGCGTTGGGCGAGCAACAATTTGTCGACCTCCGCGCAAGCTTGTGGCGCCTCGCAACTAAACTTCACTTTCAGTTCAGTCATGCTGCCAGATGCTCCTGTGGTGAGGCCAAGACCGGCGGATTCGACGCCGAGCACACCTGCCATCGTGGTCGACCCTTCAAGACCGCTATTTTCGGCCTTGAGTCGCTCGCGAAGGCTGCGAGGGAGAACAACGGTGACGACGATTGTCGACGACGTGGGCCCGCTTTCCCCGGGCGCGCGAAGCTCGTGCGCAAGACGGGCGTGCGGTGACTGGGCCTTCGCTGGGGGAAGCTTGCCGTCGAGTGTTGAGAGAAGAACAGAAAGGAAAGGTCGTTGACCAATTGCGAGAATGCCGCCTTCTCGATAAACGAGTTCACCTTCTTGCTTAGGCAACGTCATCGACGTGTCTCGGCCCTCGGTCTTCGTTGCAAGGTCGCGCCCTCCCTCGCGCGCAAGACGTTCGACACAACGCATGAGGTCTTCTTTCGGTATCGTCGTTTTGGCGACGATCGCGAACTCGCCCTTGTCTCCCCCTTCGGGCACGACCGCGAGAAATTCACCGACGCGGGCTGTGGGATCAAAACCACAAATGCGGGTTGCGCGATCGCCGTTTAGCCACATGCCAATTTTATCGAGCGGAAGGCTCGAAAACGCTGCGCTCTTGCGCAAGGTCGAAATGTCACCACGAACGACCAGAAATGCGCCTTCTGGCACGAGCAACATCGTGTCGCGTTTTGGGCCTTCGCCGAGGGCGACCGCACCCGCAACGGCAAGTCCACAGAGGCACGCGAGCACCACGCCATGAATAATTCGCTTGTTCACAAGAGCGTTCTACCGCGGACGGTGCAAAGTTGGCCAATCGAAGCGCGTTATGTCAGCGGTAAGGGATGGAGTTTTCGCGTCGGGCGCTGCTCTTGGGATGCTTGGGTACTTTGGCGCTTGCGACGCAAGCCGCGGAAGCAGCAACTGCCCATTCCGTCAAGAATATTGACCAGTCGAACCTCGGAACGACGCTCGATCTTTCGCTTCCAAACGCGCCGTTTCCGAGCGAAGGCGCCGGCTATCGCGACTCGACCGTGCTCGTCTTCGTACCCGCGCACTATAGGCCTGATCGCGTCATCGATGTCATTGTTCACTTTCACGGTCACAATACAACTGCGCGCGCGGCCACCGCGTTTCACGAACTTCGCGAGCAACTCTTCGACAGTAAGCAAAATGCAATTCTCGTTGTGCCACAAGGACCCGTAGAGTCGGCCGACTCGTCAATCGGCAAGCTTGAGCGTCAAGGTGGTTTCGCCAGAATGTTGGGCGACGTTCGCACCGCACTAGCGACCCACGACGTTCGACGCTCGTTGGGAGCTCGCGCACCCCGGCCTCGGGCTGGCCTTGGTACGATTTGCGTGTCCGCGCATTCGGGCGGCTTTCACGCCGCAGGCAGAGCCATAGCGATCGGCGGCATTGAAGTAAAAGAAGTTTACCTTTTTGATGCACTTTACAACGAAGCCGACGTCTTTCAAAAATGGCTCACCTCCGGTGACAAATCCAAGCGCCGCAAGTTGGTCAGTTACTTTGGACAAGAGGGCACGCCCGCCGTTCTGAGCGAGAAACTCTATCGAGACCTCAGCCAACAGGGCGTCATCTGCGCACACGAAAGCGCCGAAGGAACGCTCTCCCGCAGCGAGCTTGTCCGAGCGCAGGCCATTTTCGTACGTAGCAGCCTTGGCCACAGCGCCATCACCCATGAGCGCAACGCCCTTCGCGATTGCCTCTACGCATCATCACTCAAGCGACATGTGAAGAGCGCGTGGTTCGACAGCAAACACGGGCGACGCGCAATCGAACGACGCCGCTAGACACAGAGGCGCCCATGTAGGTCCTGTGACGAGCCGCGCGCAGAAATGCAACTCTTTGAGGTCCATATTGGCCAATGAGCGGATGTCAGTGTGACTCTGCAACGTCTACCTTTTGCAAGCGCATGGTGTCCGATGCGTCAGGCTGAAAGTCGCAAACACAGGGGTGATCAAATGCGTAAGTGGTGCGTCAGCGTTTCGCTGGCAACAGTCGTAGCCGCATCGGCCGTCCCTACATTGGCCCATGCTTTCACGCAGGAGTCGATCGCAACGCCGATTGGGCACGAGTTCATTACCAACGTCGCCGCATATCGCGCTCGGAAGGTCGCGCTCGAAAGTGACGACAAGAAGGACACGGCGAGCTTGCTCAAGCGCGAACTTGCACCAGGACCGAAGGTCGCAGAAGCTCTGCGCTGTCGCTCAATCGGACGCACGCTGAAAGGCGCACGGGAAGCGTTCGCTGCCGCGCATGACGGGTCTTCGCGCGCGGCGGACGTCCCGGCAGTCCAGTGGCCACTCGGCGGCTACGGCTGCGATCGAACGTGGGGCGCCGTGAATCTAAACGTCGCATCGATAATCCTTGGTCAGCAGTGGGTCGACACGATGGGATTCGTGCTCCACACCGACAAGACAGGTGGGCTAAGCCCCGACCACGCAAGCACGGTAGGCATCACCAAGCGCTACTCACGCTGCTTCGATTCGGTCGCGCAAGAGCAAGAGATTGTGCAGGAAGATCACTTCCTTCGCCGACGGGTTGATCGCGGAGCCGATGGTCGAGCGAGCGCACACCAGCGATCGGTCGACCGCATTCGCACGCTGTATCTCGCCGCTGTGAGCGCGGGCAAAGCGAAATTTCGCAATGGTCGACTCGAGGAAGAAGACATTCAAGTGGTCGCGGGTGGCGATTTCATCCGGGTCTATCAAGTTCAGCGCGTTTACTTCTTGCTCGGACTCGCGCTGCATCCGTTTGAAGATTCGTTCAGCCCAGAACATGCGGTGCGCACAGAGGACTTTCGGCAAGTCGTCGATGTCGCTTCGTACACATGCAACGTCGGCGCACCGGGCCATACCCACTCGGCTCCACTTGACATTCCCTCGGTGCACAACACGCTTGCGCACGAAAACCACGACGTCATTTGGACCGGTCGCGCGCGATACAGCGACCCGAGTCAATACAAGCCCACGTCCGTCGACATCAGCCACGCCGGACACACGGCCATTGCTGCAACCGAATTTTTTCTCCAGCAGTACTTCGGAGCGGTGGCCGGTCGCGTGTCGCCAGAGCGATCATGGGAAGCGATCGAAAAGAGCTGGCTTAGGCTCGTCAAAGATCCTTCGTCCGTCACGTACAAGAAGCTCGATAGCGCTGACGCTATCAAATGTCGGCGAGGGATTAAGTCAAACCCTGAGGTGAACTTCTACGCAAAGCAGTGCCTCAAGCAAACGGGTGAGTCAACGTTGGATCTCATGCCGAACCGACCTTCGTATTTTTGGGGCGGCTTACTCACGAAGCCAATCGCTGACTACACAGCGGATCACGAGAAGTAACTTCCTACGGCTTCGACAGCGTCACCTTCGCTGACGTGGGCGTTGGGAACGTCGGATAATAGTAAGGCTGCATG
Source organism: Myxococcales bacterium (assembly GCA_023248745.1). GTDB lineage: Bacteria > Myxococcota_A > Polyangia > Polyangiales > Polyangiaceae > JAHFDX01. The sequence goes on along the minus strand of JAHFDZ010000105.1, from coordinate 5,455 downwards.
ACGATCACGAGCTTCTCGCACGCGTCGAGCTTGATCGCGCCGCCATTCGCAACAGTGAGTCCTGGACAATAGCTTGAGCCGCCAGCATTGATCGAGCTCGTGCGACCGCCACTACCGCTCGCACCTTCTGCAACGTATCCGGAGCAGTTCTTGAGTTCGGTATCCGTCATCGGACTCGTTGTAGAATTGCGATAGAACACCATGAACGCATCGTCATCGACAGCCGAACACACCGCTTCTGCTGACAAGTACATCGGTGACGCGGTCGCATTCTGAACCACGGCGAAGCCAAAGTTTTGCGCTTCAGCGTTGGTGTCGAGCGAAGCGAGCGGGCAGGTGTAGCTCGACGCCGTGGAGTTCGTCGACTTGAACGGTGTGAGCGGACCATAGACGAAACTAAAAGGCACGGTGACGCTCGATGCGCTCGTGATCGGATAGTCGACACCCGTTGAAGTGCACGTACTTGGCGTCGCACTGATCGTGAACGTGCCGCTACTCGAAGTGCCGCCGCCGGGCGAGGGCGTACGCACGCGAATCGAAATTGATCCTGTAGTGAGCAACTTTGACGCTGGAATTTTCGCAGACAGTTCAGTTGCGCTTTTGTAGACCGTTGCGAGATCGGTTGCGTCCGCCTGAACGATCGAAGTCGAAACGAACTTGCTGCCAGTCACCGTAATCGTTGTGTCTAAAGCGCCCACGAATGCGCTCGAAGGAGCTACCGATCCCCATACAGGCACCGGATTGGCGACCGTAAGACTCTGACTACTTGACGTGCCCCCACCGGGAGCCGGATTGAGCACCGTAACCGTGATTGTCTTTGCGCTTGCGAGTTGGGTTGCGCTGAGCGTCGCCTTCAGGCTTGTGCTGCTGACGTACGTCGTCGTTGCTTCTGTACCGTCGAACCGAACGCGTGAGCTGCTCACGAAGCCCGTGCCCGTCAGCGTAACCGCAGTTGCGCTCGCACCCGCTGTTGCACTCGACGGCGAAAGGACGCTCACCGTAGGCGATGGGTTCACAACACTGACCGTGAGGGGAGAACTAACGCCGCCACCCGGCGACGGGTTTGTAACGGACACGGGAAACGCACCCGTTGTCGTTAGCGCCGTCGAGGGAACGGATGCGGTCAACTTTGTTGACGAAACATATGTTGTTGCAATGTCGCTACCGTTGAAGCTCACTTTCGAACCGGTCACGAATCCCACGCCCTCGATTGACAGCGCGGTTGTCGAAGCGCCCACCGTGATCGAAGTTGGTGTGCACTTTGAGAGTGTCACGTTCGGATTGGTGATCGTAAATGCAATTGACGATGAAGCTCCGCCGCCTGGCGCTGGGTTCGACACCGTGACGGGAACGCTCCCAGCGTTCGTAAGTGCAGTGAGCGGTACCGTGACGCGCACACTATCGACTGCGACAATCGTGGGCGTGAGCGCGAGCGTACCGAAGTTGACGATCGCCGATTCGGAGAAGCCCGAACCGCTGATGAGAAGCGAGAGACCCGTTCCGGTCGTGCTCGTTGCGGCAAGTGTGCTTGATGGACTCAACGCCGTGAGCGTTGGCGTCGGGTTGAGCACGGCGAATGTGACAACGTTGCTGCGAACATCGCCCGATGTCGTATTGGGCGTGTTGACCGTAACCTTGAGGGTCGTCGCCTTTTTGAGTGCACTCGCCGGAATGGCCGTGGTGAGACGCGCGGGCGTCTCATAGGACGTTGGGAGGGCTGTCCCTTCGAGCTCAACAAACGACTCCTTAATGAAGCCTGACCCCTCGACGGAAATCACCACTTCGGGACCACCAAGCGGTGCCTCAGCTGGAACCAACGCCGTGACCTCTGGCGCCGCGAGCGTCGGATTGGTGGGCCTTACGCGACCGGACGCATCGGCATCGGCTTGGACGCTTGCGTCGACCTGTGGCTGTCCCCCGCTCGGCAACACACGCTCAGGCTCAGCCCCAGTACAGGCGACCGCAACGAAGGAACCAACCGCAAGTAGTGCCGCAAATAGTGAAGTTCGGGAAGAAAAAGACACACCGGAATCTACGCCCGACGACCCGAGAGTCAAATCGTATTGGGCCTCAATCAACCATTAGGGCGCGCGCGCGACTTGTTCAGCCATTTTGCTCGCCACGCCGGCGACCATCGCCGATCCGTCGGCCCTCTGGCCTAGGCGGGAACTCACGTCTGTCGTCGGCCTTGCGACGATCTGCACCTTTGCGGCGCTCACCATCGGAGGAACGGACGGGCTTCGAACCGATCGACTTCTTTGGCATCTTTAGAAGTTGCACCAACTCTGCAGTGCGGGAAAAAAAGGTGCAACGGACCGGACTCCTGGGGGAGAAATTGCCGGGAGCCGCTGCACCATGAACGTTACGAACTCCGGCGCGTCAGTGTTCCCCAGTCGTGGTCACTATTTTTTCAGGATGCCACTGCTCGCAACTGCAGCGGTTGCAAATAGGACCAACGCCGTACCAGCCCACTGCCAAAACGTGGGCACTTCAAAGAAGACGACGAGGGCCAAAATGCGCGTCATCACAATGCCAGTACTCGTTACGGCACTCACGCGAGCCGCTTGCGCGAGCGAATACGCCTTCGTCATGCAGAGCTGCCCAAGACCACCGGTCAAGCCGGTAAGGCAGAGCCACAAAAGACCGTACCCCTTGGGCCACGTCAAAATGGGTAAGGCGCTTACCAATGCCACGACTGCACCGAAGATCGAAAAGTTGAACACGATCGCTTCGCCGCGCTCGCTTGAGCCCATCCGTCGCAACCACATCATCGCAATCGCAGTCGAGGCTGCGGTAACGAATCCGATGAGTACGAGAACGGGCGCCGTTTGAAACGATGGCTTTGCGATCGCCACGACGCCGGCAAAGCCAACAACGATGGCAAGGGCGCTGCGCTTGGTGACCCTCTCGCCCAACACAGGCCACGAAAGCACGGCGACGAGCAGTGGCGAGACCGCAAATAGAGTCACGGCATCGCCAAGCGGCATCTGCCTCGCCGCGAGAAGATAAAATGTACCAAGCGCAGCGACAGTTCCAAAGAACGAACGACCGAACTGCGCCCTCTTGTCGACAATAACGAGCGGTACATTGCGTAGACGCGCGAGAAGCCACGCGGCAAACGCGCCCGCAACGAACCGCACCAGCAGCACTTCTTGCCAAGGCGCGACCGAGGAACTGACGCGACCTGCAACGCCCATCACTGCGAAGCAAAATTGCGCCAGAAGCATCCACGCGACACCCGCGAGCGGCCGATCGATGGAGTCGATCGACGCGCTCTTGAGCAGAGTAGCCATTTCCTACTTCTCGGGTGCGCTCGCGACGTTGGCAAGCACCTCTCGATAGGAATCGACTGGACCAAGTGCAACGATCGCTTCGTGCGTGCCCTGGCGTGTCATGGTCCAAGCAGCAGACTGATAGCCGTCAAGTTCGGCGAACGAGAAGAGGGCAAACTCGGGCGCGTGGTGAATTTCGACCTTTGCTGACGAGCGGTCCACCTCGAGTCGCGCAAGGCGCTCTGGAAACGTTGCAAGAAATTCGCGCGCCTTGTCGTCGAGTGGTTCGTCATTGAGTTGCTTTGTTACGACGCCCAGCGCGTCCCACAATATGTCATCGATCTCGTTACAAATGGCGCGCGCGTTGCTTCCCTCTTCCAGCGCACCAAGCGCTTCGAACCCGCGAACGAGCTGCCGAACAAAGGCAAGCAACTTGGCGATCGCCTCGGGGTGCTCTTCGACGTACGCCTCAACCGACGTGGTCACGGGAGTGGGCATGGGGGCAAGCTTTGCTACTTGGCCAAACGCAAAACGATCTGACGCCAAGCGAATGCGCGTCCAAGCGGCCCCAGCAGCCCCAAGGCGCATCTGTCTCAAGGGCGCTGCGGACGTTTCACCGAGACGAGTATCGGCGACCGACTTTCCGAGATAGGTGGCAATTGTATCCAACATGGATACATAAACAGCGCTGTGCCATTCGAGACTTCGCGATGAGGGTCGAACCGACACAAGTTGCTTAAACTGCGCGTCGAAACCTTCGAAAGCATCATCTCCTTGTTCGCGCAATTTCGCGCGCGCTTCGTCAGAGCCAAGAAACGCGAGCACGTCAAGCACGCGCGGAAACACACGTCGTGCGTCGCGCGCTACGTCTGACTTCGATCCCGAAGTTTGTGCACCCACAAAGGGATAGACAAGCGACTGCAGCACCAATGCGTCGGTCGTTGCGCGTGCAGGAAACATCCTGACCGTGGGCGAAATGGTCACCTTCGAGCGCTTCTCGTCGAGCGAAAATGTCCCCGAGCCGTCATAGATACTGGGCGAAGCATTCTCTCGCGCAAGATTTCGAAGACGATCGACAAGCACGACATTTGTAATCCACTTTGGATCTTCGAGCGAGGCGCCTACACGCGAAGCGAGCGCCGCGAGGTCACGCGGGGAAAGATCGTCAGAGCTGCCCCACAAAAAATGCGCGGCTCGTTCGATCGTTTCCCACGAGGCGGAGGACTCGGCATCGAGACGTGGATCGAGAAGACGCGCAAGCAAAAGAGATGCACGGGTATGGGTGCGTGCGAGCGCAACGCTCGCTTCGCCAATGTGACCCTCCTCACCGCGTCCAACGAGAACGAATGCTGCCTGCTCGAGCCACGCCATTGCCCGGAGCGCTGCGGGTTGATGAACCGTCGAAGCGAACAGGCGCGGATAGTCGATAGGTACCTGCAAGAGATCGCTTTTCGCGACGGCCTCTCCCTTGCTGATGTGCGTGAGCTCGAGTTTCACTACGTTCGCGAGGTCCGACGGTGGAACAAACTTTGGATCAAGCAGCGCGCGCGCAACCGCCGCGAGCCCGCGCGCGGTCAAATACGCTGGCACGAGGTCCGTTTTCGCATCGCGCTGTTCGCGCTCGAGGCGCTCCGAAAGACGAAGAAGCAGCTTGCGAAGCGCAGGGTCCCATTGAACGACCGCGGCGTGCCCAACTGCAACGTCGAACGCACGATGGGCAACCTCCATCAGAGTCGAAAACGTAACTACATATGGCACATTTTCAGCACGAAAACCCACTAGCAAACTCGACGCTCGTTCAGGCGATCCCGCCTTTGCAAGAACGCACAAACGGTTCGCGTGGATCTCCGCCGCGGCACTCGCGCCGAGTTTCACCTCAACCTCATTGCTCATGAGCAACGCAGCGGCTCCAGGTTGCGGCGGTGCGTGGAGTATCGGCACCGTCACCGGCTCCCAATGCGTCCATGCGGGCAAACGTTCGGGAGCCGCTTCGCCTAGCGCACCAGGGCGCCATGGAGGAACCACATGCGACACTGGCGGTTTGCCTGAGTGCGGCGCGGCGCAGGCGGCGAGCACGAGCGCGACGAGCGCTGATCGACGAAGGAACCGAAGGCTCACGGACGACTCAAGGTATCCTGCTGAGCGTGCGTCCGCGAGTTTCCCGCAATCTGCCTCGCAGTCTT
>JAHFDZ010000104.1 GCA_023248745.1 Myxococcales bacterium | reverse complement strand
TCAAAGAAAGTTCCGAGTATTGACAATCAAGCGCGTTCTTTGGGCATCGCAGGGCGCACCTCGAGGCAAACATTCTTATTTCTCGTGGCCTTTGCCGCGGCCTGTAGCGACCCGCTCAGTCGCGCCGGCCTCGACGCGACCGTAGCTGCCGACAGTTCGACGGATGGGTCGGCTGCTGAAGACTCTACGGATGGAAGGATCGACGCCGGAGCAGACGCAACGGTGGACGCGCCACAGGATGCTGCCGCAGACGTGCAAGGGGACATGCAAGACGCCAAGGTCGACACCCCTGATGCCGGTGCACTTCGCGTCGTGTCCTTGGCTGCAGGGGGCGAGCATGTTTGCGCGCTGCTCTCCGATGGGCGCGTTAAGTGTTGGGGAAGCGCGTCGCAAGGTGAGCTTGGTCTTGGCGATACGAACAAGCGTGGCGACGCATCCGGGGAGATGGGAGCGTCACTTCCATCCGTGTCGTTGGGGACTGGCCGCAAGGCAGTTGCGATCGCCACGGGGAACTACTTCACGTGCGCAATCTTGGACAATGGATCGGTGAAGTGCTGGGGAGCAAATGACTTCGGGCAGCTGGGTCTTGGCGACTCGAGCCCGCGTGGCAGCAAGCCATCGGACATGGGCGACGCGTTGCCTGCGGTCAACTTGGGTACGGGCCGCACGGCAAAGGCAATCGGAGCCGGTTTGAAGCACGTGTGCGCATTACTCGACGATGATTCAGTGAAGTGCTGGGGCGACAATTGGTACTTTCAGCTGGGCCTCGGCGCGTTTGACCCGAAGCGCGGCACAAGTTCCGGCGACATGGGCGACTATCTTCCGCCAGTCGCTCTCGGAACGGGCCGCACCGTGAAATCGCTTGCGGTCGGAGGTGCAGCGCAATGCGCGTTGCTCGATAACGCAACGACCAAATGTTGGGGCTGGAACGCGATAGGCCAGCTCGGACTTGGCGATACCACCATTCGCGGTGAAAGCTCTTCCACCATGGGCAACGCCCTTGCTGCCTTAGACTTGGGCAAAGGTCGTACGGCCAAGATGCACGCGGTCTCGTCGCGTTCGGCGTGCGCTCTTTTGGACAATGGAACGATCAAGTGTTGGGGCGAGGGCCTTCACGGCGAGCTTGGCGCAGGCCTTCCATCGACAACGCGATTTGGTGATAACCCGGGCGAGATGGGTGACGCGCTCGTTGCCGTCAACCTCGGCACGGGCCGCACCGCGACTTCGATCTCTGCAGGCCCGATGGGCAGTAGCATCTGTGCGGCGCTCGACAATGGCAGCCTGAAGTGTTGGGGCGAGCATTACCCGCTTGGTATCGGCGACAGTAACGACCGGGGCGACGCCACGGGCGAGATGGGGGACGCGATGCCCGCCATGAGTCTCGGCCTAGGCCGAACGACCAAGATGGTGACGCACGGCATTTCCTTCATGTGTGCGCTTCTCGACAATGACCGTGTGAAGTGTTGGGGTTGGAACGGGTCAGGACAACTCGGTCTTGGCGATGTGAGCGATCGAACCGAGCCGAGCCAAATGGGCGACGCACTGCCTTACGTGGACCTCTTCTGATTGGGCTCAACCGAACAGCGCGCAGCACTCGCCAAAGTGATTCACCTGGTGGACCCACGCAAAGCGCAACGCTTCGAACACGTTCGGCTGCTCGGGGCCAATGACACGACAACGCCGATCGATGTTCAGAACGACAACGACTCAGCTCCAGATTCAGACGGTGGGAGTACCCCATGATCGGTGGGTGCAAACGTAAAAGGGTCGAAAGCGGCAACTCTCAACCCTTTGATTACTTGAACCCTCGACGTCCACCTTGTAAATAGTATAAGTGTTGTTACAAATAGAGTCTGCCCTGCTTCTTCGCGAGTTCGTCAATCGTCTCGCTGGACTGCGATCTTCGGGTAGAATCCGCGAACAGGGGTTTGCAAAAAATGAGCTTGCGCACGCTGACTAAGGGTCTTGGCCCTGCTTTCTCGATTGTCGCGCTGATCGCGAACGACGCCCACGCTGACTACGACACGCTGAGGTACGTCGAGTTTCCTGGAAAGGGAAAAAACGATCAGGGCATCGTCGTTCGTCTCCACAGCATGGACCGCTACGAAGGCGGCGGCGACAACGATTGGACCTTCAAGTTTGGTCCGGCTGCCTGTGACGGAGAGCTCTACGGTCGAGAGTGCACACTCGAACTCGACAGGTTCCTCGAGCTGTTTTGGGACGAAGGGCAAAGCTCCTTTCGCAAGCTTGCGGGCGCTTTCATCCGGCATTTCGCGAAACGGAATCAGAAAGAACTCGCGGCAGCCGGTGCGCTCTCGACCTGCAAAGACGACGGCGTAAGCGGAGATTGCCGAAAGCTCTACGGCCAAATCCTTGCGAACTACAAGCTTTGGGATCGCTTCTCCGATCACAAGGTCTATCGCAACTGGGTGGCAGACAAAGCGAACTGGGATTGGGATGCGGGCAACTGCAACAAGGAGTGGTGCACAGGCAGTGACTTCAAGCCGAGCGCCGAAGTTACCCTTCGGCAAAACGACAAAGCGGAGGAGTTGGTTGATGCGGCAACCCGCCGCGAAAAAGGTCGATCCATTTACGAATTTTTTCGAGAGGGCGGTACGAGTTCCGCCAGCCGACTGAAGGGCAAAAACGTGCTCTTCCACGGCATGCTTGCGATCGATTACCAACATCCGCGCGCGGGCATCACCGGCAAAATGGAAATCCACCCGATTCACGGAATCGTTTTTCGTGATCGCAGTTACCACTTCGCGCTCGGCGGCCAAAAGACGTGGGATCCCGATCCAACGACCACGGTCATTTCGCTTGCCGACGCGGGGAAAGCATCGGGAAGCGGAACCGATTGGCCCGTATTCATCAACTATGTTTACGAAGAATGGCCCGATCAGAACCGACCGTATTTCGTCGCCGATCTTAGCTTTCTCAATCAGCCGCAGCCCGCGAAGCTTCTCGAGAAAGGCGTGCTCGAAGTCGGTGTGAAGTTCGGGTGCGATCGCGTGATGATTGACAACAACGGCGGTTACACCGCAGCGGCGTTTGGCTTAGTGAGTCCTCCAGTTGTGCCGGGTCTCGGTCGTTGTCCCACACACAATTTTGCGGCGAGCTTTCATACACAGCCCGATCCCGTCGACGTTTTCTGGCTGACGACGCTGACCCTCGGAATTGGCGGGGCGTTTGTTGACTACCTGCCGCACTATCCGTTCGTTAATTCGGGCTGGGCAGTCCACGAGTTCACGCCGAGTTGGACGACGGCGATTGTGACGTCACAACTTCAAGTCACCAAGGTTGTCGGATTTAAAGCTGACCCAGCGCTGTTTCCTGGCATTCCGCCCGAAGGTGTCGACGTTTACGATGCAACGTTTTCGTTTGGCAACCTTCCCAAGTTTGGCAAGGAAGCCGTCTTTCAACCCGCGTCGACGCATTGGAAACTTCCCGCTAACGCGAAGGTGATCTCCACGAAGGATTGGATCCAGAAAGCTCCCGATGGATCGGTGAGTGCTGGTGGCTCGAGCATGCCGCAGGGCGGTGGCGCATCATCCAAGGCTGAGAAAATCCGGTTCGCGATGGTGCGCGCACCTGAGCGAAACCCGACTTGGATCGAGTACCAAGCGACGGTTCAGGCGACCACGACAGTCAAGGCCGGTGCCAAAGAGTTTCCCATGGAGACGCTTCCTGCGAACGCGGATCGAAGCGTTCCTGAGACACAGTTCGTGCCTAGGCCTGAAAACCAAAAGTTCCGAATCGAGACCAAGCAGATCAACTTTAGCGAAGGCCTCAAGCCAGCATATTCGCTCTGCTCGCCGGATTGGAAAACGAGGATCATCTACGAGCCCGTGCCCAGCATGCTCTACCGCGGCTTCGTTGCCGATCGCAATTCAGGGTTCATCAATGCCGGCACCACTTGGAACGCAGGCGGTCAAACGATCGCGCACGAATGGCGCCGCGGCAACAAGGTGCTCTCAACGGGGGTCCCGTACTCGGGCAAGACCTTCTCCATTTCGTCTGACGACCCGTTTCTCGAACCCGAGTATGAACCGTCGCCCGACGAGCAGTACGTTGTAAGCGTCTTCGACAAGAGTGCAGGCGGGCCACTTGAGCGAGTCGATCGCGAGATTGATCGCGATGACTTGGGCATCCCGGTAACCAAGTTGGTGTTCGCTCCGCCCAAGGGGATGCAAGCCCAAAAGCTATCGGACCCGCCCACCGAGAGCTTGGGGTCAAAGATGTACCCAGGCTGCAACAACAATGCTTCTAAGATGACGGTTAAGACCTTCCCAACCTTTCAACTCGATGCTGCGTTGACGATTCCCAGTCTCGCCAAGAGCGCGTACCGAGATGCCAAAGGGAACGCCCTTCCTTCCATTCAGTGCGTCATGTTCGCCTGGACGGTTGAAATTATGGACGACGACGGAAAATGGGTTCCGTTCTCGAAACTGAAAGGCCCTCCTGAGCTGAGCGCTCTGAAGAAGTCGGGCTATTTGCTTTCAGAAAGTGATTCCCGCATCACGATCTACACGAGCGGCAAGCGCCTCGCCTTTCGGCTCCACGTGAAGGCGCGTGACGCCTATGGGCGCGAAGATGAAGAGACCATGGTCGTCAACAACTGGTGGGCCGAGTGGCCCGCCAAGAAAAAAATCGATATGGCAGGCTTTCTCGAAGCCGAGGCGTTCTGCCTTCAGCAAAAGGCTGCCGACATGAAAAAGCTGAACAAGCTTCAACAGAAGCAGTTTCGCCGTGTTGACAGCCTTCTCGAACCGGTCAGCATCAAGGGGGGAGTGATCGATCCCGCTCCGTGGATGTCTAAAGCTGCGGGGTCAAAGTCGCCCGTCGCTTCGACCCGGCAGTGGAGCAACACGCACGTCGCCCAGCGGTTCGCCGACATTCAGAAGATGAAACAGGCTCTCGGCCTTCCAACGCCGTGACGTGATCGAGCGCGCTCACGACGCAATTGAATCGATCGATTCAGCTTCTTCGCGGCCACTTGTTCTCATCCAAGTTGCAAGCAGCATCGCCGCGAGGAGCGCAATCGACGCGCCGACTATCAAGGCCGATCGGGGACTGTACGCTGACCAAATCCATCCCGTAAGAATGCCTGCAGGAACCGATGCCACGCCGATGATGAAGTTGTACGAGCCGAACGCAGTGCCTCGACTTTGTGGCGGCGCGAGATCTTTCACCAGGGCTTTCTCTGCTGGTTCGCTCAGGCCGTGGAACGCACCGTAAATGACGAACAGCAACCATGCTTGCCAGCCGCGATCGGCCCAACCGAGCGCAAGATAGGTCGCCGCGTAGACGAGCCACGCGATCACGATGAGTCTGGCGCGTGGAAAGCGATCGGAAAGCACGCCGCCTGCGTAGGACCACACCAACTTCGAGATGCTGAGCACCGCCCAAAGAATCGGAATTGCGGCGAGTGAGACGCCCATCGAGCGAGCGCGCAGCAAGAGAAATGCGTCCGACGAATTGCCAATTGAGAAGAGGAGGAGGATGACGAGAAAACGCTTCAGCGACGTGGGCAGTGCGCCCTTCGCATCTAAGACGGCGCTCTTGGGCACTACCCGCGGCGCTTCGCGAATCAACCCACCGCGAGCACTGCGAACAAACCCGGAATCGCGGCGATCCAACTGATCGTTCGAATGTTCACTTGCATCATGACGAGGAGCGAGGCGATCAAGGGACCCACTGCCGCTCCTGCGTGATCCATCGCGCGATGAAATCCAAACGCGCGGCCGACCGCGTCGGGATCCGCACTGTCTGCAATCAGGGTATCTCGAGGCGCAGACCGAATGCCCTTCCCTGTTCGATCAAGCACGCGCACCGCAAGCGCGTGCCAGGGAGCAGCGCGATCGCCAAGAGAGGTCGTGCTGCGGTCGCGAGCGCATAGCCTGCGAGCACCAATGGTTTGCGACGAGGAAGCCGATCGACGACCCGTCCTGTGAAGAACTTGAGCACGCTCGCAACGGCGTCTGCCACGCCTTCAATGATTCCGACGAAGATGCCACCTCCGCCGAGTGTGTCGGCGACAAAGACCGGCAAGAGCGGAAAGACCATCTCGGATCCCACGTCCGCAAAGAAGCTCGTCACGCCAAGAAGGACGACCGTTGTCGATAAACGAAATCGGCTCATGTGGATTCACACCCGTTCATCTAATATGAAGCCTCGACTGACACCGAAATCCCTCGACCTGGCCCGTTCACCGCAGAGCCGTGACTTCGATACGCGGAGTCAAAGAGGTTCTCGAGCTGCGCAAGAATCACGAGATTCTGTCGATAGCGATACCCGAACCGCACATCGAAAACGGCGAAGCCGGGAGTGCCGCCGATTGGAATGCGGTAGTCGGTAAGATCGCTCAGCGCGAGGCGAGATTGCAGCCACGCCCAACGAAGCGATGCGCCGGCAAACATACCCTTGGGCAACGTCGCGCGAATGTCGACCGTACCGTTCGCGGGGGGCACGCGTGAAAGCGGTACGCGTGGCGCAGTCTCCCGAACCGTCTTGAATGCGACGGAACCACCTGGGTTGGGACCCTCACCGCGTGCAAACGCAGCAGTCATTTGCACGCGAAGCCACGGGAGCGGAAATAGCTTCAGCGCACCTTCGACGCCTTCCATCACCGACAAGCTTGTGGCGTTGACCAGCTGATAGCGCGACCACGACGACGCGCACGACTCTGCGGAGAGTCCCTGCGGACAATCTGAAATCGACTTGGGCAAGAGCGTGAGGTACCCGTCGATAACTGCACGATACACCCATGTGTCGAAGCGCACTTTCTCGCTCCGAATGCCCATCCCGGCTTCGAGGGTCCACTGCCGCTCTGGAGCAATGGCCGGGTTTTCAATTTGAAAGCCTGGCCCCGTTTGTTGGCGCTGTGAAAGGTCAGTGAGGTTTGGTGCTCGAAAGGAATGATCGCCGCCGAACGAGAAGAACAACCAAGGCAATGGTCGCGCGAGCACCCGCAATTCCGCCGCGGATGCGCCCCAGGTCGGTGTCATCGCAGGCTTACCCGATTCGGTATCGCTGGTGAGTGAAGCTGACGCAAGACCGACGCGCGCGCCGATGACGGTGGTGAGTCCCCTGCCAACGTTGAGTTCGGTGCGACCGTAGCCACCGGCCGTCGTGTAGGTAGACCCTTCGAGGTATTGCCCACGCGCGTAGGGAAAGACCTGCGAGGTGTCGGTGAACTTGGCCCACGCGGTTGACTCAATACGATCGAGGTAGGCGTCGGCACCCCAAAAAAAGTCGAGCCATGTGTTGCCGCCGAGGCTGACTCTTTCGGTTTCAGAGGAGAAGGAGACTCCATAAGTCGACACGTTGTCGATGGCACCATTCTGAACGTGCGACAGCGGCCTCGTGCGCGTCGCGTATTCGTGTTGCCTTTGAAAGGACAAACGCAATTTTGAGTTCTTCGCCCCTGGGCCGAACTTTCCGTCGAGCCCCACGTAGACCATCGTTCGAAATTGCTCATCGATCACAAGGCAGTCGCCGACCACACCAAAGGGCGGCGGACATAGGTCGGTTCGCGGCGTGTCGGTTTGTCGAAAAAGCTGCGCCGCCGCGATCGCGACTAGGTCTCGCGAGACCTTCACGCGAATCGTCGCATCTGCGGCTCCGATACGATAGCCGGTGCCCAGTTGTGTGACGCCATCGCGATCGAATCGCGGAACCTCCGCTGGCTTGCCGTCGCTGGGGTTGTTAACGACGCCGCCCGCACGCAGCAAACTCGCATACGTGTATCCTGCACCTACAGAAATCGCGACCTTCTCAGTCCGAAGCTCGGTCGACACGCGTCCCGCCCACTGCGAATCTGCCGAGCGAAACTGTCCGTGCACTTTCGGGTGGATGCTCAATTGCTTACCCGGGTCGGCAAACGCAGGAGCGAGCGGCTTCACCAGAAAGGCACCCCCCAACGCATCGGTGCCAAATAGTGTGGACGCACCACCACGAACGACCGTGATGGTATCGATGGTCTGAGCGTCGAGCGTGAAGAAGTACTGATTGGGGCCTTGACGAAACGTCGCGTTGTTGAGTCTGACCCCATCGATCGCAATGAGGACGCGCGACCCATAAAAGCCACGCACGATGGGAGAGCCTTGCCCGTGCGCGGTCTGCTGCACGAACACACCGGGCTCGTACCTGAGCGCATCAGGCGCTGAGCGCGGCAGACGCTCCTCGAACTCTGTGTGCCTTGCGATCGAGAGCGCCTTTGTCTCGAGACCTGGTTCGCGCGTGCCGGCCACGCGGACCTCTTCCAACGGCTCACTGGCGCTCGCGGCCGTAGTCACAGCGAGCACTCCGATCGTAACCGCGTGCGATACGAAGTTCGCAGCAGGCGGCATCGTTACGGGCAGCCGAAAAGTTCGTCGAGCGCTGCAAGCACGCCATCACGATTGAACTGTGCAGCGGGCTTTTGGAACTCGGCCTTCAGCATGTCAGCCTTTGCCGGATCGATCGCGCGCGCGACAACGTCGAGTACCGGTCCCAAGGTGCGGAGTGATTCATATGGCGCGTCGCATGGCATCGCCGCAATCTTACTTCGCACAAACAGAGCGAGCGCGTGATTGTTCATGCGATCGATTTGATCGCGCGCCTTTTCTTTGACGGCTGCGAGGTCTGGCGCGCTCGGCTGCGCAGTGCCGTAGTCGTATGCACACCGAATCGCGAGCACGGCATCCCAGCCGCGGCGATAGCTCTCGTCTGAGAAATTGCGAACGATCTTACCGTAGCCAAGCGGTGCGGCATTGACGTCTTGCTGCCCACCCCAATACGCGCTGGTCGAATCGCACTGCCCGGGATCGCCGAAACACCCTTGCGACTCCTTGTAGAATGATAGCCACATAAACCAAACCATCGCCGCCTCCATGCGCGCGGCCTGAAGCGTCACGTCTGTACCTACGGCACCTTTGGCGAGGGCATCGTTGATGAGCGGAATGAGCTTTTCGGGCCCTGCGCAACGATCGGCGAACGGGGCCCGCTCCTCGGGGGTCATGTCCTTACATTCTTTCGGCACGCCGTTGACCGTGGCCTTTGCGAAGTGAATGTCTTCGCGGCGCTGCACGCGGGAATCGAGCCCCTCAGGTTGCGTGTAGAGAACGCGAGCTTTCAGAAAATCATCGGACGTTGGACGCGCGCTACCGTCGAACTTGAGGAGCTTTGCCATCTCCTCGACCGCTGCGATGCGCGAGTTCGAAGGAACGTCCGGGTTGATCGGGTGGTAGACGTTGTCGTCCGAGATACAAATCGGAAACCGCGTTCCCTTCGAGCTAGCTACGCGCGGCGTATAGTCGTTCGCCGACGTTGTGCAGGTGCGCACGGTCACGGGCCCGTGCAGCGAGCACACGCCGTCATCCGCAAACGGCGCATCAGAACCAGTGGGGCCGCTGTCGCTGAAACCTGGTGCTGACGTTTCGCACGCCAACAAGACCACGCATGAAAGGGAGAAGGCAGATCTCATGTGACCAACAGGCACGGGTGTCGTTAGCATCAATGTCGTTCGACATTCTCCTGCTTGCGGCGAGTAAGCGCCAGACGTGAGGGGCTGGCTCGTGGCGTCTGTGGTCCCATTCGTGGGTGGGAACGCATGGCCAGCCGTAAGCCAATGGTTACACGCGCATAAAGTTCGTGGGTTTCTTCTAGCGTTCACTGATGTCAGCGACGTCCACGACGTTTGCATTGATGGTAACTTCTCAAAGGAGTTTCATCAGTGCGTACTGCCCTCTGTTCTTTTTCCGCTGCTTCACTCATCGCCTTCACTGCATCTGCTGAGGATCCGCAACTAGTCAAGAAAGTTGCTCAACTTGATCCTCGATCACATGTTCTCGCGGGCGATGTCTCGACTACCCCCTGGAGCAACACCACGCGAGCGGCCCTTCTCGGAGTTGGTGTGTCACCGCGCTACTATCTCATCGGCGACTTCAACCAAGGCATGCAACTCGGCGCAGTCCTCGAACCATCCGGTGTCTTGCAGCTGGACACGGGCAAGGGCGTATTCGCCGTTAGCGGTGGTCCATTCGTGGGTTACAAATACATCGCGCCGATCGGGTTCACGCTCGAGGGACCGGGCGGCCTGAAGCTCAATTGGAACGAGACTGACAAGCAGACCGTGGTGGGGCCGCTTGTGCACCTGAACGTCGGTTGGTCTTTCTAGGTAGGGCTACTTGGATCGCACCTTAGCCCCCACGCGCAAACTCGGTCACGACCACCGGGTTCTTTCCGTCGGTTTCGTGCAGCAGCAGTCTGCCGTTGTGCAACTTGAGCACGAACAGTTTCGCGGCCGGCGTGCAAAGGCCGCACGCGACACATTGGTTCCAGGTGAAACTGGTTTGCCCCGCGCCGCCACTGACGATGCCGTTCTGAAGTTTGCCGGTGAGCGTTTGTTTGCCTTCGTTCACCATTGAGCCAGTGTGGCTGCAAGCGAAGCGACCACCCTTGGTCGCCGAAAATCGCGCTACGCGAAATTCTTCACCGATCGACACGGCGTCGGAACCTGAAATCGAGACCACAAGTTTGTGATCCGACTCGGCTTCCACTCCCGGTGTTCCGGCGTTCGCGTGGCGTGGCTGCTTGGCTGTCCACGTTCCTTCGAAGTCTCGACCGATGGCATTGCGGGGGCCGTCGAGTGCAAACAATCGACCCGTTTTGTCGAAGAGCTTCACGCGAAATTGGCCCGCTTCCCATCCGAAGTGAATGGGAACCAAACTTGGGATCCCGCTCATCCTCACGCTTGCTCGGAAAATCTTCGCTTCTGAATCGACTTCGTCAACTTGCGTGACGGTGTATTCGCGTGGAGTGCCACTCCACTCTAGCGTCACCGCGGCAAGATCCCATGCGAGCGGGCGCAGCGCGAGTTTTGCACAACCACTTTCGTCGCGAGGTGAGTCTGCGCTCTCGATCTCACCGAGGAACCGCCGAATGCCGCGCGTTACGGTTTCGCACTTGCGTACGGCGTCTTGCGTCGACGACGAATAGAACGTCTCGAGTGAATGGCCTGGCAATCTCGCAAGCAAGATTCCGAGCAGCGCGCGCCCGGAGATCTTTGCATTTGCACCCACGTCGCGCTCGAACGAATCCTGCTCAAGAATGCGCAGTTCGTTGAGCATGGCGCGCAAGTGCGGCAGATCCGATCGCGCGAGGATTGCAAAGGCCTTGCTGCGATCATCCACCGACAGCATCAGTTGCTGATCTTGAATGCTCTTTAGAATGACCTCGAGGTCTTGAGGCTTGGGTGGCGCAAATGGCTTCAGGCTTGCGAACAACTTTTGCACGGCGGTTACCCCGTCGTGGACTGCTGGTCGTAGCTCCCGAGAACGACGTTGCAACCGAGGAGGATGCTCAGCTCGAGGGATCGGCAGTGTCGGGCCGTTCGCCGCCCGCGGGCCCTCAGTGGAGCCACCCTCTCGCGCCTCTTCGCGGTGCGGGCCTCGCGTTCGACAAGCCACTGTGTGCATCGCTCGACGGCTTCTCCCACAATAGTCCGATAGTGGAGAAACCAGTTGAGAGTTGGTTCGTCATGATGGTTGACGATCTAGAACACTCATTGAATGCGCGCATTCGCCCAAAGGGATGGCGCGAACCCCGGCTTCATCGGCGCGCGACTTCAACCGTGATGAGAGAGATGTCTCTTTCATCATTCTCCACTCAAGGTTCACTCAACCCGGCCGCTCAGGTTCGTAGAACGTCATTTGTCGTGGGCCGTGTGATCGCGGGACGACCGACCTGGTTTGCTCAATCGAGTATGCCGGAAAGGCCCAACATGATTTCGTTTGAACCTGCTGTGCATTCGCTCTTGCCCACGGTGCAGCCTGACAAGCCAGCGCCCGCAAGCGCGAGTAAGACCGTCACGCAGCAACCACAAGATACGTTCTCGCTAACAGCTGAGGCAGCGAGCGCACTTGCAGACGCGAAGAAGCCACCCCCCGAACCGCTTCAGGTCGCGATTCGTGGCGCCGCCGACGAGGGCCCGGTCTTTAGCGGCGGGCGAGCGCCGATGGCAACTTGGAAAGCACCTGGCGCAGAGGCCGACGAAGTGGGCAATACCTTCTTCAATGCATTCGCCGTCGAGACCGGAGCAGCGACGAACCGGTCACCGATATACGATGCGGTTCCCAGCGGGAGCCCAGGTTCGGCGTACGCAGGTTACGGCCCAACCGCCGCATCGACGGCGCCCTCACGCGTCTTGGCCGACGCCTGAGAGCCAACACGCGTTTCTAAGCTCGAGAGGCGCGCTATTTGTTGCCCTCGGTCTCCTGCTGGTCGGCATGTTCGACCGCGTGACCTTCTTCCTCGTGCTCTTCGGTCGCGAGCACCATGTCTGAACCACGTGTGCTTTCGCGGCCGCCGTCGTTGGGCGCGTAGGAAAAAGAAACCGGGTCCAGCCACCAAAGGTCCCGCAAGCGAACCTTGGTGAGCGCGCAGAGCAGGCCCACACCAACGACACCGGCGGCGGCGATGCCGAAAGCGACTTTGACTGCGGAGGATTGCACGGGACTTGGGATAAGCGCGCAACGCGTGAGAAATCTTCCTTGTTCTCGTGGAAGGGCTCATCGAAGGACGCGCGTGGACCTTCAACCTCGTAGCCAGGGAGCTACCCATCGCCGCCCACGCCAATACGTCGATCGTTTTCGGCGACCTGGACGACAAGCGGCCTTCAGGTGTTCTCAGGCGCCTATGTGCCGGCACTCTTTCCTAACAACCTCGCCTTCGATCGCGCAACCGCATGCTTCGCGATCCTGCGCGACGCGACGATCGCCTTCCGAGCTTGTTTTGTTGGAGCAGCGGCTTCGAGGAGCGTATGCATAGCGTATGGATCGCTTCTCAGCGGCGTACTCGATCTTCGAAACGGTCAAGACACTGCACGTTCGAGATGTGAGTGGGGACATCATCGCCACATTGGTGTGGCGCAATGATTCAGAGGCTGAGTGCGCGCTCACCGACGGGCATCAGTGGACGTTTCGTCGCGAAGTCGACGGCGTAAGCGTGGTTCTTCATGACAACGCCCCAAGTGCCTTCGCCCCGGCCGCATGGACCGCGGAGGGCCTTCAATTCGACGGCGGGACAACACTCGCTTGGCGAAGCGAGCCTGGATGCAGTTGCCTTGTTGACGCCCACAACCGCCCGGTTCTCACGATTGAGCTGCGCGAGCGTCAATACGATCTCTCGGTAGACCGCGAAGCATTTTCGCGGACCTATCGACAGGGCACTGTTCGATTCGAACCGGTGATGATGTTCTGCCTCTACCTCAGCGTTCTCAACGCGAATTACGCGCGTGCCGACGCGGATGCGTCGAAAGCCACATTCATGCTCAGTTCGATCATCTCGGGTCTGTAACTCGCCTACAATCGCGCAAGCGCATGCTTCGCGATCTGCGCAACCGCCTCGACTTTTTCATTCGCTCGAACATTCGCTTCGGACGACAAGTCGATCCAAAGCAAGCGAACGAACAAGACGCGCCGCTTCAGGCTGAGTTCGATTCGTACTTTTCAGTGTTCGATTGGAAAGCGGCACTCGCGTCATTCGAAGGTCGCGACAAGCTCAACGTCGCCGACATCGGCTGTCGGACATTTTTGTATGCACCCGTACTCGAGCGAAGGTTCGCTGAACTCGGATTTGCGACCGCGCTCAGAACGTGCGCTTCGCTACTGCCAAGTAGGGCCGCATAAGTTCGACCGCCGATGTGAATTGGTTCATCGCAACGGCAGACCTAGAATGTCAAAGTGCGATCGCGTCAGTCTTCTTCAACAATGAAGGTGCGCGCTCCCGCCGAATGATCACGCACCCATTCGAACGGCGCGTAGACATAGCCATTGTCAGCGTAATCGGTACCCCAGCTGTTACGAATCACGAAGTATCCGACGTCGCTTCCACCCCGTGGTGCGCCGGCCGGCAGCTCCACGTTGCGAACGAACCCGACGATGGTCACAGCATGGCCACCGCGGTCGCCGCTTGGGGGTGAAGTATAGGCGATGTATCCGTCGCTCGGTGAATCCCACCCGTCGTCCGTCGATATCGAGACCACAACGGGGTACCCCGCCCGCGCGAACAGCGCTGCAACCGTCGTCGAGTTTGACGTATTGGTGGCATCCCAAAAGCTAGTCACATCCCTCATGTACTTGCCGGTACCGACACCAGGCGCCGAGTATACAACCTCGGCCGACGGCAACGGGTCCGACGAAACCACCACTTCCACGTTGCCCTGCGTCAGCGATTCGGTGCAAAGCTCCGCCCCCTCAATCGCCGGCACGGTCGCCGACGACTCCGTGTAGCCAACGCAAACGTCCGCATACTCGCCTGCCGTTGAATCACGGTGCGTCGATGGATTGTAGTTCCAGGTCGATTCGAGAGAGGGTGAGAAGTCCTCGCTCTCCATTGCCAACATAATCGCCGTGGTAGGTAAACCCGCTTTACCATCGCCATCGACGAACGTCTCGGCCCACCAGTATTGGTTCTGCTCTGAGAGGTTGTAGCGCTCGCCATACGCACGACTTTGCAACACTTCAAAGGCGCTCGAGATAGCAAATGCAGCGCAGGTTCCACGCGTGGCTTGGTCGCGCACGCAGTTCAAGTTGCCGCGCAATGTAAAGTCGACCGCGTTCATGATCCCGCCAGTTTTCCAGGCTCTGAACGCTTTGGTGTCGAGGCCAAGTTCGTAACCCACCTCACTTGCACAGTCTGGCTCCGAGTAGGCCACAGCAAGACGCGACGGCATCTCGAGACGCGAGCCGGCAAGGCCTGCGCCCAAGGATTCTCTGAGTCCCTTCACAGCAACGCGCAGATCGGCAAGCGATGCGCCCGCGAGCGACAATGGGTTAGCGAAACGCTTCTTGTCAGTCGATGGCAATGCATAGAGTTGCGCGTAGAGCTTGCGCAGGTTCTTCGCGTCATCCGCAGCAAGTATCGAAGCGCCCAGCTCTCGCCGCATCCAATCACCACTCATCACGCTGACCTGCTTGTTGCTTGTGTTCAGCGTGAGGGTCTTGGTGAACGTGCTGTCGCTGTTCTTGGCGATCTTGCCTACGCTCAGAACCGGGTCGGCGATCAGGTACTTCATTGCCGCGTTGTTCTTGATGAATGCATCCGCGGCGTCACGCTCACGCTGCGCCTGCAGTTCGCGAGCACCTGCGCGCGCGGCCGATTCCTCGGAGGTCAGTGTCAGCGTGACCATCGACTTGGTTTGGCGACTCGTCGCTGACCCGATGTCTGACCCTTCTGTTGGCGACGCGCAGCCTGCCAAGGTGGCACCAACGGCGAGCAGTGGCGTGAGAAACAACCGAGGTAAATACAGGGGTCTAGGCATCCTCAAAGTTTGCGCGGATGGCCCACTCACACCACCCCACGGCGTCTACCGCCTTCCGGAGGCGTATGGTGCCAAGCAGCGAGCTCAGCAATTGCGCTCAACACCTCTACGTGCGATTCGACCCTGGCCCGCCTGCAAACGCGCCGCGAAACTCGGTGAGCGCGAGATAAATCGCGAGGCCAACGAAGGCGATCCAAAACTCAATCGCATAGAGTGGCCTCTCCCTTCATGCCGCCACGCGCGTTGGAGCTCACGATCCAGAGGTCGCGAAACTCTTCTGCGTTATGTGTTGCGACCGCCGCTCGCACAAGAGCGCATCGTTACCTGACCCAACGGGCTCGTTCCCTCCTTCGAGGATCGCGAAGCGCGTCGCATCGTGTTCAGGCGCGCCTTCAACGACGACACAGTCGCGGTGGATAGACGCGCTTCGTGATCCCCGAAGGGGGAGATCCGCTGTCGCTCTTGTGTCGACTCGCCGCAGCGGTACCGCCACCGCGTTATCACACGATCAGAAAAGCCATTAACGGGCCATTACACATTATTGAATAGGCAACAGATCGTTGATTTCATTCGGATTTGGACGCCGTTTCGGCGCTGGCCTGCTGAACCCGAGTAGCCATTTCCTGCAGAGCAACCCGATCGATCTTGCCGTTTGCGTTCTTCGGCAAGACGTCGATGGTGATCATTCTCTTGGGCACCATGTAGTGCGGAACAATAGCGGCCACCTTGGGTAAAAGCGTTTGCGCAAACGCCTCGGAATCGACGACCGCATAGGCGATAATTTGCCCCAACCCATTGCCAAGCGACTGGTAAATCACAGCGCACTCTCTCACCTCTGGCAATGTATTCAGGGCCGCTTCAATTTCCTCCAGCTCGATGCGGTAACCCATGTGCTTGATCTGAAAATCAGCACGCCCCTTGAAGTGCAAGCAACCCGCTGCATCCTGGTAAACCAGATCGCCAGTTCGATATCCAACATCCGCGTAACGCGAATGGTTCGGATTTTGGACGAAGGCCTTCGCAGTGCGATCCGGGTCGTTGTAATACCCAAGGCCCACCTGTGGACCACGCAGAAATAGCTCCCCAAAAGTTTTCTCGGCTAAGTTCAGTGGCAATATTTCGCCATCAAAATTTTGGGCCAACCTACCCAAGGTCGCGAGATTCTGCATGTCCTGAAAGTCAGCGTCACTGATCGTGCTAGCGGAGCAAATGCAGGTGCATTCCGTAGGGCCGTAGACATTTTCCAGTTCGGCTCTGCCGCCAAACAAATCATAGAGCTGTTTCAATTTTGGTTTGGGGAATCCCTCGCCACCAAAAATGATCTTACGAACAGCGGGAAAGCTGCTTGTCGACAACACGCGTGTCGTCAAAAGGTAAACCAGTAAGGACGGCACAGAGAACCAAACTGTGCATCGCGCCTGGTCCACCAGCTGAACCAGCAGTCGGGTGTCTTTAACTTGCTCAGGAAGCAACGGAACCAGCGCTGCTCCGGAGAAGATCGCGGTGTAGAAATCGAACACCGAGTTGTCAAAATAGATCGGATTGACGTTGGTCAAGATGTCATCGGGCGTGATGTCAAAGCGACTTCTGGCCCATTGCGTAAACCACAACAGGTTGGCATGCGACATCACAGCCCCCTTGGGCACCCCCGTGGAGCCCGACGTGAACATGATGTACGCTGGCGACGCGCCAGTAACAGACCGCCCAGCCTCAGGCAGCAACCGCGAACCTAAAGGCCGCGCCAAGTTCTGCAGATTCAACACCTGCACGTCAGGCAGCAGGTTGAATTCTGCTGCAAAGGGGAGCGCCGTAAATGCGTTGACGATGGCGCGCGGTTGGCAATTGTTGATGATTTTGCCAATGCGCGGCCAAGGGCTGTCGGCATCCAGATTGGTGTAAATGATGCCAAGCTTCAAACAGGCCAACATGGCAGCAAACGCCGCAGGAGACTTGTCATGGAACATGGCGACGACATCACCTTGCCCAAGCCCCTGCGTGCTTAACCCTGCCGCGATGGTTTCGACCAGATTGCCAAGTTGCCGATACGTTACGCACTCTCCCGATGCGGGGTAGAGCAAGGCAGTGCGATGTTCATGTGCCTGAACGATCTCTGAAAATGCCAATCCCAAATTTGAGATAAAAGCCATGTCAATTCCGTTATCCAACTAACCAACTAACTAAATGACCAGCCCACCATTCACATCCAATACGGTTCCATTGATGTAGTCGTTTTCAATGGCGTATTTGACGGCCTGATAAACGCTTTCCAGGTCACCCAGCCGGCGCACAGGTATTTGCTGTTTCAGTCGGGTAATGGCTGCCTCGCTCAATGCAGCGCGGGTGGACGGTGTGTCAATAAACCCGGGGGCAATGGCTGCGAAGCGAATCCCCATGGCACCCAGTTCCTTGGCCCACGTCATGGTCAGCGCATTGACCCCTGCTTTGGCCGCAGAATAGGCCGATTGACCTGCGTTGCCTTGTGCGGAGATGGAACTGATAGACAGCACTACCCCTTTGGTACGCTTGGCCAGCATGCGATCCACCACGCGACTGGTGACAAAGAAAACCGAGTCCAAGTTAGCCGCCAAAACGGTCCGCCATGAATCGCGTGAGTGCACGCGCTCGCTCTTCGACAGCACATTGACCAATGGTTCGCTGTGAATGAGCCCCGCGTTATTAACGAGCGCATTCGGCTCAAAACCGGCGGCAAAAATGGCTTCTAAAACGTCGTCTACGGCTTGCGCGTTGCTTACGTCACAGACCCATGCCTTGACTTGACCGTTGAATGCTTCACGAAGCGCGCCGCACTTGAGTTCATCCAACTCAAGCACCGCGACCTCAGCGCCGTCAGCGATCAGTCGCTCCACTAAAAATCGGCCAATGCCCGCCCCGCCGCCGGTGAGCAAGATGCGTGCACCCGCGATGTTCATGGTGCTACGCCACGCGCCAAGAGCGCGGCTCGCGCATCGCCTACCGACTTGAGGTCTGCAATTTCATCGCCCTCAAGTTGTATTTGGTACTGCTCTTCGAAGCGCACG
>JAHFDZ010000103.1 GCA_023248745.1 Myxococcales bacterium | reverse complement strand
TCGGCCGTGTGCGACTTCATCGCCTTCACGCCGAAATCGACGTCGTCGTAATTTGTCGTGCCGCGGGGCAGCGACGAGAAGCGATCGAGATCCGTCACCGCAAAACACGACGAGAGCAATACCGACGAAACGACAACGGAAAGATGGTTGACCTTGTAGTTCATCGGAAACCTCAAAACTTTACGTTGACGGTCGCCATGCAACCTTCGGGAGCGCATCCGACTGTCGCCGGCGGCGCAGTTTGCTCGGTCTTATTGCGGGTGACCAGCCACCAAACGAATCCACCCGCCGCCATGGCAGTGCCTGAAATAAGGAGCACATCGGTTGCTGTGACGAACCTGCGCGCGGTCGAACGGGTGGCATCGAGCGGAAAGCTCGACGGACAAACGTTGTTCGGACAGTGGCCTGCGATCGAGTTCGTCTTTGAAATCGCAAAGCCTCCGGTGATTGCGCCCGCAATCCCAAGAGCGCCACCTCCACCCATGAGAATCCATGGTGCAACGGAGGGACTCGAGGGCTTTCGTGGTGGTTCGGGCTTGGTTCGAGGCGGCGGCTCGTCAAGATGGTTGACACTTGCTTCGAAGTGAAAGACGTGCGCGTCTTTTCCGCCGGCAGGTGCGTCGACCTCCCATTGAATTTCCTTCACACCTGGGGCTTTCACGGTGATGAGGTGATGCCCTGGTCTCGCGTTGAGTTCGAACGCGCCGTTGGCCGTGTACGTGTTGGTGACTTTGTCGCCACGAATGGCCACGCGAACGTCGACGACGGTGAGCGCTTCGCCTTGGGCCGCGCCGACGAAAGACAGACTGAGCTTTACGACGCTCGTGCGCAGAGTCGCGAGATCCTTGGTAACCTGATTGCGCTCTGATTCGGTGATGTCGTCCACGCCTTGAAGATAGGAAGCAAGCGCTTCAATCGCCTCTCCGTCGCGCTCAAGCTTCATCGCGCAAATGCCAAGGTTGCCGAGCACCTTGGGCGACTTTGACATCTCGTAGGCCTGCTTGAACTCTCGATACGCTTCTTCCACTCGCGCGCCATCGGGATCATCAAGGAAGGCGACGCCAGCTTTGAAATGCTGCTTTGCTTCATCGGAGATGGCCTGCGCGGAAGCGACAGTCGGCATCATACAAATTGCAACAATAGATGTTACGAATAGGCCACGTAGGCATTCAAAAGGTCGCACGGCCCGAGGTATACAAAAAGACTGCGCAGAGTGCGATGAAGTGTGTGCTTACCGTGTTTTTTGCGGTTCTTAAGGCCAGGGCGCTACCATGGTACGAGCCACACCTACATTGGAGCCACCATGAAGCGTATCGCCCTGCCCTTGGTCGTCAGCGCACTCTTTCTCGGCAGCGTCAGCGGATGCACCCACTACACGAAGGGGCTCGCTCGCGCCGGCATCACCGAAGAGCAATTCGTGATTAACAACGCATCGCTCGTCTATGCGCGCATGCAGAAAAAGTACCCCAAGCTCGATGACGCTGTGGCGCGCTCCGAAGGTGTTCTCATTATTCCGCACCTCGTCAAAGGCGGCCTCTTCATCGGCGCTGAGAGTGGCATCGGCGTTATGTTGCACAAAAAGGCGAACGGGAAATTTAGCCCACCCGCGTTCTTCAACATTGCGAGCACGAGCGGTGGTCTCCAAGTTGGCTACGAAGAAGCATCCGTCGTCATCGTCTTCAAAAAGGGTCAGACGATGCTCCGCTCGTTCGAACACGGCATGACGCTCGGTGGCGACGCCAGCGTTGCGATTGGGTCGAGTAGTGCCAACGATACGTCGTACGCGCACGCAGACATGACCGAGTTTGTGGAGTCCTCGGGTGCATTCGCGGGAGCGTCCGTCGGCGGCTCTCTCATCGCCGCGAAGGAACGCATGACTCGCTCCTACTATGGCGCAGACGCCTCGGCGCGTTCCGTGCTCATCGACGGCAAGTTCGACAACGAAGGCACGGCCGAAATTCGGACCCTGCTCGATCAGAAGGCATTCCCGAAGGTCGCCACGGCGAAATAGTTCCGTTGCTTTACCTTCTCCATTTCGTCAAGTTTCTTGGCGTGTCGCTGTTCGTCGGCGGCTCGGTCGCAGCCCTCTCTGTGAAGAACGACGACGACGCGTCGCGCCTGAGTTTTCGCGTCATGGCGCCGGGTTTCTTGCTCACCTACGTTGCAGGATTTCTGCTCGTCAACCTTACGAGTCGCTCACTGCTTGAAACATGGCTTCTCGCGTCAATCGCACTTGGCATTGTCGCGCTGCAGGTCGCTTTGTGGGCCACGAGCAAACCGGGACGACGCTCGGGTCTAACCAAAGCGATCGTCCACACGCTTCAGGCAGCAACGATCGCGCTCATGGTGTGGAAACCGAATTTGTAAGGCTGCACGCGATTCACGCGATCGAGAGATCGATGCGTCCAAGACTAACATCGACGCCAGCCACCTTCACGGACACAGGCATTCCAAGCCGCAGACTTTTCTCACCACGAAGCTCAACACCCAACGCGTCGAGCTTCACGCCCTTGCCAAGCGCTTCCGCGGCGATGGTCCCCACAGCACCCGAAGAGCGCAACTGCACGACCGCACCGAATGGCTTGAGCGCGACAACATGGCCTTCCTCGCGCTCACCGATACGCGTCGTATAAAATTGAGCAAAGAGCGATCGCAATCGCTCACGTTCGGCCTTGGTGGCGATATGCGTTCTGTTGTTCAGATGCAGCGCGGTCGCCTCAAGGTCCGATTCGTCGCTCGAGAAGTTACGTTCTCCTCGAAGGTACCGTTTGACCGCGCGATGCACGACGAGGTCAGCATAGCGACGAATCGGCGAGGTAAAATGCAGGTACGCGTTCGACGCGAGCCCAAAATGCAACTGTGGCTGTGACTGATACCGCGCAGGCCCGAGCAATCGAGAGAGCACTTGATAAAGAGCAGGCGCAACGTCCGTCGTTCGAAACTGTGACTCGAACGCCGACAGTGCGAGAGGCGTGAGTCGCGTTCCGAACGCGGGCTCAAAGCCGAACTGCCTTGCGCTCACCTCAAGGGCCTGAACGCGCAGAAGGGTTGGTGCATCGTGGACGCGGAAGAGAGCAGGAACACCGCGTTCGATAAGCCACTTGGCGACCGCTTCGTTGGCGGCCACCATGAGTCGTTCGATCCAAAGGTGAGCACTCGTATTCTCCTTGCGAGAAACGCCAAGTGGCTCGGCCGTCTCTTCGTCAAGGTGCACGGCGCTTTCTTCGCGATCCACTTCGATACCTCCTCGAAGCGAGCGCTGCACGCCAAGGCGCGCCGCCACCGTACGCATGCGAAGGAGCGTCGGTCTGAGGTCCGGCGCGACTTCATCGAGCTTGCCGTGATCCAAGAACGCAGTCGCTTCATCGTACGAAACGCGCGCGTCCGAGCGGATCAATGCCTCATACATATCAACGGATGTTACATTTCCAACTGGATCGACTCGAAGCTCGCACGTGAGCACTCGCCGTTCACGCTCCGGAAGTAGACTGAGCGTGTCTTCGCTAAGCTGCGGAGGAAGCATCGGAAGGACCCTGCCGGCGAGGTACACGCTCGTTCCGCGATGGCGCGCTTCACGATCGAGCGTTGCACCAGCCCGAACCACGCCGTCGACATCCGCAATCGACACAAGCACTCGAATGGCACCTTCGGCGTCGGGTTCAAGCACGGTGACCGCGTCGTCGATGTCGCGCGTAGACGGCGCGTCGATGGTCACCGTAACGACATTGCGCAAGTCGCGCACACCTTCGCGGGCACTCACCGTCACGGAAGAAACATCGATGCCTGGCGCGTAGTCGGAAAGACCATACCGAACCATCACACGGGTTAGCGCCGCATCACGCTCGTTGACAATTTCCGTCACGATGGCACGACCCGATTCGATGCGCGCAATCACTTGAAGGCCCACTGCCGCAGATCCATCGAGAGGCCAATCGGTGTTTGCTACGGTGCGATCGACTTGCAAGAAGAGCTGACCCCGCCGCGCTACGACCGAGCCGAACAACTCTGTGTGATCGCGCGAGACGAGTCGTAAATCACGCGCCGACCAGCGGCCTCGATCGTCAAGTGCGAGTGTCCCTTCGGCGAGGTCGCCGGCAAGGAACGCATTGAGATCGGGTGGTGACACAAATGCACTTCGGCCATCTTCGGTCTCAAGAAATCCGAAGCCGCGAAGGGTCACCTCGATACGGCCGACGGCTCGCTCGTCACTCGTCATAAAACCGTTTTATCGCGTTGCAAGGTGCGCGATGAGCTGAAATTGGCCCGTCGTGCGTTTCGCGCGCAGATGAAGAAACGTGATCAACCCGTTCTTCCTGTGAGACGCTCCGCATGTCCTCGTCATGACCACAGCCAATCTCTTCATCGCATTCACGGCGGGAGTCGCCCTTGGCGTTGTCATTTCGATCGCACGCTACTTCCCAGCGAGGATCAAGATCCCAGCCCTTTGCGCATTCGCCATTTGGCTCGCTTATGTCTTCGCACTCAGCAATTCCGGCGTGCTCGCCGACCCCACGCGACGTCCGCCAGGGATCATCTTCTTTGTCGCGCCAGCATTCGTCACCATCGCCTTTGTCACGCTGAGCAAGTGGGGGCGAAACGTCGCCGTATCGATCCCGATTGCGCTGCTCATCGGAGCGCAATCGTTTCGGATCATTGTTGAGCTGTTCCTCCACCAGCTTTGGCTAGAGGGATCGCTACCCAAGATGATGACCTACAGCGGTGTGAATTTTGACATCGCGATTGGTATCACCGCGCTTGTGCTCGGTGGCCTCGTCGCAAGGCGGAACGTTTCACAGTGGACGCTGAAAGCGTGGAACCTCATCGGCATCGCAATGGTGCTCAACGTTGCGATCCGAGGCGTTCTCTCGGTGCGCGGCCCCCTGCAGCTGATCACGAACGACATTCCGAACGCGGCCGTCGTCACGTTTCCGTACACGTTCATTCCGACCTTGATGGTGCCGCTCGCGCTGCTTTTGCATGTGCTTGCGCTACGCAACGTAGGGGCGACTGCGGGAAAATCGGTTTCTACCTCATGACCAAGTGCGCGTAGACCGACGCTTGGGAGAGATCGTTTGGATCCGCACCAACAGGCACGAGCAAACACGCTGCGTGCACTCCATCGTCGCTTTCCCCGAGGCGCACACAAGGCTGCATCAGCTGCCCGGCAAAAGACGGTTTGCGGTATGCGATCTCTATCGCACGAGCCATGACTTGCGTGTTTCGTCCTCTTGACGAAAGCGCAGAGAGAGCCGCTTCCTCGAATAACCCGAAATAGACAAGCGAGTTGACATGTTGATTGCTGTCTGTGTGGCGCATGCCAAATGCAATCGGCGAACATGGTTGAGCAAACGACTCGTCGATTGAGCGATAGTCCGATAAGTCCACAACGCTTGCGTAGGCGCGCGGCTCAATAAGACGACCGGGAACGCCTTCGAAGGAAGCGAGCTCGTCGACCGCTACTTGCCGCTGATCTTTGGCCGAAAACGGCTTTGTGAATACGTGCTCGGCGTACATTCTACCGACAGCCACGCGTTCTCCAGAGTTTGACGGCCCGGGCAATATCGTTCGACCAATCGGCGCAGTGATGTCGGCCCACATGTTCAAGTAGAGGCGCTCACCGGTCTTTATCTTCGCGTGCGCACCTTCGTAGCAACCCGTGGCGTCCATAGGTGCGTCAACGGCAAATGGTCCGTCATTGGCTTCGATCACAATGCGCGTGAGAATCGGAATGATGCCCTTGGCAACGATCGATTCAACATCAAGACGGCGAATGGGACCGTCCCAGACTGCCGCAGAAATCCCGTGCGCAAGCGGTTCGAGCCTCGGTCTTCCATCTTGCGCGACGTCCTCATACCGGAGATGAATACGCCCAGTGCCACGTTGAGCATCGGGCACATTTGGACTGGCAATCACATTGACCATGCAGCTCAACGTACCCTATTCATCGTCTCGCTCCCTCGGTGAGGAGCTCTCACGACCCGAGCATGCGTCAGAGCACGCGAAGGGAACCCCGCACAACGCCGTAGCCTTGCTCGACGCGAAGCTTGCCGACGACTTGAACGTGATCGCCCGTTCCATCGATCAGCGATCGATAACCCGCCACGAGTCGCGCGACTTGCTCCGCGGATTCGCGCACAAGTTCGATGCGGAAACGGCGCACCTTTCGCTCACGCAACGGCGCGATCCACTCTGCCGCGCTTTGTGCGCGCGCATGAAACACTGTGTTGCGGCAACTGACGTCCGCCTCGAGCGGGTGTTCAAACCCGGCGCGATCTCGCACCTTGACCTCGTGCCGATCACAAGGCCTTCCGCACGTACGGTGGTCACGCCCCTCTGACAACAGCGCCGCAAACACGCAATGCTCCATATGAAAGAGCGGCATCGGATGGTGCACAACAACCTCGCAATAGGGCCCAAGCCCATCGTCAAGAAGGTGAAGTAATTGTTCGGCGTCGAGGTCGAACGATGGCGTGAACGCCGAGAGCCCTCTTCGGAGCGCTTCTGTCGCACTGTTGCGATTGGTGAGGTTGAGCGAAAAATCGCCCACAGTGTGACCACCAAATCGAGACGGAACATCTGCGAGCGCACCCAGGCTCCGAACCAAAATGAGGTCGGGCGCTAAATCGATCAGATATCGCTCAATTTTTTCTTCGCCAGGCTTCCGAATGCGTGGCGGCGCAACACCTATCTGCAAAGTGCCTTCCCTTCGCAGGGCACGAAGCGCTGTCCCCGTCCCCGTTAATTCTAAGAAATCGAGAACGACTCCATTCGCTCCCGCGTCTCGTGCAGCCCTTGCCTGTTCGAGGTTGCGACAAAGCACGAACAAGCCTTCGCCGATGGGTGATTGGTCAACTTTATTAACATTACGATCATTCGACACTTGCACGGCCGCGTGCGCGCGATGCGTCGATGTCCCTAGCGCATCCACCAACGCACGCCGCGCACGATTGATCGATGAGATCGGTACGATGAGATCGCCTTGAACGCGATAGTCGAGCGCGCCGAGTGAGAACGGCGTCTCGTGAAGTTTTTCGAGTTTCTCGCGAACGGCTTCGATCGACAGCGGAGCCTTGTCGGCACGCGCAAGCAACGCATCGGTGACAACTTCCGCTTGGTGCCCGCGCTCGCTCGTCGCTACAAATCGTAGTGGTTCACCTTCTTGACCGGTCACGACGACGTGAAGTGGAACGCGACAGACCTCGCGCTCAATGGCGACTCGCACTGCACGTTCGTCTGCGGGTGAGTCGTTGCGATAGAGCCTTCTGCCTTGAAACGACGACCCAAACTGCACAGCTCGCTTCATCGCCTCGTGCTCTGGACCAAACCACAGTTGGACGCGCTCACCAGCGACCGCGGACTCGGCAGAATCACCATTGCGAATCACATCCCAAACGCGACCACCAAGTTCTCCCGCTCCCGCGCGACCACCCTCGATGAGGACACCGTCTCCGCGCGCGACGGACTCAAGAAGCTTGACCGTCACGACGGCTTTGCCACGCGCGTTTTCGATCCCGATCACTTCGCCGATCAAGACACCAACATGATCGCAGTGACGTGCCTCGACGAGACGCTGATGGTCAACCCCCTTGAGAAATCCGGGGCCCGAACCACGCGAGTACATCTGAAGCGCAGAGCGACGCGGCGCTCGGAGATCGACCTCACGGCCCTCCATCGCCGCATCGACCGCAAGACGATAGAGGCGAGTCGTTGCCGCAACGTACTCGGGCCCCTTCATGCGACCCTCAATTTTCAACGATGCAACGCCGGCAGCAACAAGCGCAGGCACCATCGTCGAAGCCTCGAGATCCTCAGGCGAAAGAAGGTACGCGCGATCGCCCAGCTCGTGAACAACACCATCGACGACAAGCTCGTAGGGTAGGCGGCACGACTGCGCGCACGCCCCACGATTGGCACTCCGACCTCCAATCGCTTCGCTTGTCAAACACTGCCCCGAATACGCAACGCACAATGCACCGTGAACGAAGACCTCAAGCTCCACGTCGGTCGCAAGGGCAATTAATTGTATCTCTTGCAGTGACAATTCACGCGCGAGCACAACGCGCTTTGCGCCAAGCGACGCTGCAAACTCCACGGACGCGGCATCGGTGCAGGTCATCTGCGTCGAAGCATGAACGCGCATTGAAGGCGCAATCTCCGCCGCAAATTTCGCCACGGTCCAGTCCTGAACAATGAGCGCGTCCACTCCCGCGTTCGCTGCGGTTCGAATGGCGGCCGCGACCGCATCAAGTTCGCGATCGAATACCAAGGTGTTGAGCGTCACATAAGCCTTCACGCCAGCGCGGTGAAGGAACCGCACATTGGCGTCGATCGACGCCTCGTTAAAATTCGTGGCGCGCGCTCGAGCATTGAATTGCGGCAGCCCGAAGTAGACGGCGTCCGCACCCGAAGCTGCTGCAGCCTTGAGGCACGCTTCGTCACCCGCTGGTGCAAGCACTTCGGTCATCGGCGCGATGTACCCTCAGAGACCGTGGGAAGCACGCAACAAGACAAAAAGCGGAAATCGATTCGACGTGTCTTGCGAAGACCCGCGATGTGCTTCAATCTTACCACATTGTGGCACCGAATGCCCTATGGCGCAACGGACGCCGCAATAAGAAAGACAGAAGGACGAATCAATGCAGATTCCGGCAGCTCCGCTCGGAAAGGACCAACTGTTCGAGAAACTCGAAGATGCGAGGAAGAACGACTTCCCTTGGCGGTCGGGCAGAGCGTTTGCCTACACATTCGATGCCGGTCGCGAAATCGAAGATGTCGCCAAGCGCGCGTTCGCGATGTTCATGTCTGAAAACGCACTCGATCCGACTGTGTATCCAAGCCTGTTACGATTCGAGAACGAAATTGTGTCGATGGCGCGCTCCCATCTTGGCGGCGACGATCGTGTCGTTGGGAATTTCACGAGCGGTGGGACCGAGAGCATTCTGCTCGCCGTGAAGGCTGCTCGCGACTGGGCGCGTGTGAATCGCCCTGCGGCAACAGAGCCCGAGATGATTCTGCCAATCACGGGCCACGCGGCGTTTCACAAGGCGGCGCACTATTTCGGGATCAAGATCGTGCCCTGTCCGGTCGACGACGGCTTCCGTGCCGACGCCAACGCGATGAGGAAATTGATCAACAAGAACACCATTTTACTTGTTGGCTCAGCATCGTCCTATGCGCACGGCGTTGTGGATCCGATCGCTGAATTGGGCGCAATGGCAGAAGCGCACGGCGTGTGGCTCCACGTCGATAGCTGCATCGGCGGCTTCCTCCTTCCGTACTTCCGGCGGCTCGGCGCAAAGGTGCCAGAATTTGACTTTCGGGTTTCCGGCGTCTCCTCGATATCCATGGATTTACACAAGTACGCTTTCTGCCCCAAGGGGGCGAGCGTGGTCCTCTATCGCAACAAGGATCTTCGGCAGTACCAGCTGTTCGCCTGCTCGGATTGGACTGGCTACACGATGATCAACACCACGGTGCAGAGCACCAAGTCAGGTGGCCCCATGGCTGCGGCATGGGCGGTCCTTCAGTTCATTGGCGACAGTGGATATCTCGAGATCGCGCGCAAACTCCTGAAAGCGCGCGATCAGATCATTGAAGGAATCCGAGGAATTGAGGGCCTATCCGTCATGGGTGATCCGGAAATGTGCCTCGTCGCATTCACGTCCAATAAGCTCAACGTATTTTCGCTGGGCGACGCCATGCGAGACCGTGGCTGGTACGTGCAACCACAGCTGGCATTTGAAAATTCCCGCGAAAATCTTCACCTTTCTATCAATCCTTCAAACGTGCCCATCGTCTCGGAACTCTTAAAAGATCTCGGAGAATGTTCTAAGACCGTTGCAACGCTGCCCGATCCGGCAGTTGAATTGGACACTCAGATTAATGCTTTGGCAGCGCTGTTCAGTTCGCTTGGCCCCTCAAAGCTCGGCGAACAACTGCCTATGTTGCTCTCAACCGTTGGCATGACGTCAACCGCCTCAACGCCGGATCGACTGGCCCTCGTCAATACGATGCTCAATCGATTCCCACGTGAGGTTTCGCGACAGCTTCTCATTGCCTACGTAAACGAGCTTTTCGCACCAACAGCCTAGGCGGGCTTTTATAGGGAAGGCATCACACCATGGAAACGATCGGCACCATTCAGAATGGGGTCGAACTGGGCTTGCGTGAGCGCAAGAAGTCCCAGGTTCGGCAAGCCCTCATCGGCTCAGCACTCGAGCTGTTTCGCGAACGCGGGTTCGACGAAACGAGCATCGACGACATTGCGGCAAAGGCAAACGTCTCTCGACGAACGTTCTTCCGCTACTTCGCGACCAAGGACGAAGTCATTTTCGTCGATCGAAAGACGAGTTTCGGCGCGTTCCGCTCGTTACTTTCCGCCGAGCGTCCTGGCGAACCGCTGAGCGTGGGTGTGATGCGCGCTTGGTCTTTTATCGCCAAGCACTATCAAGACCACCGCGACACACTTTTGCCGATGCAACATATGGTGCAGTCACATCCGCTCCTGCGAGGACGCGAACTCGACTACGACCGTGAGTGGGAGCAGGCCATGGTGGGCGAGATCGCTTCGCGACAAAGCGATCGCACGGCCGCCGATCGCGCATTGGTCATCGGAGGCGCCGTAATGGGCGTAGCGCGCGCGGTCTTTCGACACTGGGCCCACGACTTACGCGGCGAGGGCGATCTCGTCGCCGCTTCGCGAAACGCCCTCGAGCTCTTGATGCCTTTGCTCAAGACCGTCGAGTGAAGCGATAGACCTGCTCGGTTGAAACGCATTTCGCGCGCGTCGAGCAGGTCCGTTTTTTCCGCGACGCTTGGCTTATCGCGCTTGCCTGCGGCTCGACGAAGACGAACCGCCTGCCGTCGCGCCTAAACCGTCGTCCGGCACAACAACGCATCCCTTGAAGCGCATGCTCTTTGACGACGCAAACACCATCCGGTTTTCCACGCCAGGTGTTGGCGACTTGAGGTCAGCCTTGAGCGTGTAGAGCGGACCTTTGTGCCGTTCAAGCGTCGGTCGAAATGGCTTGTCCCACTGTCCCGCCTTCATCCGGCGTGCCTGCAAGCGAAACGCCTTGTCGGCCGGCTCGCCCTGCTGTGGCTCATGTTTGATGTCGCACTCGAGGCGATAGTCACCCTTCTTTGGAATCTTGAAGGAAACCTCCACGCCCACGAAGCTCTTCTTTGCGTCGACGGCCCCAGCGAATACTTTGTCATCGTTGAGTGGGCCGATCAGCGCGTTGCCTTCACCCTGCTCGATGGGATCACCAATAGCCTTGATGCGCCCTTTCGGATTCGCATCCCAGCCGATCGCGAGCGTTGGCTTTCCTGGCTCCGCTTGTTCG
The DNA here is from genome assembly GCA_023248745.1 of Myxococcales bacterium. GTDB lineage: Bacteria > Myxococcota_A > Polyangia > Polyangiales > Polyangiaceae > JAHFDX01. The sequence goes on along the minus strand of JAHFDZ010000103.1, from coordinate 7,080 downwards.
TGTCCTCCGGCAAACGCGCTCGAAGTCACTGCCGATAGGATCAGAAGAAAGTGTATGGTTCGCATGTGTCGCCTCTTCAGTCTTGAGGAACGACAACGACTTGAAATCCTTTAGAGACGTTTTGCAGATTGCGACAGGATGCGGCTTTCTCAGCGAAAACGATCCACCCACATGTGCGACAACCAGCGCGTTACTTCGTCCCGGCGCTCGCTTTGACGTTCACGCCTGCCTTGAAGTCGGCTCCAAACCCTCCGCCCACAAAGAAGAGCGGAATGGCAATACCCAACGATGCTCCAGCGCCAATCGCGGATGCGATACCGACACTCTTGAACGTCGAAGCCGACGATTGTGCGGATTGAACGTCGGCCGCACGCGACAAGAGTCCGCCATTGACCGCGTCCGTCTTTGACTGCGACTGCAGGAACATGAGCGCGCTGATGCCGCCAGCCGCAAGACCCAACCCACCCAAGATGTAACTTGTAATCTTCATCGTGCTGCCACGAGGGGCTTCTGGCGCGGGCGGCGGTATGGGGCGCGCATCGAAAAGCGTCTTCGTTGCTTCAAGGTTGGAACCTGGAATCGGCACAAGAAAGAGTTGGATTGGCGACTGGCACGCGTTGTCGGGTCGATCGACCAAGGTGTTTTCACACGCCTTAGGATTGCCCGCTTCGCGCACCAAACGCTCCTCGTGAGAGATGGATTTGCCACCCGAGAAGGCACCTGCCGTGACACCTCCGCCAACTTTAGTCTGATCGCCGGAGCGAAGTTGGAACGCGCCTATACTGACCGCCTGTACGAGGTGCGTCGCGTCTGCGCAACCGGGAAGGTTGTGGACTTCGTCCATTTTGAACGTCGAGTTGCTGATCAATTTGACCTGCCCAGCGATGACCGTCTGCACCGTCAACTTGCCGCTTCGCTTGAGTTCACCCTCAAGGCCGAGTGCACCGAGCGGAAGTTTGGCGTAGAGCTCGTCGGCATCGTTGATCTCGATAGCGTCGCGAGCGAGGGTCGTCTTATAGAAGTCGTAGTCCGCTGGTGGTTTGCACGCGTCGATGAGATGCATTTCGCAACCCGAATACGCCACTGCAACCGCGGCTGAATCCTTCTTTTCGAGGGTCTCAAGAAGAAGCGTTTCGAGCCGCGCCTTCGATGACGCAGGCCATTCGGTCACGAGCGGTTCCACCTGCTTCGGTGCGACAGTGCAATGGGTGAGCGGACTCGGATCTTTGCGATCCTTCAACGCGTTTTCCGCCACCCTGGTTTGATTGAAGCCACACCCGCTTAAGGCGATCAACACTAAGCCCGGAGCTAGTCGTCTCATCGAGGCATGATGCGACACACCTTAAGGGTTAGTTAAGAAGCGGGCGGCGCGTTTAAGCTAACGACTGCGCAAGTACGCTTCGAGCGCGTCGAGTTCTTCGGGCGTTAGATGCTTGGTCCGCCCCATCGCGCCATCCGCAGCGGTGAGCAGTTCGCGCAATGTGGCAAATCGCCCATCGTGAAAAAACGGTCCACTCCTTCCGGCATTCACAAGGGACGGTGTGTCAAACGTTGCTTGTGAGTCACCCTTCGATTGGCTCTTCACGTTGTGCAACTTGCCGTCCGCGAGCATCGGTCCGTTGTGACACGTTGCGCACTCCGCCTTCGGCGACTCGAAAATCGCGCGCCCCTTCTCGACGAGCGCAGCATCGATGTTCGGTTTTGCGGGCTCAGGCATCTCTTTCAAAAACGCGACGAGCGCATCTCGATCGGCTGGCGAGAGACCACGCCCATCGAGGCGTCGAATTGTCTCGGCAAGGTGATCATTCAACAACTTACGCTTTCCGGTCCAACCGTAAGGCGATCCATTTGCAACCCGGCCTGCGAGAACCGGCGTTTGACGTGGACCTTCCGGCGTTGGCCACGTGAGGCCGTCGTCGGCTCCATCGACGTGGCAACTCCCGCATGTCCGACCATCACGGGAGATCGCGGGGTTGTTGGCGCCGTAGAAAATCGCGCGTCCACGGGCAACGTCACCCGTCAACTTGCTTGTCGAACGCATCGAGTAAGCCTTTACGAAAACCGCCGGCCCACCACGCGCGACTCTCGCCGCTTGAATGCTGATTGGGGCATCGATCGCGACCAAAGTCATGGATGCGTCTTCGCCCGACCAAGTGACCACACGCTTGCCTTCGACATCAACCGCAAGCCCGGTTGTCGCGTCGGCAATCGCAACAGGTGCGCTCCAGCTCGACGCCGATGGCTCGAGGTCGATACGAAAGAGTCGACCTGGACCGGCGCACGCCAAAAACACGTGCCCCTCCGCAACCAATGCCGCGCGCGGCAAGAGACAACCGTCTGCCGGCATTCCCGCACGTGCGAACAGTTCAGGTGCAATCGAAGTGGTCAATGAACCTGACTTTGCGACTCGCGCGATCGCAAAGTGGTGTGAAGCAAGGCGTTCCGTTGCAAGATGCCCATAGCCGTCCTTGGTCCGAACCGTCGTGTCGCCGGTCGCAACGACGACGCCGGGGACTAAGAGATCTTCGCCGACGGGTATTACATCGGCCTGATTGATAAACGGCAGGAGCCCCATCTTGGGAAGGTCCGGACGCGACAATGCGACTGGACGCGGCACGACAGCGCCACCTTCAACCATCGTGATGCGCCCACCGACCGCATGCGCGATGGCAAAATGATCGCCATCGGTTACGATTGATCGGGGTGACCTTGCAAGCGACAGCCGGCCAGATCGCGCATGATCGCTCAGAGCGACGAGTTCGAAACTCTCCGTAGCAGCACTCACCGTGGCCAGCTTCGATTCGTCAGCCGAGAGCGCAATGCTCACGACGTCGCCCTCAATTGGAAAGCGCTCTGCCTCTTTCAAGAACAACGTGGATTCGTCCCAAGTGAACGCAACAACGGTCGCCGAATCGCGCAACGCAACCAAGATGCGCCCGCTGCGATCGGCGACAAGCTGCGAAGGCCTTCCATCCAACGCAACCGTTTGCACCTGCGCCGCGCGATCGCTCTCGAGGCTAATCACGCGCAAAGCACGCCCGTCCGGATCGATGGCGACTGCCGTTGTTGCACCGAGTACATCGACGATCACGAGCGTAGAACCGCTGCGCGCTTCGCCTAAGCGTCGTGGGTGCGCTGGCTTCGCCTGCACGTCCGCCTGCGCGTCAACCGCGGGAGCAGCCACAACAGGTGGCGGCGTCTCCGGCGGAGTATCGGGTAAGCACGCAGCACTCAGCACCAAAACCCAAGCTGCACGCTTCACGGCGCCACCTCGAGTGCGTGCGGCGATTCGACAACGAGGCCAACATCACCGCCGTGTGCGCCTATCGCGCCGTATAAATTGTAACCCCAACAGAACACTTTTTCATCGGTCGTCAGCACACAACTCTCTTCGGGCCCAACGGCAAGCTGCGCGGCGTTGGTCACAGGAACGAGCGTCGCCTTTGCTCGGGGTGCGCGGTCGCCTTGCCCTAGCTGACCCTTGTCATTCATGCCCCAACAATAGACTTCACGCGCCTTGGTGCGCGCACAGCCAAACAGAGCTCCCATTGCGAACTCTTCAACATCGGAAAGCAACTTGACGGGTCGGTCATACGCAGTGGGATGGCCATCGTAGTACCCTCGCTGGGTCCAGCAGTAGAGCTCGCTATCCTTATTGAGCGCGCAACCCTGTTTTTGACTCATGCCAATGCGAAGGGCGTCCGCAACAAGCGCGATATCGTGGGCTTGGTTCAATCCCTTCGTGCTCCCGTATTGGCCTTGCGCCTGCCAGCACGCAACCGTTCCGTTGGTGCGGATTGCGCACGCGTGAGCATCCGCGATGAGCCCCTGTCCGGCTGCAATGTCGATGACGGGTCTCCCGACACAACGAACTTCGCCGCCATGGCGAAGTTCGCACGGTTCGCGAACGGACACGACGCCCTCAGGAAGCGTGCGCGGCTTAGGAGCTAGCGCATCGTCAAGACAGCTGACCGTTCCATCTTTGTGGGTGGCGCAAAGGCCACCGCGAAAAAAATGTGTTGCGCCGATGCCGAACTTTCCCTTCTTTCGGCCGCACTCGGGATCGTTTTTTCGCAGCGAGCACCTCGTTTGCGTTGCCAACGTTTGCTGCGGCAGCGGCGGAGACCCATCCACACATTCGATTGCGCCCTCGCGATCAATCGCGCAAAAACCCGAAGGGTCGAGCTGCACCACGTCTTTCCAACCGATAATCGGCGTCGGAAATGTGAAGCGCTTCATGTCGCGGGCTCCGTCAGAGTGACCTCCCCAAACGCGCACCGTGCCATCGGAAATTCGCGCGTAGGAGTAGCGGTATCCGGGAACGAGCTGGGTGATGCGCAAGGGTTGCGCGGCGAACGATGAAGCCGGCACCAGAAGCGCGAGAAGCGCCAGAAGCGCAAAGCGTGCAGTGTACATTGAGCACGAGCATACGACATCGCGGCAGCTCTGCGACCTAACCAGCAAGTTCGCCCATGCCAGACTTTGCGGCGACCTCTTGAACGGGTAAGGAAGACGACGCGAAGGCTTGGAGGAATGCGGAGGAAATAACATGCGATTTTCACTCATTTACGTGCGTGCAGCAGCGTTTGGGCTGCTCGCGGCCTGCGGCGGGAGCATCGCTGAGATACCAGACGCGAACCCCAAGACAGATAGCCCACTCGATGCTGGCGCGGCAGGGGCCGAGGTGCTGTTTACGGAAGACCCGTCGACCTGGGTCCTGGCTGGCCAGAACCCCGATCTGTACGCGCTTATGGCGACAGACACTGCCGTGATGCGCAACGGCAAAGCTGCGACGCGCCTTTCGCAAGTCGGCAAGCAGGGCAACCCTTCGATTCCATGGGCGACCGCCATGTCAAGGGAGACCAAACCTGCAACCAGCTATCGCGGCAAACGCATCCGCATGCGGGCAGAAATGAAAACTGAGAACGTCAGTGACGGTGGCTGGCTCTGGCTGCGCTTGGATGGGGTTGGCAAGCCGCTCACCATCTGCAACATGCAACCTCACGATTCCGCGGACCGAACGCTCAAGGGCACCCATGATTTCACGCCCATGAGCTGCGTGTTGGATGTCCCTTCAAGTACCGACGCGTTGACATTTGGCTTTGGACTCACCGGCTCAGGCGACGCGTGGATCGGGGCCGTCACGTTCGAGCTGGTGGGGACAGACGTTCCGATCGCGCAGTGACGTAAGACGCCGTCGAAAATTGACAACGACCGCCAGATCCTCGGGTCTGGTGGCGGAAAAACCACTGCTAATCGTGGGATCGCGCCCCTTGTCGCCTCCCAACGGGCCCCTACACCTTTGGAATGTCTTGCACTGGCCCTGCCCCCATAAGAAGCTTGGCCCCCATTTTTCTGATCGTTTCCGTTTGAGGAGGATTCATGAGTAGTCCCATTCGTCGTGTGGGCGTCATCGGTGCAGGCGTCATGGGCAGCGGTATCGCAGCCCACTTTGCCAATGCGGGCGTCCGCGTCACTTTGCTCGACATCGTGCCGCCAAACCTCACGGACGCCGAAAAGGGCGACCGAAAGGCGCGCAATCGCTTTTCCGCAGGAGGCCTTGAGAAAGCTGTCAAATCGCGACCCGCAGCATTCTTTCACAAATCGAACGCGCAGCTCATCAGTATTGGCAACATCGATGACGACCTCGCCAAACTCGCCGATTGCGACTTGGTCATCGAAGCGATCATCGAGCAAATGGATCACAAGAGGTCACTTTTCGAGCGTCTCGAAAAGGTAATCGGTCCAGATACAATTGTGGCTTCGAACACGTCAGGACTTCGCATCGAAGAGATGCTGAAGGGTCGTAGCGAGAGCTTTCAGAAGCGCTTCCTCGTGATGCACTTCTTCAACCCCGTTCGTTACATGAAACTGCTCGAGCTCGTAGCCGGCCCCAAGACGGACCTTGCAGTCTTTGAGCGGGTCGTGCAATGCGGTGAGAACCAGCTCGGCAAGGGCATCGTGGTTGGCAAAGACACGCCGAACTTCATTGGCAATCGCATTGGCGTACACGCGATGCTCTCCACGATTCACCTGATGGTTGACGAAGGCCTCACGCCCGAAGACGTCGACAACATCAGCGGCTCGCCAATGGGGCACCCCAAGAGTGCAAGCTTCCGCACCGCCGACATCGTTGGCCTCGATACGTTCTCGCACGTCGCCAAAAATTGTTACGACTCCTTGACGAACGACGAAGAGCGCGACGTTTTCAAATTGCCAGCCTTCGTCAGCGCAATGCTCGAAAAGAAGTTGCTCGGCGACAAGACCAAGAGCGGCTTCTACAAAAAAGGCGCAAACAAGCAGATCGAAACGTTCGATCCCAAGACCCTCGCGTACCGCGCAAAGGGTGGCGACGACGCGATCAAAAATGTAACCAAGGCGCTTTCGAAAATCGAAGACGTCAAGGAGCGCGTTCGCAAGCTCGTGGCCGACGAAGGCCCGGCAGGCAAGTTTGCGTGGAAGGTGCTTTCGCGATCACTCGCCTACTCCGCGCGACGCATGGGTGAGATCACCGACGACGTCGTTGCCGTCGATAACGCAATGAAGTGGGGTTACAACTGGGAGCTCGGCCCATTCGAAACGTGGGATGCCCTCGGCTTCGCCGCCACCACCGAACGGATGGAAAAAGAAGGCATCGCCCTTCCTGAGTCCATCAAGAAGATGAAAGCGAGTGGCGCCAAGAGCTTCTATCGCGAAGACGGCGCGGCGTTCAATTTGGTCAAGGGAACTTACGTTCCGACCAAGGTTGATCCACGCAACGCAACCCTTCAACAAGTGCGCAAAGGCTCAGCGCCCATTCTCAAGAACGACGGTGCAGAGGCTTGGGACCTCGGCGACGGCGTGCTCGGTCTCACTTTCAAGAGCAAGGCCAACAGCATCGACCCTGACGTGATCAAGATGATTCACGACTCGGTCGCACGCGCTGAAAAAGATTTCACGTCGATGGTCGTCGCCAACGAAGGTGACCACTTCTGCGTCGGCGCAAATTTGTTTCTCGTTCTGATGGGCGCGAGCCAAAAAGAGTGGGGACAAATTCGCTCGATGGTGAAGGGCTACCAAGGCGCCGTTCAAGCCATGAAG
>JAHFDZ010000102.1 GCA_023248745.1 Myxococcales bacterium | reverse complement strand
GAGCGTTGACTACATCGGCGAGCCCCTATCTGCCGTGCATCCGAACCTCGAAAGCCAAAGCGATCTCACCTTCGAAGGACTTGCACCTGAAGACGCCGCCAAAGGCATGGACGTTGTGATTCTCGGGCTGCCGCACAAAGTGAGCGCACAAAAGGCACCCGCAATTTTTGCAACAGGCGCGCGCATTGTCGACCTCTCAGGCGATTTCCGCCTTCACGATGCGGCAACATACAAGCGCTACTACGGCGCCGATCACCCCTGCCCCGAGAAACTCGACGGTACTTTCACGTACGGCCTCCCAGAACTGAACCGCGAGGCAATTCGCCGCGCAAAGTACGTCGCTTCGCCGGGGTGCTTTGCCACCACCATTGAGCTTGCTCTCCTCCCGCTCGCAAAAAAGGGGTGGCTCAAGGGCGCGATCGAAATCGTCGGCATTACCGGTTCATCCGGCAGTGGCATCGCGCCCCAAGCTGGAACGCACCATCCCGTGCGCACGAACAACTTGAAAACGTACAAGCCGCTTGACCATCAGCACATCCCCGAAATTCGTGAGGTGCTCGAGGGCGCGGGTGGCAAAGATCTCACATTGCGCTTCTGCCCGGTGAGCGCACCACTCTCGCGCGGCATCTTCGCAACGTCGTTCGCACACGTTGATACAAGCATCAGCGAAGACGCGATTCGCGCAGCCTACGCCGATACGTTCGCGAGCGAACCTTTCGTTCGGATCCCGAAAAAACGGCTTCCCGAAGTCGTCGCCGTCAAGGGAACGAACTATGTCGAAGTCGGCATCACCATCGGCGACACGAACGATGGCAAGCGCGTTGTCGCCTGTTTCTCGGCTCTCGATAACCTCATCAAAGGCGGAGCCGGCCAAGCAATTCAGTCAATGAACTTGATGCTAGGTCTCGACGAGCGAACGACGCTTTCTGATCCAGGAGGCTGGCCATGAGCTACGTCGTCATCAAACTCGGCGGCGAAGTTGTCCAGAGCGATGCGCTCAGCGTTGTCGCTACGGACATCACAGCCATGCATGCGGCAGGCGAATCGATCGTCGTTGTCCACGGCGGTGGCCCACAGGTCACAGAACTTCAAAAGCAACTTGGGATCGAGCCGAATATCGTCGCCGGCCGCAGAGTTACCGATGATGCGACCCTCAACGTGCTCAAGATGGCAGTTGGCGGACGCGTAAATATCGATCTCTGCCGCGCGCTCACCGCCGCTGGCGCAAAGCCCGTTGGACTAAACGGCGCGAGCAGCCAAACGATCGCCGCAGCCAAAAGGAAGGCTTTGCCCCTCTCTGGCGCTGGACCCGATCCCATCGATCTCGGGCACGTCGGCGACGTCACGGGACTCAACGGAGAGCTTCTCTCGCTACTGACCAAAGGTGGTTACATTCCAGTCCTCGCGTGCATCGGCGCCGACGCCCAAGGCAACGTCTACAACATCAACGCCGACGCCGTCGCCAACCGCGTCAGCGTGCTCCTCGCCGCGAAAAGCCTCGTACTCATCAGCGACGTTCGTGGCGTGCTCCGCGACGTCAATGATCCCAACTCGCGCATTGCATCGCTTACCCAATACGAGGCAAAGCAAGCCATCTCAGACGGCGTGATTACAAAAGGAATGATTCCGAAAATTGACGAATCGTTTGCTGCGCTTGCAGAGGGCGTGAAGCAGATTCACATCGTCGGGCACTTGAAACCAGGCGATCTGGCGCGCGAGGTTGCATCGCCGGGTAGCGTCGGCACGGTATTGCGGTAGCGCTTCGCTCAGAACGACAAACGCACGAAAGCCCCACTTCCGGCACAGGAAGAAGGGCTTTCGCAATGTTGCTCAACCTTGTGAACTACTTCGTTCCGGCTGAAACGCTGCCTTGCACTTGCACCGATACGTTGACGCTCACTTCGAGCTTCGCGGCTGCGTCGATCGCACCCTTGAGAGGCGTCATACACGCGATGAGTGCTGCGCCGCGAGCCTTTGCTTGAAGGTCACCACCCATGCTGCCACCGATGGACTCACCTGCTGAGATGCCGCCTTCGATGACGGACTTGACGTTCTTGACGGCGCCGATCACGCGATCCTTGAGACCTACCGCGAGCTTGATGATCACAGGAATGTGCTTTTCGATTGTCGCTTGCAACTTCTTGGCGGCTTCGGTGTCTGTTGCGCCAACGATGCGGTAGCTGATCTTAGGATCCGTGCACTCTGCACGAAGTTCTGCGCTGGCTTCGCAACTCGCTTTGCAGTCGGCCTTCATTTCGGGAGGCGTGATCTTTCCGCTGCAGCGTGGCGCTTCAAACGCAACGCTGCATGCGCCGCTGCAAGTGCCTTCGCACTTTGCTGATCCCTTTACATCGCACTTGCCACCGCACTTGCCTTTGCACTGGGCCTTTTCGACCTGAGCGCCGCAGGTGCCTTCGCACTTGCCTTTGCATGTGCCCGATGAATCTTTGCCGTCGCACTTGCCGTGGCAAGTACCGGCGCACTTGCCTTTGATGTCGACCTCGCAGCTACCCGAACATGTCCCGTCGCACGCCGCAGCGACATCTGCGTTGCAGCTGCCTTTGCACTCGCCGCCGCACTTGCCAGAAATTTCGCCGCCTTCGCACTTGAGCTGAACTTCGCCAGGCTTGACACTCACGTCACAACGGCCACCGCAATCGGCCATCGCTTTGATCGACGCGTTGCATTCTGGAAGTTTGAAGTCGAGCGCAATGGTCGCCTTCGCGCCAAGCTTACCCTTCGTATCGGTAATGGCCTTTGCTGCGGCCTTGCATGCATCTTCCGCCGAAGCGAATTCTGAGCCTGCGCCGAGATCGGCTGCGATGCCTGCACAAGCGCCTTTGATATCTTTCTCAATGTCGTCCGCAAACGATTTGAGTTCGCCCGCGGCCAGAAGGCCGCCCTTGATTTTCCCTGCTGCATCGGCATCGATCTTGAACTGACCTGCCCAGTCAAACGACGCGATGTTGTCCATGCCTTCTGGACACTTCGGCGCTCCGGTAACATCTCCGAGCACGCCACCTAAGGCACCGCAGTTGATCATGACGGGTGCAGCGAGGCCGCAGACGAGCAACGGCAACGACAACCAATGCCTACGATTCATTGAAACCCTCCCAAAACGAAAAAAACGTGTGCCAAGGCGCGACGCACCGCGCGAAGCCGGCATGATGCCTGACTTAGTGGAGTCTGTGTGTGCTCGAAGCACTATTTTGTACCTAAGGGGATTTTGCGAGCGCCGCCTCGATTGCGGAAACGAGTTCGGCACTATCGGGGGTCATTGTGGATGCGAAAGCACCCAGAACCTGTCCGTCGCGGCCGATGAGGAACTTATGAAAGTTCCATTTGACCTCGGCACTTTTGCCGTGTTCACCGCGTTGGAGAAACGCGTAGAGCGGATCGATAGTCGAGCCTTTGACGCTGAGTTTGGTGAACATCTCAAACGTGACGCCGTAGTTCGTTGAGCAAAACGTCTTAATCTCACTTTCGGTGCCAGGCTCTTGTGCGCCAAAGTCGTTCGCAGGAAACCCAAGAACGCGAAGGCCAAGGCTTGCAAACCGCTGGTGCAACGCTTCGAGAGCTTCGTACTGCGGGGTGAGTCCGCACCGCGACGCAACGTTTACGATCAGCAGAACGGATCCTTTGTAGTCGGCGAGTGACTTAGGCACACCGTCAATGGTCTTGACTGTAAATTCATATACGTTGCTCATTGGCTTCCTTACCTAATGCTTACATCCCCATCGGGTGCCACACGGTTTTGAACTCAAGAAACGGCTCGACATAGCCAAGCCCGCGCGCGCCGTCCGTCGACAGTAAGGCGCGATCGCCGTCGGCGTAGCGTCGAACGCGCTTTACGCTCTCGGTCGCGTCGGCCTCAGCCTGAATACCCAGGTCGCCCAAATCGCCCCAGATGCTGAGACCCGATACTTCACGATGCTTCGCCATCGGCGTCAACAGTTCGGCAACCTGACCATAAATAACGTTGACCACACCGCCCGGCAAATCACTCGTCGCAAGGCACTCCGTCCAGATGGACGCCGTACGCGGATCGGCACTCGTCACGATAACGACCGCCGCATTGCCACCGACGGCGACGGGCACGATGGATGACACAAGTCCAAGGAGCGAAGGCGCCCTTGGCGCGACGACGCCCACTACGCCGAGCGACTCCGGGAGCGTGAACCCAAAGTGGGGGCCAGCAACCGGATTGTGCGAGGCAAGGAGCGCGGAGAGCTTGTCGCACAGGCCAGCGTAATAGACGCAAATATCGATCGCGAGCTGTACCTCGCGCGATGCCTCCGATTGCGACTGCCCTTCCCGCACGAGCGACATCGCAAGCTCGGTGCGACGCGATTCCATCATTTCGGCGAGTCGATAGAGAATTTGGCCGTGGTTGTACGGCGTTCGTCCGGCCCAACCCGCTTGCGCGTTCTTGGCAACGAGCACCGCGTCGCGGACGTCCTTGCGTGAACCGCGTGGAATGTTCACGACTTCAGGATCAGTCGACTTCACACCCTTAATGCGAAACGAGCGACCCGATTCGCTGCGGATAAACGCGCCACCGACGTACATTTTGTAAGCCTTGTTGACGGTCACGCGCTCGATCGGACTTTCCCGGCGCGCGCTGTCTTTTGAGGCCGCGCCTTCGACTTCGGCAGCAACCTTAACTCGAATGAGCGAAGGTTCGGCGCTCGCGATTTTGGCAACTCTCTTCACAACCTTCGAACGCGCCATCAGACGACCTCCACGTAAGCCGAGAGGCCTTGCCGTCCACCTTCGCGACCGAAGCCACTTTCTTTGTAGCCACCAAAAGGCGATGTCGGATCGAACTTGTTGTAGGTATTCGCCCAAACGACGCCGGCTTTGAGCTTGCCAGCCATGTGGAAAATCTTGGATCCCTTGTCGGTCCACACACCGGCAGAAAGGCCGTACGCAGTGTTATTGGCCTTTTCGATCGCTTCATCCGGCGTTCGAAAAGTGAGTGTTGATAGGACGGGACCAAAAATCTCCTCGCGTGCGATGCGCGACGAGAGCGACACGTTGGTAAACACGGTTGGAGGAAACCAAAATCCCTTCTTCGGAAGCTGGCAAGATACCGAAAATCGTTCTGCTCCCTCTTTCTCACCCGCAGCGACGAGTTCTCGTATCTTATCGAGTTGCATTTGCGAATTGATTGCGCCGACGTCGGTATTCTTGTCGAGCGGGTCGCCAACTCGAAGCGTCGCCATTCGATCGCGCAACTTGCGCATGAGAACGTTCGCAATGCTCTCTTCAACGAGCAAGCGTGACCCCGCGCAGCACACGTGCCCTTGGTTGAAGAAAATGCCTCCGATAATTCCCTCGATCGCTTGATCGAGTGGCGCGTCGGCAAACACAATATTGGCAGCCTTGCCACCAAGCTCGAGCGTCAGCCGTTTGCCAGTGCCTGCTACGGCGCGTGCAATGCGTTTGCCCACGTCGGTGCTGCCGGTAAAGGCAACCTTGTTAACGTCAGGATGGTTGACGAGTGCCGCCCCCGTCTTCCCGGCACCCGTGACGATGTTCACGACCCCCGGCGGCAAGTCGCATTCCTCGATTAGTTCCGCGAGAAGCAAGGCCGTGAGCGGCGTCGTCTCGGCGGGCTTGAGCACGACCGTGTTGCCGCATGCAAGCGCGGGCGCAATCTTCCACGCGGCCATAAGCAACGGGAAATTCCACGGGATGATTTGCGCGGCGACGCCGAGCGACCTTACCGAGCGACCGTGAAAGGCGAGCTCAAGTTTGTCGGCCCACCCCGCATGGTAAAAAAAATGGGCGATCGCAAGCGGAACATCGACATCACGAGATTCCTTGATCGGCTTGCCGCCGTCGAGCGATTCGACAACGGCGAACAGCCTCGCTTTCTCCTGAAGCGCGCGCGCAATGCGGAACAGATACTTCGATCGATCGCTCGGCGCTAACCGCGACCAATAGCGATCGTATGCGTGACGTGCTGCAAGGACCGCTGCGTCCACATCGTTGTCGTCAGCCTCCGCGACTTCGGCAAGAACGGCTTCGGTGCTTGGGCTGATGGTTGCGAAGTAGGACTTGCTTCTGGGCTTTTGCCACTTGCCCCCGATGAACAGCTCGTATCGCTTATTAAGTTTGAAAAAATCAGTGGCTTCTGGCGCCGGCGCGTAGTCCCACTGATTGCCAAATACGATCCCTGGCTTTTCGCGATCGCGCTTCTTTTCAATTTTACTGAGCTTTCCCATCGTAACCGTTAGTCCTTTGAGAAGTCGTCTGACGCTTGATACGCACCGGTACGCTCTTTTTCGAGCTGCATAAGAACGTCGTTCAGCAGCGCGCTGGCACCAAAGCGAAACAGGCTCGGATCGAGCCAATCATCGCCAAGCGTTTCTTTCACGATCACCAAATAGTGAAGCGCTTGCTTTGACGTGCGGACGCCGCCGGCTGGCTTCATGCCTATTCTTCGACCCGTTGCGTAGTAGTAGTCGCGGATCGCCTCGAGCATGAGCAGCGTCACGGGCGGCGTCGCGGCAGGTTGAATTTTGCCCGTCGAAGTCTTGATAAAATCAGCTCCCGCGAGCATCGCCAGATCGCTTGCGCGACGAATGACGTCGTAACTTCCGAGCTCGCCGGTCTCGAGAATCACCTTGAGGTGGGCTTGACCGCACGCCTCTTTGGTCGCAGCGATTTCATCGAACACCTTCGCCGTTTCTCCGGCGAGCATGGCGCCGCGATCAATGACCATGTCGATTTCATCGGCACCAAAGTCAACCGCACGACGCGCATCGTCAAGTTTGATCGCAAGCGGCGATTGCCCACTTGGAAACGCGGTTGCAACACTCGCAACCGCAACCGATGAACCCGCTAATGCCAATTTCGCCACAGAAACGAAGTTGGGATACACACAAATAGCGGCGCACGGCCCAATCGTATGGTCGGTATCGAGTGGCCGGAGCGCTTTACTGCACAGTGCACGCACCTTGCCCGGCGTGTCCTTGCCCTCCAGCGTCGTGAGATCCATCATGCGGATCGCAAGTCTTAAGCCGGCGATCTTTGCCACTTTCTTGAGGGATCGCTTGGCGAGCGCCGATGCGCGCTCTTCAAGAGCGACCGCATCGACGGTGGGCGATGACGGAAGAATGAGCGGTGCTCGGTCCGCGCCTCGAGAAGACATGGGCACGGACGATATCACACGATGGAGGAGCACGACGAAATGCAAAAAGGCTCGCTTCATCAGCGAGCCCATTCACAAGTTGCCTTCTTGGCAAACGCGGTATTTGCCTAAGTCGCGGGCTACCTTGACCCGTAACCACCACCGCCACCACCTGGGCCGCCGCCTGGACCGCCAGGTCCGCCATGCGGTGCTGCGCCTGCCACTGGCATCGGCTCACGATCGCGCTTCGCACGCTTGCTGCGGCGTTTTGCGGCTTCGTTCTGCTTCTTGCGACGCTTTACGCTTGGCTTCATGTAGTGACGACGCATCTTCAACTCGCGAAGAACGCCTTCAGAAGCGAGCTTGCGCTTCAGCATTTTGATGGCGCGCTCGATGCCGCGATCGCTCACGAGCACTTCGAGGGGTTTGCACTGAACTGCTTCGGATGCGGTCGCGCTTGTGGCGCTTGGAGGAGTGTCCGTCATTGTTCTTGTCAGCCTTCTTTTTCCGAGGGGCGGAGCTCTAGCAGTGCGCGCAACAAATAGCTACGCAAGAGTTGGATTTCGCCCACCAAAACGTCGCTAGCTAGCAGCGCCGGCATCATTCGATCCGCCGTCTTCTCGTTTTTTTCCACGCTTTGGCTGCGCGCGCTTCTTTGATTTTGCCGCTTTCGTAACTGCTGGCGCTTGCCCTTTTGCGAAATAGGTCGTTGCCCGTTTTTGGCCGGCCTTCGATATCTTCTTTGCTGAGAGCGCATCGGCGAGAGGCCGAGGTAGTTCGCGTGGATCAACATTGAGCGCTGACCGAATTTGTTCTGCCCGCAACCCTTCGGGGTGTTTATCAAGTAAATTGACTATGCTTGAAACCATCGCCCCGATATCGTCTGAATTTCGGCGCGAAAGGCGACCCGTCTTTGTGCGCTTACCCTTCGTAACAGCGGCTTCGCCTTCAACACGGCGGCGGCTCGCGCGACCTGCACGCCCGCCGCTGCGTTGAGCGTCTGCGGTCACCTGAGACAACTCTTCAAGCGATGCGTTGCGCAACACCGCAAGGAGATCGCGAGCGAACTGCGAAGCAAGCACCTCAATTGACTCTTGAAGGGATTTAGGCATCTGTCTCGACTTCCTTTGATTGAAAAGAATCAAACCAACTATTGTGTATTAGCACATGTGGTCAAGACTCTAACCTGCTTCGCTAATCGATAAATGGTCATAAGCCACTAACTTCGAGTAACACGCCTTTCCGCACTCGTTCGGCCGCACCTTAGCGCGTGCGCGCAACGCTCTTCCCAAGCGCGCTGCGATGGTGCTACTTACGCTGGCTCACTCAAGCCAGAGTGGCGGAATGGCAGACGCAGCGGATTCAAAATCCGCCGTCCTTACGGGCGTGAGGGTTCAAGTCCCTCCTCTGGTACCCCTTGCGCACGGCAAAGTGCAGGCCGCCGCAAACGCGAGCTCTCGATCAGACGACTTGAGTGCGCATCTGCAAACGGCTCCGCACCTCTCCCAAAGGCCCTACTTCGACTGGAACGCCATTGCGATAGGCGATCACATCGGTTGAGAGCGGCGAGATGCGATCGCCAGGAGTTATGATTCCAACGAAGTTTAGCGGATCGGACGCAGCAATGATGGTTGCCTCGTCTGACGACTTGTCGCGGCGACTTGCGCGAAGCGCTTCGACTGCCTCGGGCAGCGCGAATTGCTCGCCGACGAAACTTGTCACAAAACGACCACCTCGGATTTCGCCGCGCGCTTCGAGCCTTCGCAACGCGACGAGAAGCGCACGCCACGACACTCGAACTTTTTCACGCGCACAGAGTTCACGAAAGAGGACGCCGTAGCGACCCAACAAGCGTTTCGCTTGAGCCGTAGCGAGGACGTCAGCGTCGGTATTTGTTGAGTCGCCACTAACATTGCGAAGTTGGGACCAGCGCCCAAGCGGCATGAGCCGCTTTGCTGGGTTAACCGCTCGCAGGGCGCGAGGCTTTGGTTGCCTTTTCTGCTCTGGAAGAAGCAGCGTTCGCAAACCCGCAACGCCATCGCCCGCAACGAGCCCCGTTGCCACAAGTTCCCAAAGTGCCTCCTCGACCTGCATTGGCAACGCCTTGAGATGTCTCGCGATATCGGCGAGAAACGAGGCTCCACGTGCACCTAACACTTCGTAGACCTCGCGCGCTCTGGGCGAAAGAGTGGCAATCCAATCGTCAAGTGCCGGAATCAAATCGAGCAAGTCGGGAAGTGATTCACGGAGCACAAATGCAAGTGGCGCGGACCGCGTCGGTGCAGGCCGCCGTCGACCCCTCGCCTCGTCTTCACGAGGTGCGCTTCCCATCCACAAGCGACCCCACATCACTTCGCCCGAGAGACAAAGCTGTTCGAGGTCGGCCGGATCATAATTTTCGATGCGCGCAGGAAGAACGCTGGTCTCCCACGCCGGTCCCGGCAATTCGAGCCCTTGAAGCTGCTCGATCACGTGCGCAACGCCGCGCTTACCATGAAGCTTCGTACCTGCTGCAACGTGCTGCCATCGAAAGAGAAAGCGCATAAAGTCCGCCTGCGAAACGGGCTCGATTTCGCTGCGAAGACGGCCGATCGTGAGCCGATGAATGCGCGCCAAGAGCCCACGTTCGCACCACTCAATCTCATCGTTCGATTTTGAGGTGTATCGGCCTCGCATCACATTGCCGGTCGACTCGAGTCGAATGAGCGCGGCTTCGACATCACCTTCGGCAAACTCTAAGAGATTCGCAAGAAACGATGCTGTCGTCGGTCCCATCGATTCCATCCATCCACGGATGATCGTAGGCAAATAGTCAATTTCTTGAACTTTTTCGAACCGCTCCGCTGCAACGATGAAAGGTCGGCCGCCGCGTTCTATAGTCCGTATTCTATTCGCGTCGCGAAGTGCATCGAGATGAGCCGCCCACGCGTCGACGTAAGCAATGGGCACGAGCCCCAGCGATAGAAGCGCATCGTGTACCTCGTCTGGATCGCGTACATCTGGCCACGCTTGACGGCGCACCTCTGCGATTGCCGCGGGATCGAGCGCACCAATGCCCGCCGCGAGATCGGGGTCCATACGACGCAGCGAGACTGCGCGCGCACGTCGTTCTTCGAGGGGCGCATCATCGAGAAATGCGTAGGGGTTCGCGTTGAGGATCTCGTGCGAGAGGGCCGAGGGGCCCGACGTCTCGATCGCAACGGTTTCGATCTCACCGTTGTCAATTTGGTGAAGCACATTGACGAAACCATCGAGATCCATGGCCTCGTGCAAGCAGTTCTCAATCGTTTCGTTTACCAGCGGATGATCCGGCACTTCGATCGGTCCTGCGTGATTGTCACCACACGCAATTTGTTCTGGAAACACAGCCGCCATGAGGTCTTCGGCACGCATCCGTTGCAGCGCGATGGGCACTCGCTTGCCTCCGTTGCGACGTGAAATGGCAAGCGCGCGTGTTGCGTTCCAACGCCAACGATTCGTAAACATCGGCGATGCGAGAACCGCTTGGATGAGATCTTCTCGCACGCGATTTGGCTTCAGCATCGCGAAGACATTTTCGAGCGGAAAACTATGCGCTTCGCCGAGCGATAAGACCACACCGTCATCCGTTGCTGCAGCCTGCAACTCGAAGTCGAACGAAACACAAAATCGCTTACGCAACGCAAGGCCTAGCGCGCGATTGATGCGACCTCCAAATGGCGTGTGCAGAACAAGCTGCATACCGCCCGCTTCGTCAAAAAAGCGTTCTGCGACTACACGCTTTTGCGTCGGTATCGCACCAAGAACGCGGCGACTCTCGTCAACGTATCGAACGAGCTGTTCGGCGCCCGGACGTACGAGGTGCCCTTCTTCGACCAGCCACGCCGTTGCCGCACCGACACCCAGTTCGTCAATTTTGTTAACTATGTCCTGCCTGAGCGCTGCGACACTCGCCGAGAGCTCCATCGTCCGCGCGGGTGCCTCACCGATCCAAAACGGAATCGTCGGCGAGCGTCCACTCGCATCTTCAACACGCAACCGGCCTGCCTCAACGCGGCGAATCCGCCATGCATGGTTGCCGAGCAAGAAAACGTCGCCAGCCATGCTCTCGATTGCAAAGTCCTCGTGTACTTTGCCGATCATCGCGCCCTCTGGATCCTTGACGACCTCATAATCGGCCATGTCAGGAATCGCGCCGCCACCTGTCATTGCGGCAAGCCGCGCGCCGCGTCGACCCCTCAACTTTCCGTTGACGCGATCAAAGTGCACAAGCGCCGAACGACGACCTCGACGCGTCGAAATACCTTCCGACAACATCTCGATCACCGCATCGAAAACTGCGCGACGCATGCCTCGATACGGAAAGGCATGGAGCACTTGCTCGTAGAGCCCGTCGACGTCCATTTCCTGGCTCGATACGGTTGCAACGATTTGCTGCGCGAGGATGTCGAGCGGCCCATCTGGGACCACAAGGTGGTCGAGCTCGCCGCGAAAAATGCTGCGAACGGCGGCAACCGACTGCACAAGGTCATCTCGTGTGAGCGGAAAGAGAATGCCCTTGGGTGTGCCCCCCAAGAAGTGCCCTGACCTTCCAACACGCTGAAGGAGCGATGACAATGATCTTGGTGCTCCAAGATGCAGAACGAGATCGACGTGACCAATATCGATACCGAGTTCGAGAGATGCAGTCGCGATCATCACCGGAATGTCGCCACGCTTGAGCGCCTGCTCGGATTTGAAGCGTGCTTCGCGGGAAAGGCTCCCGTGGTGAGCCGCAACTTTGTCGTGACCGATTCGCTCGCCAAGGGAATGCGAGACGCGCTCGACCAACCGTCTCGTATTCACGAATACGATCGTCGTGCGATGTTGAGCCACGAGCTCGGCGATTCGATCGTAAATTTCGTTGCGCATTTCGTGGCTTGCTACATGCACAAGTTCGTGATCGGGCACCTCGACTGACAATTTCAGCTCTCGCTTGTGCCCTTGATCAACGATCGCACATGCAAGCTTGCCATCCGTCTCGGTGCGGCTTGAGCCCACCAACAAACGTGCGACTAGATCGATCGGCTTTTGCGTCGCAGACAGACCAATGCGCTGCAACTTCTTGCCCGCGAGAAGGTCGAGGCGCTCTAAACTGAGCGCAAGGTGCGCGCCACGCTTGTCGCCCGCAACAGCATGAATTTCGTCGACGATTACGGTGTCGGCGTGCGCAAGCATTGCGCGACTTTTTTCGGCGGTGAGAAGGACGTAAAGCGATTCCGGAGTGGTGATCAGAATGTGCGGTGGTCGCTTGAGCTGAAGCTGCCGCTCGCGACTCGGCGTGTCTCCAGTGCGCACCGCAATACGAATGGGTGAAAATGGTTCGTCGCTCTCTTTTGCGATTGCTTCGATCTCGGCAAGCGGTCCGCGGAGGTTCTTTTCAATGTCGTTGCTGAGCGCCTTCAGTGGTGACACGTAGATGACATAGGTGCGGTCTTCGAGAGCCTTGTCTGCAGCGAGCGAAACAAGCCGGTGAATTGAAAACAGAAACGCCGCCAGCGTTTTTCCCGACCCAGTCGGCGCCGCAAGGAGCACGTTGCGATTCGTCGCAATCTCGGCCCAGCCCAAGCGCTGAACGTCGGTCGGCCCTTCAAAATGGGACGTAAACCAGCGCTCGACGTGGGGGTGAAACGCGTAAGGTGCCCAAACAGCAGGCTTCATCAACGAAACCGTAGCAGACAACGCGTCTGCTATCGTCACTGCCCATGAAAGCCTTTTTCGTTGCGCTCGCGATGACAGCCGCATGCAACAAATCAATCGGCCCAATGGGGAGCGCCAACGATCAGCTTGCACTTGAGGACGTCAACTTTCTTGTCCAAACATCTGCGACCGATGTCGCGGAAGTTGAACGCGGGTTACCTGAAGGAGCAACTCGGCTTGGCGGCGACGAGCTGTCCAAGCAAAGCGCGAGAGAAATCGCGGCCGTACGCAGGCAAGTCCTCGAACTCAACGGTGCAAAAACGGTCGTGTTCGGAGTCGCAAACCTCGAGGGCAAATGGCTCGCAACCGACGCTGAGAACGATCCGTTCGCCAGCAACCCGGTTGGGCAAGAGACCGAACGTCTGTTCGATAGTGCGAAAACAACCCGGGTTGTCGGCAATGTTCTGCCCAGGATTCGCAAGGGAAGGCCAGAAGCCTCTTACGTCGCGACCGCCGCAATAAGGGACGCAAAAGGTAACGTAAACGGTTACTTTGTAACGACCATCTCGCTCTCGGAGTACGCATACCGATTGCAGGAAGCCCTTCGAAGCCACTGGTCCGACCGGGTCCGTGGCGGAGCAAAAGGCAGTGACATCGTTCCTGTTTTTTACGTCGTACTGGCCACGCCTACCGATCTCTTTCCAGCGCCCAAGGTTCCTGCTGTCAATGTTGAGGCGCTCAAGACAGAAGGAGTCTTCGCGAAGGCCAAAGCAAACACGATGTCTGGAAACTTGACGATCACAGACAGGAAGTTTGGATATGCTGCGGCCATGCTTCCGAAGCTCGGTGACGACGTGGCCGTGGCTGTTCTTCATAGCGAGCCATGACGCGCGCCAAGCCTCAGGTGCTGTTCGCGATGGGCGCAGCGCTCGCGGTGCTTTGCCTTATTGACGGAGGCACCGCGGCTTCGAAGGAGGTGCGCATCACGGCGAGCGTCGGTTTGATTGTCGCCTGGATTGTCTGCGGATTCGGCCTGCATTGGCTCGGCCGGGCGGGCCCCGAGTAACGCTCGCTCAAACCGCACGATGCGTGATACAGCCTTGTATACAGATGCCCCGTTTCGCTGCCATCGACGTTGGCTCGAACGCCCTCCGCCTGCGCATCATCGAGGCGAGTGCACCTCGCGACCCGTTGAGCATTCCCCCTCCCAGTGAGCAATTGTCACTCCTGGCTCCGGAGCCAGCACAAGGTGCGTCTTGGACGGAAATCACGAGTGTGCGCGCTTCCGTTCGACTCGGAAGCGACGTTTTCGTGTCCGGAAAGCTGAGCCCGAACTCCATCGGGCAAGCGTGCGCCGCTCTTCGAGAATTTCGAAGTGTCATCGACAACGCGAAGGTCGACGCCTACCGCGCCGTTGCCACAAGCGCCGCGCGCGAGGCCAAAAACGGCGCAACACTTGCTGAGCGCGCAAGGCGTGAAGCGGGAATCGATCTCGAAATGATCGAAGGCATCGAGGAGGCGCGCCTCATTCAGCTGGCCGTGCGTCGAAAGTTGCCGTTGTCAGGCCTGGTGGCCCTCCTAGTCGACGTCGGCGGAGGCTCTACTGAGCTCACGCTGCTCGATCATGGAGAGCATCAATTGTCAACGTCCTTGCCTATCGGTACCGTCAGGTTAATTGACACTTACCTACGAAACACGAAGCAGGTCGATGGGACACGCACGCGCTTGCTCGACGAAGCAATCGACCGCGCGCTTGCTTCCGCGCTTGCTGAACTCAAGGGACGAAAAATCGACATCATCGTGGGCACTGGCGGGAACGTCGAAACGCTCGCAGAGCTCTCTCCGCGAAAAGAACCGATTCAGGGCTACGAACGCGTGATCGACGTTGCCTCGATGCAAGCCTTGCGCGCGCGAATGTCGGCGATGACGCCCGCAGATCGGCGCGACGCCTACAATCTCAGACCCGATCGGGCCGATACGATCATCCCGGCGTCTGCCATTTTTGATCATCTCGCGTCTGCGCTCGGACATTCCGCCATCATTTCGCCCGGTGTCGGACTCACCGCAGGGATCCTCGAAGAACTCGTCGACAAATTTTTCCATGTTTGGGATACGGCCGGCGAGGCCGAATCCGTCATCGCAGCCTGTCTTCGACTTGGTCGGCGATATTCATTCGACGAAGCCCACGGTCGGCGCGTATCGAAATTCGCCGCACAGCTATTTGACGATCTCAAAACCGTGCACGCATTCGGCGACCGAGAACGGTTGCTCCTTCGCGCCGCTGGCCTCATCCACGATATTGGCGACTACGTTCGCTACGATGCGCACCACAAGCACAGTTACTACTTGATTCAGCACTCCGACATTATGGGTCTCTCGCGTGATGAACGCGCCGTCGTCGCGAACATTGCCCGCTATCATCGGAAGGGCCCCCCCGACAGCGCCCATCCCAACTTTCGAGATCTCGAAAAGGAAGCACGAGGAAAAGTGCGTGGGCTTGCCGCCATCTTGCGAGTCGCCGATGCGTTCGATCGCGAGCATCTCGGCAAGGTGACGAGCGCACGCGCCGCGGTTGATCGCGCGAAGAACCGCGTGCTTCTCTTTCTTCGTGGCGAAGGCGATCGCGAACTTGAGGAGTGGACGGTTCTTGCCAAGTCCGAATTGCTGCGAGACGTGTACGATCTGAAGGTGGAAATTGCGCGCGAAGAGGTCCAAGAATGAAGCACACGACGTTGTGCGCGGTCGCAACCTGCACCGCCATCCTATCGGGTTGCGGCGGTAGCGCCTTGCCATCGCCACAGCCGACGATCGATGCGTACATCAGCGCAACCAAGCGAGGTGATCATGCAGCACTTCACGCTCTCCTCTCGGAGCGCGATCGCGTTCGCCTCAGTGGAAGTGACGTGGCAACCCTCTTGAAAGAGAATGCAGAAGAGCTCCGTTCCGAGAGCACGAAATTTGGTGGCCAAAGCACCATCGCCGAAGCAAAGGCCGAAATCACATTTGAAGACGGCGAAAGTGTCACACTCGATTTTGAGCGCGGACTGTTTCAAATCGGGACTGCCGGCACCCTTCCCGGCGGCGGCGCAACACCCAGCCAAGCGATTGCCGAGCTTCGGCGCGCGCTCTCCAGGCGCAGTTACCCTGCGCTTCTGCGCGCGTTGAGCCCAAGGGCGAGGCGCATCATGGAAGACCTATTGCAGTCGATCGCGACGAGTCTCGCGCATCCCGAAACGTTGCCCATTGTTGAAACCAACGACACCGCCGAAGTCCGTGTACCCGGCGGGCACTACGTCAAGCTTCGGCGCGAAGGAACGGAATGGCACGTCGAGTATTTCGAGTAGCAAGCGCACTCGTTTGCTCGTTCATCGTTTGCATCAGTCATCAAGCGCGTGCGTTCGGTGACGTGGGCGCGTTTGAGGCGCGACCGCTACTTGTTGGTGACCAAACCGCATCCAGACGAACATCGGCGCTGGTGCTGTGGGCAAGCGAGTTGACGAGTCGAACAAGCGCTCCGGCGCGCGCGAAACCACGCGAAGTGCGCGCAAGTGAAGACGCGCTCTTCGATGTGCCATTCGCTTACTGGAGCGATAGCCGGCAACTATCGCCACTCTCGCGCGCTGAAGTCGGAAACCTTCGTCGCTTCTTTGCGCTTGGCGGCATGCTCTTCGTCGACGACGCGGCTCCGGGTGATACGGGTCCTGGCGCTTTTGGTGAATATGCGAGACGTGAGCTCGCACGCGTCCTTCCTGATATGGCACCGACGCCGTTGCCAGAAAACCACGTACTGTACCGAACGTTCTACATCGTTCGTCGTCCCGAAGGGCGCACAACGAATGTCAAACCCCTCGAAGTTCTTTCGCGCTCTGGCAAGATAAAAGTGATCTTTAGCAGTCACGATGTGACTGGTGCAGTGGCACAGTCGCCAACTGGGGGATGGGAAAATAGTTTGTCGGGCGGAGAGCCTCAACGCGAGCGGGCGTTACGCCTCTTGATCAACATCGCGATGTACGTCCTTTGCTCTAACTACAAAGACGACCAAGTTCATGCTCCGTTTCTTATGCGAAAGCGGGGACTCTCCCGCACCCCATGAACGAGCACCTCTCGGTCGCCGCGCCCTCGTGGCTCGTATGGGTGGCGTGCATCGTTGGCACCTTGGCCACGCTGTTGCTCTTCTTCGAAGTGTGGAAGCAACGCGCGAGCAAGGCATCGCTGGGGTCAGGTATCGGAGCAATTCTCGCCCTTGAGCTTGTGGTTCTGAGGCCAGAACGCGTGCAAACCCACGAGGTTCGATCCCTGCCCGCCGTCACCGTTCTCATCGATGCTTCGCGCTCAATGGCGCTGCCAGGATACGATGGCACACGTTTCGCCGAAGCGACGCGCGCTCTCTTCGCGCTGGAAAAACACGCCAAGGGGAAAGCAGACCTGAATGTGTTCGCGTTCGGCAAGCAAGAACCGACGCCATGGTCAACGAGCTTGACCCCCTCAAACGCGACCAGTCAACTCGATCCTGCGCTCAACGCACTTGAACGACGCGAACGCAGCGATGCTCTCATCGTCATATCCGACGGAAGGCTCGACACTCCGCAACCCGGAACGAACCGCGAGGCGCTTGCCGCGCGACTTGGCCCGCTTGGCATTCCGGTGCATACCGTCAATGTCGTTGACGATGCTCCCAAAGACGCGCAGATTCGCGCGGTAAGCCTAACGTCGACCGCCGTTGCACACGTGCCCGTCCCTTTGCGCGTTGAGGTCGGATGCACGGGTGGTCTCGCGTGTGGCGACCTAGAGCTCCATGTTCGTGAGCTTCGCGACAACGGACCGGCAACCGAACTAAGCCATGGAGTCGCAAAAGTCGTAGACGACACGGCACTCGTCGAAATGAACGTAACGCTCGATACTGTCGGCCATCACGTTCTCGAAGTGAGCACCTCGGCGCCCGAGGGCGATTCGATTCCCGAAAACAACAAGCGCTTGTTCCCGGTCCGTGTGACGCGAGAGCGTGTACGCGTACTTCACGTCGCAGGACGCCCCACTCATGACGTGCGCGCAGTTCGGGAGTGGCTCAAATCGAACGCGTCGGTCGACACCATTGCATTTTTTATCTTGCGCACGCGGAGCGACAACGCAAAAGCGGATGACGGCGATCTGTCGTTGATTCCTTTTCCCGTCGACGAGCTCTTTACACAGCACCTCGCATCATTCGACGCGATCATTTTCCAGGACTTTGACGCCCAACCCTATGGCATCGATCGGCATCTTCCTGCGATCGCACGATACGTTCGCAATGGAGGCGGACTCGTCATGGTTGGCGGGCCAAACTCTTTTGTCGCGGGAGGTTACGCCGGAACCGCACTCGCAACAGTTCTTCCGGTCGCTCTCGAAGACAGCGAACAATCCACTGCCGCTGATGTCGGTAACTTCGTACCCCGATGGTCAGATGAGGGACGCGCCGCGCCTCTTCTCGGTCCTATTCGTAGCTTAAGCGGTGACGAATTGCCGTCCATGCCAGGAACCAATGTGCTTGACTCGCTGCGTCCGGGAGCGAGCGCGCTTTGGGAACACCCAACGCGCAAGACCAAAGACGGAAAGCCAATGCCCGTCTTTGCAATTGGCGAAGTTGGCAACGGACGAAGTGTTGCTCTTG
>JAHFDZ010000348.1 GCA_023248745.1 Myxococcales bacterium | reverse complement strand
TGCGGGATGATCGGGCGGGAAGCCGAGGCGCGTGAAATTGTTCTCTTTGAGTTCGATTTCGGGGCCGTCGTGGACGGCAAACCCGAGCGACGCAAAGATGTCGAGGACCTCTTCGCGCACGATCGAAATCGGATGGCGATGGCCGCGCGGTGAAGGTGTGCGACCGGGGAGCGTGAGATCGAACGGCGTCGCGTTGAGCTCGGCGTCGCGCTTCGCTTTCGCGAGGCGCCTGAGCGTCGCTTCGAACGCTCCCTCAACCTCTTGCTTAAGAAAGTTGACCTTTTCACCGATGCGCTTGCGCGCCTCCGCGGGCACGGATCCCATCTGCTTCAAGATGGCCGTGAGCTCACCTTTCTTGCCGAGAATCTTCGCGTTCTCTTCGCGTAGGGCAGGCTCTCCGCCCGCGCCTGCAACTTCGAAGCGCGACGCAAACTGGCCGCGAAGTGTGGCAAGCGCTTGGTCGATCTGTGCTTCAACCTCGGTAGACATTGTGAGTCCTCGCAGACCAAAAAAAGCGCCGCTAGCTGATGCTGGCGGCGCCCTTCTAAACCGTTACGGAAATCGCTTCAGTTCGCAGCAGCAGCCTGAACGATCTGGCTAAACGCCGCAGCGTCGACGATCGCGAGATCGCTGAGGACCTTGCGGTCGAGCACGACCTTGGCAGCCTTGAGACCATGCATCAGGCGCGAATAGGTCGTACCGTTGGTGCGAGCCGCTGCGTTGATGCGGGTGATCCACAAGCGGCGGAAATCTCGCTTCTTGCGGCGACGGTGCGCGTAGGCATAAACCCAGGCCTTCATCACAACTTCTTTCGCGTACGCGAAGAGGCGTGAGCGTGCGCTGTGATAGCCCTTGGCGGCTTTCAGAATCTTATTGCGTCGACGACGAGCTTTGAATCCACGTTTTGCGCGAGGCATGTATCACTCCTCAAGAATCGGAAACTTTGTTGACAATGGAGGCGGCGGGCAGTTTCGGTGGCGACTACGAGCAGCAGCCGCGAACCGTTCAGCCGTAGGGAAGCAACCGCTTGATGTGCTTCTCCATGCTGCCGTGCACCATGTCGTTCTTGCATAGGCGACGAATGCGCTTGCGGGACTTTTCTTGCATCCCGTGTTGTCCGCCGGCCTTGGGGCGGCGAACGCGGCCTGTGCCGGTTATCTTGAACCGCTTGGCAGCCGCTTTGTTGGTCTTCATCTTTGGCATGACGCGCTCCTAAAACCGCTTCGAATAGGCCGGGAGCACGAAATGCCACCCAGGTTAATGCCGTCCGAAAGCGGGGCCGCCGGTTATGGCTGAAGTCGTTGGGAGTGTCAAGAGGCCGCGCCTGCCTCTTTCGGGAGGCTTACAGCGTAATTCGAGCCTGCACGCCGATTGACCACACTCCATACCCATTGGCGCGCATAAACGCGTCGCCTGGTGGATCGGTCGAGCAGAATTTTGCGCCGCTTACGAGGCCGGGCGCCGACCACGCCACGCAACCCGATACGGGAACCGCAATTGCGTATTCGAACGACGGACCGACGGAAAGCATCGGCAAGAGGCGGTAATCGACGCCGATGCCAATCGGAACGGCAACGGCATGGTGATCGAGCTTCCAGTTGCCGGGTATCTGTCCCGCCGTCGTCGCGATGCTCCGATCGAATGTCTGAACGTCGCGGTTGTAAATGACGCCAAGCGAGATCCAAGGGTCAATGAACTTGCCCACCGCTGGCACGGGCGCCAACGGATACGCGCGCAGATAGAGCCCGGCATCCCACGCCTCGCGCTTCAGGTTCGTCGAGCCGTCGGTCACTGCCGCGGCCGATGACGAACGGTAACCACCGCGCAGGCCGACGCTCATAAACGAGGCGAATCGGTAACCGATGTACGCGCTGCCTACGAAACCGCCGCCGTAGGGCTTGTCGGTCCCGCTCGCGAGCGTTCCCGTGTCATTTTTGAGCACGCCCGTGTTGAAGCGGTAGACCGGCGAATCTGCGGGGGCGGACCCATAGGCAGGCCGAAGCATGATCTCGAGACCCTTTTGGTCACCCGCAAGGGCGGATGTTGCCGCAGTCAAGGGGAGCGCAAACGCAAAGAGGCCAATAAGCCGAGTGTACATGCGCCTCTCGTTGCCCATGATCGGCAACCGGTCAAGGCCTGACCGACAAAGGGGCGCCTGTTGTCGCAAGGAATTTGCCGAATGAGGAGGCTGCGCCTACCGAGCGATGGGGAGGCCCTCGGCTTCCCATCCCAAGAGGCCACCGTCAAGAAACGAGACGACCTGACCTTCGGCGTCGAGCGCGGCCGCGAGCTCTTTTGTTTTGTCGCCCGCGCGGCAATACAGAACGATTTGACCCGGCTCGGACTGCAACTCTTCAAGACGTGCCCTCACGTCGTCGAGCGGAACATGCACCGCGCCTGGCAAGTGAGCGCGCTTGAACGCCCCTTCGTCACGCGTGTCGACGGCTTGCGCGACCCCTGCGGTGAGAAGCTGCGAGAGCTCGGCAGCTTTGAGCGCGCCTGCTGCGCGTGGCAAGAACGGCTCGATCATTTGCAGGAGTTGCTTCTTGCGGAGTGGCCCCGTCAGCATGTCGGCGATGCGCTGTTTGGCGAACACCATGAACGTGGGCACCGACTGAACGCGAAGCTGCTGCGCGATGGTCGGAGACCGATCGACATCGACGACGACGACCTTCACTTTGCCTGCCATCTCGCGCGCGAAGGCTTCGACTTCGGGGGCGCCTTGCTTCGAGGCCGCCGAACGTGCGCTCGCAAACTCGATGAGAACAGGCACTTCGCTTCGCAAGACTTCGCGCTCGAACTCGCGCTCGCTCACGGGAATTACAGCACCGACATGGGCTGCCGAAGGGGCTGCCGCTTGCTGCCGCGGGGGACCGCCCAAGGTTGGCATCGTCGGGACGCCGCCAGCACCTGGGGTTGGCAATCCGTCGCCCTTTTTTCCGAATCCGCTCATGAAGGACATGGTCCTTCCCATAAGCCCGCACCCTACAAAAGGGAAGCGATCAGCGCGAGGGCTTGGGCTCTCTCTCGTGCGAAGCCGCTGCATCGCGCAAACGCGGATCGAGCGCGTCGCGAAGGGCTTCGCCGACAAGGTTAAGGGAGGCGACGGTCAAGAAGACGCACAATCCCGGAAAAGCCATGAGCCACCACGCGTCGAAACGAAGGCGTCCCTGCGACAACATTTCGCCCCACGACGCGGTGTCCTTTGGGAGTCCGACGCGCAAAAATCCGAGCGACGATTCGATGAGGACGATCGTCGCAATGCCAAAAGTACCGGCCACGATGGCGGGCGCGATCGCGTTGGGAAGCACGTGCCTTCGCAAAATGCGCCATTCGGTGAGACCGATGGCTCGCGCAGCCAATACGTAATCTTGACTGATCACTTTGTGTACTTCTACGCGAACGAGCCTCGCCACTTCGGTCCAGCGCGTCAGCACAATCGCAATGACCAACGTGTAGGTGCTCGCCTGCGGGAGGAGCGCTTGCACCACAAGGACCAACACCAACGCGGGCACGGCGCTCAGGACTTCGATGAGTCGCGTGACAAATGCGTCAACGATGCCGCCCAAAAATCCGGCGAGCGCGCCGAGCGCAACGCCGATCACCGCGAACGCAAGCATGCCCATAAAGCCTGCCGTGAATGCAGTTCGGGCGCCGAAGACGAGCCTTGCGAAGACGTCGCGACCTTGGCCATCGGTGCCGAGTAGATGGCCGCGTTGCAACGGCGGCAAAAAGGTTGCCGTGAGGTCTTCGGTTTCGGGTGCGTGCTGCACGAGCGGGAACACGGCCCAATCGCTTGGCGCGCGCTTCGCCTCGTACTCCGCGATCGATTGAAACGGAGCGGCCTTTTTTGAGAGCGCAGGCAAAAGGTAAATGTGGTTGTCATATTTACAGAGCAGTGGCCGCTCGCCCGCGAGGAGCTCTGCGAAGAGACCCACCATCGCGATGAGCGCAACCATCATCGCACCCACGCGCGCAAGCTTGTGGCGGCGGAGTTGCGCGAACGTCACGCCCAATGCCGTTGCGTAAGGCATCACGGGCACAGCAAGCTGCACCGCGCGCGCGACCGTTCTGCGCGAAAGCAACAACACAACACTTTGCCGATCAGCCTCGTGCTTCTCGGATGGAGGATAGGAAAGACGCTCGATCAGCGAAGGCCTGTCGGGTGGCTTGCTCTCGTCGCTCAACGGGCCCTTCCCGCCTGCGAGCTGAACTGCACGCGAAGGTGTGGATAGAGCACGGCCGCAACCAAGTCGGCCGCAAGAATGCCGAGCACGCTGATGACAGCCGTGACCGTAACGATGGCAACGAGCCATGGCACGTCGCGCGCTTCGACGGCGCGCAACGTTTCGTAACCAAGGCCCGGCACACCGAAAACCTCTTCGACGACGAACGTCGTCGCGAGCAGCGCTGGCAATTGCGTTCCGCTTAGCGCGATGGTGGGAACGAGGGCGTTGCGAAGCACGTGCACCCACATGACGCGCGCCGTTGTACTCCCCTTCGCAAACGCGGTGCGTACGTAGTCTTGACCGAGAACGTCGAGCACCGTTGCGCGTTGGTATCGAACGAACGGAGCAACAGAGACCGTCAAGAGTGCGGTCGCGGGCAAAAATGCCCAGGAGTCAACCATGCCTCCGGCGAGGGCAAACCGTCTCAGTAGTTCGCAATGAACGAAGGCCGGAATGGAGTACGCGACAAATGAAACTGCCGCGGATACGAAATCAATGAGCTCGCCTCGACGACGCGCGGTCACGAGCCCGATGGGGATCGAAATTGCATAGCTTCCAAACAGTGCGAGCAAGATGCTGAGCAAGGTCACCGGTGCTCTGCGTTTGAGCTTGCGCACGATTGTTTCACCGTCGCGCGAACTCACACCGAGCTCGCCAGTGAAAACGCGCGTGGACCACTTTCCGTATCGGGTTTCGGTCACGGTCGCGAGCACCCGTTCGGAACCTTCAAGTGAGGTGAAGTCGCTGCGATAGACGTACCACCACTCGATCCATCGATCGCGGGCACGCGCGACCGCGAAGTCTGTATCTTGCTCGGTTACATAAGGCCCAAGCGCCGTTGAAAGACTCGCGAGTTGAATGAGCCGGATGCGTTGCCTCGGGTCGTCGTTTTTTTTTAGCTCGTCGAAAATGGCTGGGAGCGCAAACGTGTCGACCAGGCGCAGCGCGCGGAAGCGATCGGCGCCTCCGTGTTCGGCGTATCGGGCGACCGCGCGTGACACCGATGACGTCGTAAAGTCGAGCGTGTGATCATCCCAAAAGCGAGACCAGTATGCCGTAATCTCGCGCGACTCTTGGC
>JAHFDZ010000347.1 GCA_023248745.1 Myxococcales bacterium | reverse complement strand
TTGTAGAAGACCTCGATGTAGTCGAAGAGGGCGACGCGCAGCTGTTCGCGGGTTGCCCACGGCTTTCGGTCGATGAGTTCGGTCTTGAGCGTGGAGAAAAACGATTCGGCGACAGCGTTATACCCCTTCGGGTACTTCCAAGGGTCGTCCCAACAGTTGCCTTTGCGGCTCATGCTGATGGTAATGCCGCGGCCTTTGAGAATCGCTTGGTACGCTTCGCTGATGTACTGACAGCCGCGGTACGAATGATGGAGAAGGCCCTGCGACGGAAGTCGAAGCAGAAGCGCCATATCGAGCGCGGCAAGAGGCAGCGTCGTTTCGAGCGATGTGCTCAATGCCCATCCGACAACTGCGCGTGAAAATAGATCAAGTATAGTTGCGAGATAGCACCAGCCTTCGCCGGTTTGGATGTACGTGATGTCGGTGACCCAACGTTGATTGGGCGCAGCCGCGTGAAAGTCGCGCGACAGAATATTTCCCGAATGTTTGAAGGCACGATCGGCGACCGTCGTGATGCGGTACTTGCGCGGCTTTCGCCCGAAAATTCCAAGGCTATGCATCGTGCGCTCGATACGCCGCTTGCCAAATGCGAAGCCTTGGTTTTTGAACTCTTGATAGATGCGCGGACAGCCGCAGGTATGACGACTTGCTTCGTGTGCTTTGACGACAAGCGTCTCGAGCTCTGCGGCCTCACGGTCGCGTTTCGATGGTTTGCGATTCGCAAACGCGTAGTAGCCCTGACGCATGACACCCAAGATTCGACACCAGGCCGCCACCGGAAGGTGCCCCTTCTCCGCGTGGATAAACGAGAACTTCACTCGTTTTCCTTCGACCGGCCTTCGCAAGGCGTTAAGTGCCCGCTGCGCCAATACTCAGCACGTCGCGCCACGCCATTGAGTTGAAGAGCTCGGTTAGCATATTGGGCCACACGAGGAAGAAGCATGAAGCAACGCGTGTATGTTTGGTGTGCATTGGCGCTAAGCGCATGCGCATCGGAGCCGAGCGACGTCGGACAAGTTGAGGCAGCGGCAACCACGTCAACACCCGCAACCTTTGGGGTCGGCGGTATGGGCCTCTTCACGTCAGTGGCATCAATCGGCACGACGTTCATGGCCGGTTCCGATGTTGGCGGCATCTACCTCAGCACCAATAGCGGCACCGCTTGGAGCAACGTGTCGTCAGGCCTCACGAGTCATCAAGTCCAAGCGGTGACCGCAGATGCGACGGGCTTCTTCATCGCATCAACATCGGGCGTGTCCAAGTACGACGTATCAACGTCCACACTCACCGCTGCAACGGGATTCGTAGCATCGACATCGTCGACGGACGACTACGCGACATCCGTCCTCTCGGTTGCGGTGAGTCCAGTCTCAGGATCAAAGGTGGTTTGGGCTGGCATGGGGGTTTCCACGAAGCACTGGGACACAGTCGGGCTCAACGGCTACGCGAGTTCAATCTACCTTTCGACGGACGGCGGCGTGAAATTCAACGCCGCATCGGGCACAGTTGGCACCGGCGCTGGACTGTTAAGTAACTTGACCGTTTACAAAATTGAACCGCATCCCACAGATTCGACAATTGCTTGGGCGGCGACAAGCTCCGGCCTGTACTACACCAGCAGTTCGGGCGTGCAGTGGGACCTCGTTGGGGACTCAACAACAGCAACAACGTCGGGTTGCGCGCCGAACGCTGCTGGCACAACGCCCAAGACAGGGTCGGTATTGTCGAACGTATGTTTGCCGACAAACGCAGATGTTCGTGATGTCGAGTACGATGGAGAGAACCTGTATGTCGCGGTTTGGAACAACGAGTACGTACCGTCGACGGCATCGTCCGTTTGCTCGGGCTCGCGCTACAACGATGCGACGTACACGTATTTTCGCGGTGGCCTCTATCAAATGGCATGGACCTCATCGACAAGTGCAGCGTCGGCGGCGTTCACGTGGCGCATGCCCGCTTCAACGATTCCGACCTATGTGCCGAACGCATATGTGAAATGTGACTCGAAGCCGACCGGAGAGGACTTCAAGGAACTCACGAACTTTCCACAAGTGGAGCTCTTGGGTTCAAGCTCGCTGGCGCTTGGTGCGTACGGAAAGAGCTCGTCGTCAGGACTCTACGTAACAACCACAACCTCAACCGCAACGTTGACTCGCTACGCCGCGACCTCATCGAATACGACTGACGCGGACGTCGATGGCATTGTGCAACATGGACGTCAGGGGCCACCGATTGGTCAACTTTACATACCATCGAGCTCATCGACAATTTACTTGACGTTTTCTCGCGGCGTTCTCAGTGCAACCCCGAGCGGAAGTTCGTACGCATTCGATCACCTCGGGCACAGCTACAGCAGCACTGCCAAGACGTGGTCGAATACCGGACTCGACGCAACAACGGCGACCGGCGTGGCAAAGAACTACACTGCTTCGAATGGCGGGTGGCTCTATATTCTCGCGGGCTACGACTCGGCGTTGCTTGCGTCCAAAGACGGCGTTGCGTGGAAGCGCGTCGTTGACACGATAAAAGGTTCGTTAGCAAGCAACAGCCTATACGATCAAGACGACGCGACGCATTGCGCATCCGGCAGTGCATACGCGTGCGTTGGTGGAAACACCTATTCGATTTCTACACTCGGCTTGTTCAGCGATCCTTACCTGCTCGCTGAAGATGGTCACGATGGTGCTGGCGACGAGGATATTTCTCTCTTTCGCTACTCAGCAGTATCCAAGGCGTGGTCGCAAAGCACGCCTTTTTCGAGCGTCGCAACTGGCCTCGGAAAAGTAAAGCGGATGGCCGTCGGATACTACAAGAGCGGCGCGATCAGCTATGGCTCGGCCGTGCTCGTTGCAACTGAGGCTGGCGTCTATATGAGCAAAGGTTCCGCGGCGTTCGCTCAGGTCGCGGGTTCAGGTTGCCCAACAGGCAAGATTATTGACGTTGTAACCTCGACGAGTAGTACGAGCTTCTACGATCGCGCGTACGCCCTCGCCTACACGGGCACGCGTGGTTCAGGCGCCGTGTATGAAATCAACCTGGCGGCAGGGACGTGCACAACGGTTGGATCAAGCCTCTACTACCCGTCGGTCCTTGGACTCGGTTGGACAATCGGCGCAACGAAGCCCACTGTTTACATCGGCAACCGCGCGAGGTCGGGCTCGACAGTCGTTCCAACACTTGACTATGCGACCTACAGCGGAAGTACGTGGACAGTGACGACAGCCGGCACATCGATGACCTTCACTGGCGAAGGTGGCGAAACACTCGTCTCGGCGATTACCCGGTACGGGTCGGACACAGCGCTCGTCTCGCTCGGTGGTGCATCGGAGGGCGATGGGTACGTTCCGTCACATCTCTACGGCGTCAACTCCAGCGGAGTGAGTGCACTCACGACAACCGCACCCATGGTCCGCGCGAACAACATTCAAATGCTTGGCACCACTGCGTTCTTGTCAACCAAAGGCGCCGGGGTCTTCACATTCACAGTGAGCGGTCTCTAAGAACCGTTGCCGCGTCCTCATCCTGCATGACGACTGTCGAGTCGCCATGTAGGAAGCGACTATGGTCAGCGAACGAAAGCGGCCGACATGGCTCAGCGGCGCACCTCGCTTCCGCGGACGCCTTCGCCTCGACGACGGAACGTTCAGCGATCGCTTCGAACTCCCCGAAGGACTCGAAGAGTCCGAAGCCCGTGCCTACGTGGCAAGCCTACAAGCACGCGAAGACGAAACCACGCCATCATCAGTGCAAAACGTGAAGGCGAACGCGAAGCGGCTGCTCGCAAGTGCGTGCCCCACGACGACGAAACGTGCGATGCGTGGTTCGCGCGCTTCTTGCCAACGAAGGAATGCGGCGAGACCCATCGACGCATCACGCGCGACATCTGGCATAAATGGATCTCGCCTGTCATCGGCGGCCGATCGATCCGCACGCTCACCCGCGACGATGGGGAAGATGTTCGCGACAAACTCGATCGCGCACTCGATTCGAAAATCATCCAGCACACCACCGCGCGCAACGCATGGGGCGCGCTTACCAACGTCCTCAAATCAGCATTCGCTGCACGCGACCGAAGCTTGCGTGTTCTTCCCGCCGCACTTCACGTTGGCATCTTGCCGCCCAAGCGAGGCAACTCTCGTCAGCGTCCTTGGCTCTATCCAAACGAGTGGCGACAGTTTTACGCGTGCGAGGCAATCGACGTCGCGCTCCGCACCACGTGCGCCGTTGCTCTTTACACCGGGCTTCGCCCAGGCGAGCTGCGGGCCCTTACCGTCAATGACGTTGACCTTACCGCACGCACGATCACCGTATCGAAGTCAGTCGACGCCCGCACCGGCCTCACCAAGCCACCCAAAACCGAACGTGGTCAGCGCGTAGTTCCCATTCACCCGGAGCTCGCTCCGCTTCTCGAAGAGCTGGTGAGCCAAACCGACGATCGCCTCGTTCCCTACTTGCTCGACGAGCACAAGATCGCGATCACCTTCCGCGAGGCCCTTCGCACAGCCGGCATCACCCGCCCCCGCCTCTTCGCCGAAAACCCAGCAAGTTCCTGAGCGCGACGCCTCCATCGTTGATGCGTCCGCAGACACAACGCCCCCCACCTGATGACGCGGGCCACTGTCGATCGGCGAGATCCTGCTGATTCACCGTTTCCATTACTGAAGGCGCGGGAGCGTCGTCCTCGGTTGCGATGGCGCAGTTGAACTGCACCCTGTCAAAGCCCCCGCTCTATCGGAGTTAGGCGGGGTTACTAGCCGGCTCCGCGTGTATCCCTCAGGATTGCAAAATGCGTAACTTATCTTTGACGGCGGCGACTCTCGTCTTTTGTGCGTGCGGCAGCTCAAGCATCGACGTGCCTGATAGCGCGCGCACTGATGCTTCAAGCTCAACCGACGCATCGAAGGCCGACGCGGCTGTCACTGATGCACAGCACAGCGATGCTGCCGTGAGCGATGTTGCGGTGAGTGATGCGTCGACGTCGCCGCGCGTGAAGAAGGTTGTGGCGAACGTGCAGCGAACATGCGTGTTGCTCGACAACGGTGGCGTCAAATGTTGGGGACCGAATGCCAATGGTGAGCTCGGCCTTGGCGATACGCTAGAACGCGGAGCCACGGCAGGGCAAATGGGCGATGCGTTGCCCTACGTGGATCTCGGAACAGGACGAACCGCCCTCACCGTGATGGCGGGCGAGCTTCACACGTGTGCGGTTCTTGACAACAGCAAGGCCAAGTGTTGGGGACACAACGCTTCAGGTGAGCTTGGCCTCGGTGATACGAACGCGCGAGGCGATGGTCCTGGTCAGATGGGTGACGCG
>JAHFDZ010000346.1 GCA_023248745.1 Myxococcales bacterium | reverse complement strand
TTGCCATCGACCGTGTAGCAAATCGTTGCGTTGGTCGTTGACGTCGTCATCACGATCGATTGCGCGGTCGTGTACTCACCTGCAACGGGCGAGAACGACGGAGCGGCGGCGTTGCCTTCAGCAGTGGTCACTGTGTACGTGGCCGTTGCGTTCAACGAGTCGGGAACGTTGTTCGCGGTCGTGATTGCGATCACCGTTGTGACGCCATCAACAACCGTGAACGGCGTGGTGTAAACCGTACCGTTGGTCTTCGAAGGTTGCGTATTGTTGGTCGTGAAGATGATCGTGCCGTCCTTTTCGGTCGTCGCGATCGTCACTTGCTTCGATTCGGTGTAGCTACCGCTTGCTGGCGTGATGGTCGGCGTAGCCGCACGTTTAATATCGGCCGTGATGGTGTACGTCGCCGCGTTGACAGCGGAATCCGTGCAACCTTCCATGACAGCGTAGGCGCTGACCTTGGTTGGCTTCGTCGTGTCGCTCACGCTGATCGGCGTCGAGTACTTTGAGCTGCCGGCCGTGGGCGTGTTGCCGTCGATTGTGTAGTAGATGGTTGCGCCCGACGACGTTGTCGCGATCGAAACCGTCTGCGCGGCGCTGTATGAGCCGCCGGGGACGCTAAACGTTGGTGTTGCCGCTGCGCACTTTGCGTCAGGGGTACCGCCGCCGCCATCGCCAGTGCCACCGCCGCTGTCTGTCGTTCCGCCACCGTCGGGGACGCTGATGGGCGTGTCGCTACAGCCGACTCCCGCAGCACTTACGACGACCGCGAGCAGCGACGTACCGATTAGGTTCCGTCTCTTACTCAATTTATTATCACCAAAAGACATGGGTACTATCCCTTCCGTTCGGTTAGGCGATGGGTCGCAGCACGCGCCCACCAATCAGCCAAACAATCGTTACAAAAAACTATTTGCTACTTGTTGAGTTACTTTTAGCCAACCAGACCTTTTGAGTCATCGTGTTCACTGCGCCGATTCCCAAATTGCCCCCTCTGCAGGAAGCGAAGCTTCATTTTTTGAGGATGTTGCGGATGATGGAGTTCGAAGATGCGCGAACTTACTGAAGCCATCGCCCACGGACCTAGACACACCGAAGGCCCAACTTCACGAATCGGACCAAGTCGGTTTCGATCGCGGAAATAAGATGCTTCGGCTGTGCGTTGCATTTGACGAAGACAGCGACGAAGGCAGCCTTCGAATGGCGAAACGCCGGGCTGCAGCACGCCCAAACGCGCGTCGACCCGCGACGCAACCCGCTGCGCATTCGCAGCACCCTCGCGCACACAGACTCCGAGCCGCGGACTGACGTTGCTGGCAGCGGTTCGCAAAAGTTTCGTAGCGGCGTTGGCGCCAAATGTAAGTGCCGACCCCGTGCGCCCGCGTGCGTTCGATCGGCAGATTGCAGGCGATGACGCGAGTCGATTGGGCCTTGAAGCTACAAAACGCGACAAGCACCTCTCGTTGGGAGAGATGCGATTTGCAACGACGGAAGTCACAAATAGTGCCGGTGTCTTCAAAGGATCAAGCGCGATAACACTGTGTTCACTGCATGTTTTACAGCTCGAAACACGTGCGGCGCGTACGGCAGTGCGCCCAAACACGTTTACAGCGCGACGATGGTAGAACTCTCAGCATGTGAAACGCAAGATGTATGGGATCGGGGATGTGATGCAGGTGAGACATCGCTCCACGGTTCGTCATCTTTACGAGTTTGAGGTCGCTATATACGCCCCGTTGTTCGCGGCTCTTAATGGCAATCATTGGCATCAGGCAACGCCGGAGCGCCTTTGTGACGGGGCGGGGTGCTTCTTGGTTCATCTCGCGGCGCGAAGTGCGAACTTTGAACGTGACCGAAACGGGTGAAACGCCACCGCGGCTCACTTCTTGCGAACCTTGGTCGATCACGGATTGCCCAGCCGCTTGTTTTGCCCGAAGTTGGAAACGATGCGTGTCGCGGCTCTCCAGATTCCAGCGCGGTGGGACCAAGCGCGGCGCACGCTTACGGAACTTGCGGACATTGTTTCGCCTGAGGCGTTCGACCTCGTGGTGCTGCCGGAATGTAGCATCAATGGTTACGTTTCTCCGGAAGGCGATTGCGACGTGCGACGGTTCGCTGAGCCTCTTTTGGGCCCCACCTTTGAGACCCTTCAAACGCTCGCGCGGCGTTGGAAATCCGCCGTCGCAGGCCCGCTCATTGAGAGGAGTGAAGCCAACGTCTTCAATGCACACGTTGTCGTGTCCGCAGCAGGCGAGTTGCTTGCGCACTATCGCAAGCGACATTTGTGGCACCCAGAAACCACGACAACGCCGGGCGACATGCCCTACCCGGCGTTCGCGATCGGCACGCATAGGTGCACGTTAGCGATTTGCTACGATGTTCACTTTCTTGACGATGAAGCAAGTGAACAACTTGAGGCCGCCGATACGCTGATCTTTCCGAGTGCTTGGGTCGATCTCGAGGATTCTCGTCCCGGTCTGTTTCGGGCGATTGCGTCGCGCTACAACGTCAACATTGTGAACGCGAACTGGGGACGGGGCGTGCCCAGGCAGCCTGGGCAGGGGAACGCGCAAATTGTCGACCGAACGGGCCAGCCGATTGCGGTAGCCGAGCATCGCAAGGACGCGATCTCGCTGGCGAGCGCAACGTTGACGTGAGAGGCGCTATTGGCCCCACGCCTCGAGGCGTGCGCGACCGCCTCCTGGAAGATTGCCGTAGCGAACATCGATGCGCCGAATAACGCGGCGATCACCGGGCAAATCGATTTCGCGGCTCATGGTTGCGCGATCGAAAATGAGGCGCGTGGCCGGCGAGAAAGTCGTGCCGTCGCCGAAAGTGATCACGATATTGAACATTTCGAGGGCACTTCCTTCGACCACGAAGCGAACGCGCGCAAACCGGCCGTTGTCGTTGCCGACCGCGATCGTGTCGTGATCCATTGCGCCGTGGACGGTTCGTTCGCCCAGCTTCTGCCACCCGGCAAGTGGTGCGACTTCTCCATCCATGGGACGACCATGGGGTGGATGGTGCCCGGGCCCCGTGCGGACGGTCGCCGCGCAGCCTGACAACGCGATCACGAGGACAGAAAAAGTGGCTTGAGTCTTGAGCATCGAGATTCCTCCGATATGTGGGTGCGCAAGCGTAGTCCGATCCGAAGCGGCGCATCGAATTCTCATGGAATAGGACGGCAAGATTCTTG
The DNA here is from genome assembly GCA_023248745.1 of Myxococcales bacterium. GTDB lineage: Bacteria > Myxococcota_A > Polyangia > Polyangiales > Polyangiaceae > JAHFDX01. The sequence continues at coordinate 2,154 of JAHFDZ010000346.1, read as the reverse complement.
GCTATAACGTCGTCATGAGGAGTCGCATCGGGCTAGTTCGTTTCCTATCGCAGGTTTCTTTTCGGTCCACTTGGGCTCAAACCGGAGGCGCGGCCATTGCGCTCACGCTGGGCGTTGCGGCCTGTCATCCCAAGAGCGCCGCCGTAAAGCCGGTACCCGATGGCAACTCGGTCATCGCAAAACCTGGCGATGCGCCAACGCGCCCCGACGAAGCCGCGATGCGCACCGAGGACGAACGCAACTCCGTCGGCATCTTTCGCTCGGTTGCGCCTTCAACTGTGTTCGTGACGCAAAAACGCGTCGTCGTCGATCCTTGGGAAGGCACGCAGAGCGAGGTCGACTCGGGTTCGGGCTCTGGATTCATATGGGACAAGAGCGGTTACGTTGTCACGAACTTTCACGTCGTCGCCGGTGCGCAAGCGTTGACGGTCACGCTTCGCGATCAGCAAGTGTACGAAGCAAAGGTTGTGGGTCTCGAGAAGCGCAAAGACATCGCGGTCCTCAAGATCGAAGCACCCGCAGAACAGCTGGTCCCCATCGAGGTGAACAACGTCAAGCATTCGCTCGAAGTGGGGCAAAAGACGATCGCCATCGGCAATCCTTTCGGACTCGATCATACGCTCACGACGGGCGTCATTAGTGCGCTGGGCCGCGCCGTTCAGGGCGCAGGAGGCGTCACCATCCGCGACATGATCCAGACCGATGCAGCGATCAACCCAGGCAATTCTGGTGGCCCGCTGCTCGATTCGTCAGGCAAGTTGATTGGGATGAACACGATGATCTACAGCGGCAGCGGGCAATCGGCGGGCATCGGCTTCGCAGTGCCCGCTGCAACGATCGCACGCGTGGTTCCGCAGCTTATCAAAAACGGGCGCGTCGAAGAAGTTGGGCTTCCCGTCGGAATCGATCCGAATCAGCCTTGGGAGCGCCGCTTCGGGCTACGCGGCGTGCTCATTCTCAACGTGAAGAAAGGTTCGATTGCCGAGAAGGCGGGCCTTCGCGGAACACACCGCGTCTCTGGCGGGCGCATCGCCCTCGGCGACATCATCGTTGGCATCAACGAAAAAATCATCAGCGACTACGACGATCTCTACACCACCCTCGACGACCGCAAAGCCGGTGAAAAGGTGACCCTCAAGGTCCGCCGCGGCGATGAAATGGTCAACGTCCCCATTGAACTCGTGCACCTTGAGTGATGATACGCTTGTGTGCGACCATCGTGCACTCGCAGGCTAAGCTCAACTGGAAGTGAGCAAGCCGGCTCAACACACAAGGGACCGCATCAGTGTCGTTTCGTATTCAGGTCGCGGCGGAAACCAATGTGGGGATGAAGCGCCCTCACAACGAAGATAATTTCGCCATCGTTGAGCAACACGGCCTGTACATGGTTGCGGACGGCATGGGCGGGCACGCCTCAGGCGAAATCGCGAGCAAGATGGCCGTCGATGCCGTGGCCGAGTTCTTTGCAACCACCGCCCAAGACACCGAAAAAACGTGGCCCTACAAAATGGACCGCGCACGCGGTTACGAAGAAAACAGATTGGTGGTCGCCATCAAGCTCGCGAATTTGCGCATTTACGAGCGCGCACAACGCGATCGCGCAACGCGCGGGATGGGCACGACGCTGGTCTCACTCTTTACGTTGTCCGACGGTATCTACATCGCGCACGTCGGAGATTCGCGCGCGTATCGGGTGCGTGGCGATCAGCTCACACAATTGACGGAAGACCACTCGCTCCTCAACGACTACATCAAAATGCGGCGTCTCTCGCAGGACGAGATTGCGAACTTCCCACACAAGAATGTCATTACACGCGCGCTGGGCATGAAAGAGATCGTCAAGGTCGACACGCGATTTGAAACGCCTGAAGTTGGCGATATTTACGTTCTCTGTTCAGACGGGCTTGCCGGTCCCATCAGCGATCAGGAAATGTGCGAAATTGTTTCGGGCACCAGCGATCTAGAGGCATGCGCGTCACAGCTTGTTGCGCGTGCGAACAAGAACGGTGGACCGGATAACATTACGGTCGTGCTTGCGCGGTTGGTGCCTTAGTGTGTGTCGGGGAGTGCGGTTCGCGTGGGGGTGTCGGACGGCACCACCATCATGCCGCTTGGGCTGATGCGGGGGGGGGGGCGCGTTCGCGGGGGAACGAC
>JAHFDZ010000345.1 GCA_023248745.1 Myxococcales bacterium | reverse complement strand
ACGTCGTCGCCTCCGACGGCGATTTGATGGAAGGCGTGAGCGGCGAGGCAAGCAGCATCGCGGGTCATCTGGGTCTCAACAACCTTGTCGTTATCTACGACGACAACCGCATCACAATTGAAGGCAGCACCGAGCTGGCCTTCACTGAAGATGTCGGCAAGCGCTACGAAGCATACGGTTGGTTCGTTCAGCGCATTGACGGTCATGATCACGGACAGATTCGCGCTGCGCTCGACAAGGCGCTCGCCGAGAAAACCCGACCATCCTTCATCGTTGCGCGTACGCACATTGCGCACGGTGCGCCCAACGCGCACGATACGTCAGAGGCCCACGGCGCTCCGCTTGGCAAGGACGAAATTGCCGCGACGAAGACCGCCGCAGGCTGGGACGCTTCACGCCAGTTCTACGTGCCCGAAGAGGTGTACGCCGCATTCGGTGCTCGGAAGGAAGAGCTCGGAAAAGCCCACGCCGCGTGGCGCTCAGCCTATTTCGCGTGGCGCTCAGCCAATCCAGCCCTCGCAACAGAGCTCGATGCGATCGAAGAAAAGCGAATGCCCGCCGATCTCTTTGACCAGCTCATCGCTGCCGTGCCTGCAAAGGACGATGCAACACGCAACACGTCGAATGCGATTCAACAAGTTGCCGCCAAGTTGGTGCCTTCGCTCATCGGCGGTTCGGCTGATCTTGCTCCGTCGACGAAGACGCTCATCAAGGGCGGAGGCGACGTTCAAAAAGGTAATTTCAGTGGTCGCAATTTGCACTTCGGCGTACGCGAGCACGGCATGGGCGCCATCTGCAACGCGCTCGCGTTGAGCGGCGGCCTCATTCCTTATGGTGCCACGTTCCTCATCTTCAGCGACTACATGCGACCGTCGGTGCGTTTGAGCGCGCTAATGGAGCAGCAAGCACTTTGGATCTACACGCACGACTCGATTTTCTTGGGCGAAGACGGTCCCACGCACCAGCCCATCGAAACTTTGTGGGCGCTGCGAATCATTCCGCATCTTTACGTTGTGCGTCCTGCCGACGGCCTCGAGACCGCTGCCGTTTGGGCGATGGCTCTCGAACGCAAGCATGGTCCAACGGCCTTCGCGCTCACGCGGCAAAAGTTGCCTACGCTCAAACGCGACGCCGGCTTCGATCCCAAGGTGATGTTGCGCGGTGCCTACATCGTTGCGGAAGCCACTGGCGGCAAACCCGATCTCGTCGTGATGGGAACGGGCAGTGAAGCGCAGCTCGCCGAAGCCGCGCGCACAGCACTAGAAGCGGACGGCCGCAAAGTTCGCTTCGTAAGCGCACCTTGCCTCGAAGCATTCGCCGCGCAAGACGCAAGTTATCGCAACTCCGTGTTGCCTCCGGGCGTGCCACGCATGTCGATCGAAGCGGGCGTCACAATGCCTTGGAAGAGCATTGTCGGTGAAAATGGTCTTGCGCTCGGCATCGATCGTTTCGGCGCGAGCGCGCCAGACACCGTACTTGCACGCGAGTTTGGGTTCACCGTCGAGTCGGTTGTTGCGCGAGCGCGCGAGTGGCTAAAGACGGCGAAGTAACGCCGCGCCCAGCATAGTAAATAAAATTGACGTCACAAGTAGCTGCGTGCAACAGCGCAGCTACTTAATCAAGAATCGCCCTCAGCGCGTCCATCGCCCCACTCGCGATCCCAATCTGCCCGCGCGGCACTCCCTCCTCACGGGCGTTAATCCGAATCAGTTTCGCGCCACCGCGCGCCAGTCGCTCACCCAACGCCCGCACCGTCGGAACGGCCGTACCAGCCCCGCACTCAATCACGACGAGCCCATCGAGAGCCATGCCGCGCAACCACTGCGCGAGCCGTAGTTCTTGTGCTTCTGTGCGATCGCTCACCCACTGACCGTCGCCGAACATCAAGACATTGGGCCTTGCGATTGCGCCGCAACGCGCACATCGTGGAAGGGCGCTCACCGATCGGAAAGTAACTTGATCAATTGCGATCGCAAGATCGCCCGCGTCCCACAGCACGTCTGAACATGGCGTCGTGCACTGTAGTGTACCAATGGCGCCATGACATTCGACGATCGCTTCATCACGAAAGCCTGCCTTTTGCAGCTGTCCATCGACGTTCGACGTGAACGCGAACGTGGGAAGGCGCGATGCTAGCTTTGCCAGCAAGGCATAACCGTCGTGTGGCGAAGTACCCTTGTAGAGCGCGTGGCGATGCCCGTAGAAGCCCCACGCGAGTTCGGGGTCCTGAGCAAACCAATGTGGGTTGGCCATCTGTTCGAAGCGAAGGCCTAGCGTTCGATAAGCGGGATAGGCGCGCCAGAACCCTTCTATGCCGCGGAAATCTGGCAAGCCAGAGTCGACCCCCATGCCTGCACCGCTGGTAAAGAGAATTGACCGGGCGCTCGCGATGACTGCGCGAGCTATGTTTTGTTCAGCACCGTTTGTCATGGCGTGGGGCCGTCATCGGTTGCGATCGATTGTACCTGCTTGGCTTCCTCAAAAGTGCGTGCACGAAGAAGCGCTCGCTCAGCCTCAGCAAGTCGATCTTGGAACTCGCCTAACGAATGCGCGCACCGACGAAGGAACAACCAAGCGAACTTCGGCGTGAAGTGCGATCGTCGATGAGGAACGAACAAGCGCGAAGGTGCGCGATGAATGCGTCACGACCAAACGACATTGGAGTGGGGTATCTCCGGCGCTGCAATTTGCAATCGATCATACCGAATGCATCGATGGCTTCGTCGGCCTTCATGCACCAAGTTGGAAAGATGCACTTCGGTGGATCAAGCGCACAGACCCTGGCGGCACCTTCATGCGTCCCATCTTGGGGCAACTACTCACGTGGGGCCTTTCGTTTCAAGTTCAGAAAGAATGGCTCAAGATCGCAGAACCCGATCCGGCACGCCGCGCGCAGTACATCGCACTCGTCAATGAAGTTCACAATAATGGCGCGCTGTATTGCCTCGCTTCAGGCGTTCAGGCAACGCGAAGAGCCGATCCATTCGAAGGCAAAACGATCGCGTGCAAGTCCGCTCTTCTGTGGCGCGATGCCGATCCAAGTCATCGGCGAACGGCACCCGACTCGTTTGCAAAGTACCTCAGCAACCCCGCGGTTTTTATCGAACCTGGCGCTGGGCATTTTCCCGAAATGACAAATTCTTCGCGGCTCCTCGAGGCAATCCGAAGCGTTGCGTAAGCCTCGACATAGAACGGAGTTCACTTTGAGCAAGTCCGATACTTAACGTCCCACTGCTTCGTCGTTCCAGGACAGATCGCCACGACGTCCGTGCCAAAACATGCCGAATTAGTCTCATACTCGCAAGACTCGAAACTCGGTGTGCACGGCGTGCCGGCAATGGGCGGAACAGCGGGACAGTAGGACGCCGCGTCGACGATCGGGGTCTGTCCCCCGTCACTCGCAAGTTGAATGCACATGGAGGTGAAAACGTTCCACTTGCCGCTGGCGCATGTCGCAGTGTTCGGCGGGCATCCGACAGTAGGGTAGTAGTAACAGACAAGCCCGTTTGTAAGATCGCACGACTTACCGTCAAGCGGGGTCAACGTTGGGCACTTTGTGTTGCAGGTTCCGACGGCGACCTTCCAAAAACCATTTTCGCATTCGGCGATGTCCTCGGCTGCGCACGTGCTGCTCACGCGATATCGACACGATTTGATCGTGGCGCAGGGCGTACCAGACTTGGGTGTGCTCGATGGGCAAGATACTGGACCACTGTCCTGGCCGCTGTCCTGGCCGCTGTCTTGGCCGCTGTCGAACCTCACACCAGCGTCGCGATCGCTGTCATCAACGAGTCGACCTGAGCACGCGACAATGGACGATGCCGTCACAACGAAACTAAGCACCCTTCTAAGATTCATTTTCGTTATCCCGTAAGCGCTCGAAGCATTCTTCACAAGATGCCGCAGAAGCACGTTGTGTGCCGCGCCTCGAACATCATTGTTCCCAGTAAAGTCGCCATTTCGGCCGCGCCAATTTGGCACAACGCGCTGGCGCGGTAGTCCGCAGATAACGTCGGAGAGCTATCCACCGTCCTTCGCAGGCAGAGGCAGGGTGCACCCGTACCTGGCTACGCTCCACTTGCCGAGAACGCACGAAGCGATGCCCGTCGTGCGCGTCGCGCATTCGTTAGAACTGTAGTAACAGGTAAGTCTGTTTACGAAATCGCACTCCTGATCGTGAAGCGGAAGCAACGTTGGGCACGCGGCGCAAGTCCCGATAGCGAACTCCCAAAGCCCATTTTTGCATTCGGCTACATCGTCGAACATGCAAGCGCTGCTGCTCAGCAGATATGGGCATTTTCCGATCGCGGCGCAGGACGTCCCGGGCTTGGGTATGCTCGATGGGCAAGATACTGGACCGCTGTTTTGGCTGCCGTCGAGTCTCTCACCGCCAGCATCGCGATCGCTGTCATCAACGAGTCGACCTCCGCACGCAAGCAATGACGATACCGTCACGACGAAACAAACTCTGAGCAGTAATCTAAGATTCACTTTCGTTACCCCCATAGCGTCGAACACCGCAGAGTGCCGCAGCAGCACCTCGTGTAGCGCACGTCGAGCTTCAGTTGTTTTGCGAAAGCCGACATTTGGCGTGAACCGATTGCACAACGCGCGTGGGCGCGACGTTGACATCTCGTTCTCTCGCCGCGATACGGACCTTCTTGGACGGCCTCACCTTCATCAATCTCCTCCCATCCAACGCCCGCACAACGTTGGAACGGGCGCGTCGGATGCCATTCAGCTACGGCGTCCGAATGTACGCATGCCCTGGTCCTCGTCAGCGATTGCTCGTCGTACTCGGCGAGGCGCACCTCAAACTCGGACCTGCATGGCAACTCGGCAAGGAGACCGTTGGCCACTTTGCGCTTCGCGGTGTCGAATCGTTTCAGCGAAACCAGGTTGTTGCCGGGCGCCTACTTGGAGTGCTCATTCACTGGCCACGCCTCGCGCTGCGCGCGCTCTCCTTCGGACTCATGAAGGGCAGCACCATTGCCGATGCGATCGAACTTCAGAGCGGCACAACGGTACAACTCGAGAAGGCGAAGACGGTTCCCTTCGCGCTCCATGTCGCTTCCGTTTACCTCGCGCTGCTCTTCACCGTCATCGGGACCACCCTCGGGTTTGCGCTCTTGCAAGTCATCTGGCCTGCACTTACCGGAGGCGCGATTGGGCTCTTGACGGGCTATTTGACGTTGCTTCTTCTCGCGCTCGAACTCCATTTCATCTTCCTCATCCCCGCGCTCGTTCTTCGCCGTCGATCATGGAGCTGGATGATTCATCCCGCCGTCGGCCTCATCGCAACGCGTGACATGCTCATGGCGAACGGAGCCGTGCGAATGCTCGAGGAGCATCCCG
>JAHFDZ010000101.1 GCA_023248745.1 Myxococcales bacterium | reverse complement strand
ACCGTCGAGAAACACCGCATGAAGGTGCGGGTTGACGCGCTTCGCGACACCCGAAGGGGTGAGCCGCATGTCTGATGACGTCCGTTGCGTCACCGTGACCGAGCCGCTTCGCCACGCGGCCCGGCACCCTCCCGGCTTCGCAACACCGGAGCAATCACCGTCACCACGGGTTTTCTTGGGCGCCGTGTTGGCGCGAGCTGTCCGGGCCACATCGGAACTGTCCGCGGCAACTTCGAGGGTCAGCAGGGTTGCCTATGTTGTAAACGACCGGTGAACCGCACCCTGACGCGCCGCGGGCGCACTTCGCAATGTGCGCTGCGATGAGCAGCAGCGCGAAGCCGCTTGACCCCTCGGTCGGTGTGAGGCGCGACCGACACATCACGCCATAACGAATTCTTGAGCGAAGGTCACGCGAGTCACGCAATGCCTACCTCGGTGAGAGCATCCCGGTGAAGAAGACGGACGCCGCGTAGATGAACGCCTGGCGCTCAGCGCGCTTCGGGTCTTCGCGAGGATTCTTGCGGGCTGCCACATCCGCAAGATGTTGGCATCATGCTTACCCGTCAAACTCTTCGTGCTGCACCCGTGACGATCGCGAGAAGGCGGTTTCTCGTGCTCGAATCCAGGTCATCGTCCCGCAGCAGACTGTTTGCAGCTTCGGCTACACGAACGCCGACCTGGCCGCTGGCTCCGACGGCAATCGCAGAGAGGAGCCGCGCCGCAAGGGCCACGTCGCGCTCGTATTCGACGTGTTCGATGAAGCAGGAGACCGTGCTTTCGCGACCGTGGACGACGTGCGGATGGGCGCGCCGTGCGCCGCCTCGTTGCAACGTTCTATCGCGATGGCGCGGGACGCGTGAATCGCATTGTCACGCGCGACGGCATCGCTACGCGCGCGCAGTAATCACGCTGGATCGGCAACATCGGCGCTTGATAAAAAGTGCGCGACCACATATTAAGTTAGAAAAAGCGTGAACCTTTTTCGCACGCCCGCAACATTTCTTTGAGTGACCCTTTTCGCATCAGGAGTTCGGGCCATGACGACTCCCGCCATTTCCGAGCTCATCGTCGATCCTGCTGACGCGTGCAGCGCGCTGTCGGCTGCGCTTGTCGCAAACAAGCCGTGGGCGCTTCGCGAATTGCTTGTCGACTATCGCGCGTATGTCGCGCGGACTTTGTGCCGGGTGCTCGGGCCGCGTTCTGATCTTGAGGACCTCGTCCACGATGTGTTCGTCAGGGCACTTGAGCTTACGCATCGCCTCAATGATCGCGAAGGCATCCGGCCATGGATCGGTGCGATCACCGTCTTCATCGCGCGCGAAACTCTGCAGCGGCAACGACGGCGCCGATGGGTGTTCTTCATGCCCGACGAAGATGTTCCTGATTGTGCGTCGCGCGACGCTTCGCCCGAGGTGGTGCGTGCTCTCAACGCGGCTTATGCGCTTCTTCGCAAACTCAACACAGACGAGCAAATCGTCTTTGCGCTTCGATACCTCGACGGTCGCACGCTCAGTGAAATTGCCGAGCTCGTCGATTGTTCGCTCTCGACGGTGAAGCGGCGCCTTGAGCGTGCGGACGCTGCGTTTTTCTCGCGCGCCAAAACCGACCCTTGGCTCGCGGGATGGATGGAGGGAAACCGATGAGCGTTCCTAGAAAAGAACTGGCGCATGTGGATCGCCAAGCCGCATTCGCGCCGATCGCGGCTGAAACGCTTCAATGGCTTTCTGAGCAATGCGTTCCGAGTGTTGACGAACAAGTTGAACGCATTCGCAGTGCGCAAAAGAGGTGGCACAGCGCGGGTCGAGGCGTGTTGGTCGCGATCGCGGTCATGGGTTGTGCCGCGTTGCTTGTCGCCTTGTTCCGACCGGCGGCAAACCTCACGTTCATGAAAGAACGTGATCCCGGGCAACTAGGTGAGCTCATTGGCGACGCGCGCGCACCGCGTACCCTCTCGTTCAACGACGGTACGCAGATCGTCGTGCAGGCCGATAGCCGCGCGCGTGTGATGTCCACGTCGCCTCATGGCGCACAAGTTCTCCTCGAGCGGGGAGCGCTGCACGCCAGCGTGGTGCATCGCAAAGACACACGCTGGACCATTTCAGCGGGGCAATTCGTAATTCAGGTAACGGGTACCGCGTTTAGCGCAACGTGGGACGTCTCGCGTGAACGCCTTCGCGTCGACATGGATGAGGGGAGCGTGAGCGTGGGTAGCCCTTGCGCGCCCGATCACGATCTTAAGGCAGGTGAGTCGTTTGAGTGGTCATGTCCGAGGGCGCAGGCCCCAGCAGACGTTCTGCCTGCAGCGTCGGAGTCTCCGGTCGCGCATCCAAGTGCACCGTTGCGTGCGGTTCCATTGCCCGTTGCATCGGTTGCGACTGCCGCGCCTTCTTCAAGTCATGCCGCAAACGAAGCAAAATCAAGCGCTTCACCCGCTGCGGAGGTGCAAAAGCCAAGGCCAGATTGGCGAAGTGAAGCGATGCGTGCGCGATATCCCGAAGCGTGGTCGATCGTGCTGTCAAATGGTCAGTTGGATTTACCAATGTCGGCACAAGACACGCTGCTTCTTGCGAACGTCGCGCGGCTTTCGAACCACCCTGCCGACGCAACGCGCCTCTATCGAACCGTTCGCGCGCGGTTTGCTGGCTCGCACGAAGCGGCGATCGCCGCGTTTCATCTTGCAAGGCTAAGCCGAGCGGCAGAGTCACTCGTGTGGCTCGAAACCTATTTGCGTGAGGAGCCCAACGGTTCATTTGCTGCCGATGCCTTCGGTCGTCTGATTGAGATCGATGTTGCGCTCGGTCAGGCAGAGGGCGCTCGTTTGCGCGCAGGTGCGTATCTCAAACGGTATCCGTCGGGCGCTCACGCGGCGTATGCACGCAGCGTGACGGGGCCATGAATCGGATCGTTTCTGGTCTTGCCTTGTTTCTTCTTTCTTCGTCAGACGCCGGTGCTGCAAAGGTGAAGATGATGCGATCGACGCCCGTCGATATTCGCGTTGGCATCGAGCTGGCGGCGATGGGTTTCGAGGTGTGCAAGTGCGACGACGCAGATATTGTCGTGGATCGAAAAAACAGCTCAGTGATAGTTACGTTTGCAAGCGGCGCCGTTGAAACCGTTGCGTTGGGTGACGACAACGACTCGGTTCGGGTGGCCGAGGTCATTCGCGCAAAGCTCCTGCCGCCGCTCGCTCGTCCGTCGTCCGCGTCGTCTGCGCGCCTTCCGAAAGCGACACTCGTAGAGCGATCACAATTCGAGTTCGGGATCGCGCCCGTCATGTCTGTTCAACAGGACGACGTTTCGTTCGACGGAACGTTTCGGGTGCGATGGTTGCCGCATCGTCGATTTGGCGTTGGCGCCTCGGCTTCGATGCCGCTCGGCTTCAGGCGATATGAGGCACCCGAAGGGACTGCAGACGCGCGTGGCTATTTGTTTGGCGCAGAGCTGTTTGCGAGAATCGTGTCGACTTCGAGATTCAGGCTCGATGCTTCAGCGGGCGCGTACGCCGCGTGGTTTGCGCTCGCAGGTCATGGTCAACCGGCTTACCTATCAATGTCTCAGTCGGTGTGGACCGCCGTTCCGTTCGTTGGCCTTGATGCTTCGGTACGACTCACGCCTCACTGGTCGCTCGGTTTTTTCGGCGGGGTTGGTATGGCGATGCCTGCCATCAACGTGACGTTCGTTGGTCGCGTGTCTGCGCTGTGGGGGTCTGGCATGGGGCGTATGTCCTTTGGACCGCGCTACGAGTTTTGAACCAACTTTGGCGACCAACATCATTTGCAACATATGAAAAAGATTTTCGGCTTTCTCATTCTGGCCGCGTGCGGAAAGCAGGCGGAAAGCGGTCACGACATTACCTACACGCCGGGTATCGTCGAATCGAAGACCTGCCCGTCGTATCCCGACTCGAGGATCGAAGTCGTCGCTTGCAACTTGCCCGCGAACGCATCGCTGTTCGGCATCGGTACGGTGAAGGAGTATGCGCCAACGGCGGCACTTCGCACCGATCTCATCGGAGACAAAACGGTGCGCGCCCAGATGGCTATTTCACGGGCGTCGTTTGGGTTGCTTAGTGCGTCCGGCGTAAGTCACTTTGCAGAGCGCGATGGCACCATCGTCAAAGACCTCGACACGGCCCGGTGGTCGACGGGCGATCGCCGAAAGCTTGAGCGCAGTCTCGCGTATGTCGCGGAACAAAGTACGACCGGCTCGGTGCTCATGATCAACGACGGCACTGCGAACGTCGTCTTCGTGTCGCCAGAGGGTAAGAAGACCGCTTCGTTTGCAACGGCGTCGCCCACAGCGCGCGTTGTTTGCCAAACGATCGGATGCGCAACGACTGACTCCACGATCGCCCGCGAGCAATTCGGAATCTCGAGGGCGCTTACGGCTTTCTCGTCGTTTCCGGCGAACGGTGTGCCGACAACGAAAAACGTGACACAGGTTCCGTTGGAGGGTGAGGAGGTGCTCGCCATTGACCCCAATCACGGGACGACGATTCTGGTGAGCCGCCTGGCAGACGGTTCGGGGGTTTCATTTCGTCGCTTGCGCGCCGCGGACTCGACCGTCCTCGGCACGGTGTACGAGAGAGAGTGGTCGCTCGAAGAAACCTTGGTGCAATCAACGTTTGATCACACCGCGGCCTACGTGCTCGGGCTTGATCCGAAGTTGAACGTGCGCGTCGTCACCCGCATCCCCTTTGATGGCGCGATGGCGACGCTTCCTTCGACGATCGGCTGGAGCAACATCTACGCTGCCGGTGGGAGCATCTACGGCACGCGTTCGCAGGAGCTTGTGCGTTTCGCGAATGCTGCAACTGACGCCATGCTTCCGGCTGAAGTCATGCTTCCGGCCGCCAGCCGCTTCGGCGCGGTGGTGCCGATGCTTCGCAAGCTCACGACGGTCTCGACGCCGTCGGTCGAAGGCGTTGGGTTCATCCGTACTTTCGTCACGTTCGACCACGAAGGTACGCGCGTGCTCGCTCGAATCATGAACTGATCCTGACGCGATATATAGTAAATTTAATTGACTAATATGGTGGTTGAGATGAAGAAAAAAATCGCGACGTGTTTGGTCCTTGCAGGTTGTGGTGCTCCCGTTTCAGTGGAGGGCGTGACCGGTGTTGTCCAGTTCAAGGGCCTCCCTGAGTCGCCATACGAACGTGTCGAGGTCGTCGCGACAGGTCTTCCTGCCGGCGCCTCGCTGTTTGGCGCGGTGGCTGACTACACCACACGAACTTGGGAGGAAGCCAAAAGCGCAGATGGCGCCGACTGGAAACGATACGATCACACGTTTGGCCTGATTGACTCGTTGGGTGTCAGTCGCCTTTATGACAAAGATGGCGCCCTCGTGCGCGAGCTCTCGATGGAAGAGCTCTCAACGTCCGATTCACGAAGGCTCATGAGCACCGTTGCGCTCGTCGGGGAAAGTGCATCTAACAATTTTCTCGCGTACAACGAAAAGGTCAACCGGCTTACCGGTCGCTCGAAGGATGGAAAAGAGATCGTTTCACTCACAACGATGGCAAGCGTGAGTCGATTTCGATGCACGCTCGCGGACTGTTTCACTGTCGACAAGCAGGTCGCACGCGACAATGGTGGAAAAGTTCCGGCCCTCATGCGGATCACGCGCAACTACGACGAGGTGACGATCGTCAGTGAAGGCGCTGTGGCCAACGACGAAGAGATCGTGAGTGCAAGCGTTGTTGAAGGACGCGTTCTTTTGGCGAGCCAAGTTGTGGGCGGATTTTCCTTTCGCAGTCTCCTGCAAGCGCGGTTGGCTCTCGCTGTGAGTCCCGATGGTTCACCGGATCTCGAGTCGATAACGATCGGCACGACGGCAGAAAGCGAATGGACTTCGCTCGATGACATGCTCATCCATACAACGTCCGATCAGGACGCCACGTACGTTCCATCGATCGATCCAAAGGCGCATACGCGCGTCGTCACCCGCATTCCCTTTCGAGGCGGCCTCACGTACCTGCAGCAAACGGCGGGTTGGCAGAATATCCACGTGGCGCGCGAGTTCCTCTACGGCCTTCTCGATGGCGCCCTCGTCCGAACGCGTACGTTTGACGGTGCCGAAGTTGAAGCGTTGCTCCCGAAGAGCGCCAACCCTGGTGCTGTCGTTCCCTTGCTTGAAGTTCAGCTCACGACCGAGGCGAAGGAGCCGTACCACCTGCTTCGCGCATCTGATGCGCGGATCCGCGAGTATGAATATGTCGCCGGCGCGTATCTGACGTTCGATCTCGACGGCGCGCGCGTCATGGCGCGCGTGAAGTGATACGATTGCCAGTCGATGAGCGCGAACACCCAACCTACAGAACTCACCATTTATGAGGGTTCACCGTCCCTCGTGCCTGGGCTTGGCTCACTGTTGCTTGCCATCTTGAGTGGCGGACTTTTGCTTCTCTACTTTTGGGTTCAAAGAGGCGGAACGACCTATCACATCACGACGCATCGTATCGTTGTGGAGTCGGGGCTCTTCTCAAAGAAGCTCGAACAAGTGGATCTCTATCGAGTCAATGACTTCACCGTTGAGCGTCCGTTTTCACAGCGCGTCATGGGCACCGGCAACTTGACGATGACCACGTTCGACAAGTCGACGCCAATTGTCAATTTGGTTGACATGCGCACCGACGTCGTTGCCCTCTACGAGCAGTGCGCGTAGGAAAAAGAAGCAGGATCCAGCCGCCAAAGGTCCTGAAAGCGAACGTATCGTAAGCGCTCAAACCAGGCTCGAAGCACCTTTCGCAGGTCGAACCTGCGCCTTAAACCGACCTCGAACGCCAGTTCGTGGGGCAGATCGCGGCGATTTGGGGCCTCCGAGCGCAGCTCTCCTGCAGCGGGCGCCAGCTACGCGACGTCGCCAAGTTCGAGCCTGCGAAGCACCGTGCTCTTCCAAAACGGCGGCCCCCTTGGCGGGGCCCGTGCGGGTGGCGCGGTCGCTTCGTCAACACTCTTGACGTATCGAGCGACGTTCGTCCGATCGGTGACCATCGCAAGGAGCACCTCTCGAGAACTTATTGCGCAGGTGAACTGCGACCAGTTCGTCACCGTTAGGAACCGGGCCGTGGGCGCGTCGGTGTGCAAGCGTGCACACGTGGCACGCTGAAATTCTGAACGCACGCGCCCAATCAACGATGTTGATGGCAATGGGGCATGGGCAAGTTGCCCGCGCCCCATTGTGACTTTTGCGTCATGACTCACGTGAATCAGAAACGCGGCGCGCCGATCTCCTCCAAGAGCTCAGGCTTAGGTCCACACATGGGCCGTCCGTCGTCGGTCCATTTCCCGAGAAAACACTTTTGACGTTGGATGCAAATGGTTGCGGCGGTTTCAGTGCGCACCGTTCGCGTTTCGCCCACTTCACACTGCATGATTGGCTGGACCATGACGAAGGCCTCTTCGGCGGTGCCCTCTTCAGACGTAGTGGATGAACTGCATGCGATTGCGAGTGAACTAAGTGCAGCAAGAACCATCAAAGGGAAAGACGCATTCACTTTGAACCTCCATAATAAAAAGTGAGTATATACGTTATATGATCGCTTGCCGGCCAGATTGCACGCGAATTTTAGAAAAATTGCGCCTGGGCTTGACCTCGAGACTGCAGTTTGTCAGTAAATAAAAGTGACCAAGAACTTTATTAATAGAACGCTGCCGATCGGTTTTGCGCTGTCCTTGTCGATAGGCTGTACCTCTTCAAAAGAGAGTGCTTCTCAGTCTGAGGCGGCGCTCGAAACGCAACCCGCGAAACCAAGCTTTCAGACCGCATCAGCCGCATGGGCGGAGTTGACGAAACACCTCGGCGCACACCGCCCGGTTCGTGCGCTCGTGATCGTACCGACCCAAGAAGAGGGTCGTGAGCGACGCGATCCGTGGGTCGTTTATGGAGACAACTCGGGGCGCTTCACCGTGGACGCGCCGATGATGAGAAGGTGGTTTTGGTCGGGGTCGAAACTGACGTTTGCGATTAGCCCGTCGCAGAACTTGAGCGAAGTGCCTCAAGGGCCGGTGCAGCCGTTCATTGGGCTTGTGAGCTCGGGCCTTCAAGACGCACAGGTCAGTTACGAATCACCGCCCGATAAACATCCTTCGAAATTTTGGGTGAAGTTGTCGTCAAGTAAGTTGCCATTTGGCGGGCCTCTCTACATTGCGCTCAATGCACATGCTGAGCCCGTCGAGATCGCGTCGTATGCGAAACAGCTGCCGATTCGCATCCCCATCGTTGCGTGGCAGTGGAATGGGCAGCTTCCTCCCGATGTGTTTCAGCCGACCATCGCAAAGAAGCCGCACGAAGCAAACAACTGGTGGAAGAGCATTGATCGAGGTGTGTCATGCGTGCATTGAATCATCGCAAGCGTCTTGGGCTTGTCGTCTCGTTGCTCGCGCTTGGTTGCAGTGGCAAGGGTGGCACGCCGACCGACGAAGAGGCTTCTGCTGCAGAAAGCAGTGCACTCATTACTGATGAGAAGATCGACACGTCGGCGTGCACGAGCGTTCCCGATGAGCGACGATTCGCACAGGCTGCGTACTTTTCGCGCTATCAGCCGCTGAAGATTGCTGACAGTCGGTACGCCGAACGTGGTGTTGTTATGGCGGGTGGTATCGATGCTTCAGACACGCCGCTTAGAGATGTGTGGCTTCTCGATTTGACGAACGCCAACGCATACAAGACGTGTCCGTGGGTTCAGCTGAAGAGCATGTCTTCCGGTGTTTGGGGCGGCCAGATGATCTATCGCCAAGCAGCGGACCAATTTCAGCTCATCGGCGGATATCGCGGAACCTCAAAGCAGTTTGCCTCCGACGCGGACATCTATCGCGCGAATCTCGAATCGACGCTTATGGCGGGCGAAACGTTTACCAAGTGGACCTCACTCGCGATTAACATTGCGCCGACTTACGCGGTCGTCGATGGCGCTTGCAGCGAATCACTCACGAGCAATGCTGCCTATCTCACTGTCGATGGCATGCGCTCTTGCACGATGACCTACGACGCCTGTGACTATGGTGGCGACGTCGAGGACTACTCCAAGAAGACATGCCCAGACGCGGTTGCGACCGCGTTGGCGGCCGGAAGCACCTCTTTCAATTGGTACAATGCGTGTGCGGCCGCACCCGAGTGCGGTGGCGAAGCTCGGCAATACGCTCCGAGTACGAAAGGGCAGGGCCTCGCGCTTTTTGGTCTCGCCTATTTGCCTTCGGACGACGTCGCGCTTCTTGTCGGCGGTGTGACGGGTTGCGAGGGGACGTGTGGCACCTACGATGGTTTGTTCCCGACGAAGTTCGGCATGTCTCCAGACTATTCGGCGGGCAAGGGCAGAGCGCTTGTCAGTAGCAACAAGATGTACAAGCTCACGTTTGATGGTGCGGTTACGGTGACCGACTATGGAATCAACCTTGCTGACATTTACAACAGCACCATCGACTCGAACGCGACGGTTGGTTTGTACGGCGCCTCAGCGACGGCGCTAGGCACTTCATGGTCGCTGTCTACCCGAGCGATTTCATCACCCTCAACCAGCCCCACCGTGATCATTCGTGGAGGAACGCGCCATCAAACGATCCCGCACGAATACACGAACGAGGTTCAAAAAGTCTCGCTCAAGTGCTGCATGCCCGAAGAGTCAACTTCGCTGGGCGATGTGTACGACTGCACAAAGAAAAAGAACTCAGAAGACGACTATCAGTACGCTTGTAGTCGCTACGAAATGAACTTCGTCAATAAAGTTACCTATGCGAGCGCAGACGAAGGCGTCGTGGCTTCGAAGGACGCGCTTGTAAAGTTCCACGCATCGACTCTTTCGAATGTCGCCACAGCAACCGACCCTCGCTGGGGTACCGCGATTGTTACAGCCGAAGGTGAAGTCGCCACGGACGACGTTGTTCACTACCTGGGCGGTCGCGATTCGAGCGGTGGCAAAGACGCACGCGTGCATGAGACTGACTTTTCGACCTCGCAGATTGTTGGCGACATGGGCGCTTCACGCGATGGCAGCAACTTGTTCTTCGATCCTTTTGAAGGTCACCTCCTCGCGATTGGAGGTCGGGCGTCAGCCATGGGCGTGACCATTGAGACGCGACGGCAATCCGTTTCGCCGCGCGCGCGTGGAACATTGACGGTCGACTCGGCGGATGTGGCGTTCACGTACGGCGACGATGGCAAGTGGACGCACAAGCAGACCTCGGAGATCACACACACGTGCACAGGAACCAATTGCCTCTCAACTTCGATTGAAATCTCTCTTCGCAATACGAACGATAAGACCGTCGCATCGGCCGCCACGCTCGAAGTGACTTATCCGGCGATTGGGTTGTCCACAAAGTTGACCATTATGGAAGGCGACTGGACTTGCGGTACCTACTGCCACACAGAGTTTCGCTTGCCACGAGCGTTGGGCAATGGAGACGCGATTTCATTGAAGGCGAGTTACGCGCCGACGGCGACGGAAGGAGACCTTTCGACTGCGCGTTTCGCGGCCGACCAGACTTCGGATGGTGACGCGCTTATAGAGCTGCGGGCGCCGCTCGGGGTGGGTGCGATCGATGCGCCAATCAAGTTTGCGACCAGTTTCAAGCTCCCACCGGACTACATGGGCTTTGCCCCGGGGATCGCCGACAGTGCGACCGCGCCTACGAGTTACGCTTCATCTACAAAGGGAGAGCGTCAGGCGCACTATGCCGCTGTGGTTGCAAGAAACATGGCTTACGTGCGAACGCTTTCGACCGATGGCCTCGATACGGGGACGACTGCAGTCCACCTCTATCGGAACGCGAGCCTCAGCACAGACAGCGATCTCGACAGCTATCTAAATGATCGAAGCGGCCAAGCGATCTCGTTTTCGGTGGCAAAGGTTGCGGGCATGGTCGGGCCGTTTGCGTCTGAGGAACTGCACTTGCTCTACTCACCCAAGTGGGAAGTTGGTGTCGGTGGTCTGCGCCTTACGGGGGCGACGCTGATCGACGCGACCGAACGGTATGTTAGTGCGTCGGAGCATGAACTTGCGCACGATTGGATCAACTACGGCTCATCTTCAGTGGGTTGGTTCGTGGAAGGTATGCCGACCCTTGTCGAGAAGAGCAACGTCGACAAGACTTCGAAGCTTCCAGATTGCGCGTCTGAGTCGGACGCGACTTGTCAGGTAGCCGAAGAATCCTCGACGTCGAACACGCCGCTGCTTGAGGTCTATCAGAGCGTTCTCGCCGCAACGCTGAGGTGGCAGGGCGACATCACCCAAACGGCTTGTTCGCCCAAATGGCATACGGAATCGACGATGGCGAAGTACTACGGGAGCGCCGTTGCCTTGCACCAAGCGATGCTCACGCGGCAGTACACAGCCGGTGAGTTGACCTCGGCAAACACGTGGGCTGCTTACCGTGCGGCGTGGCAAGCACATCGCTTCTCGCCAATGACAGAACCAGAAATTGAAACGCTCATCGACTCCGGTATTCGCACGTCCTCGAGCAAGCCATCGTTTGCAGGAGAACGTTTAGGTGCGGACGAGGCACATGCGTGCCCTGGCATTCCGCTGCTCGCGATGGTGAAACAAAAGCGCATGACGTCGACAGGCCCCACGGCCCCCTCCGGTTCATTCGGAACCCCCACCCTGGTGGAGAGCATTGCCCTCGACCAAGTGCAGTCCGCATACGGGATGTCAGAATTCTCGTACGTGCCTGTGCGTGTTCGTTGCGCGCTGAACGACAAGGCCTACCCTTCCGCGAAGATTGCCGGTTGCGCCGCGACCGCCTTGGGAGATTCGTCGGGCACCGTTCTTACGTTGGCGCGAACCGTGATGCCGTGGACGGTGCCTTCGAAGTTCTCGCCGGGTCAATTCGCGAGAATCAACTACAGCCAGCTCGATCCTTCGACCCGCGAGAAGAACTTCTACTGGTGCATGGGTGGAAAGGATGGCGCTTGTGGCACCGACAGCGACGCGGATGGTTACTCCGTCGTCGAAGAAATGCTCACGTGCGACTCGACCGCATCAGGCGACAGCGACAGTTTGACCAACCCCAGCGCTGACGAAGGGGCTAGCTCAACAGTCGACCTCGATTGCAACGGTTTCACGCTTACGAAACTGACGTTCTAAAGCGCCGCGGTTCATAATCCAGGACCGCAAATCGAGCGAACGCACTTGACGATGGAGACAGTCAAGTCGCTGAACGGTTAACTTGTTGGACAATCACCACCGCCCGACGTGAGCACGGCTGACCCGGCGCGAGGTCAACTCGGGTTTCACCGCAGCACATCAAACGCGAATGTTCTTTTCAGCCCCCCGTCGGGGATCGCGAAGCGCGTCAACTCAGCCCACGGCCGGTACTTCCCACTCGGATGGCGCCTCTTCGGCGCTTTGTCCTGGTGCACCTCAGCGTCGACCTTTGGCTTCGGAGCGATCAGCGGGCGCCGCTTGCTGGCCGACGCGAGAACGCCGCCGTACTTGACGGTGTGGTAACGCGGCGGCGGGACCGCTGCGGCGAGGCGGCAGAGAAGCGACAGCGGGTCGAGATCGACCGCGACGGTACCGTCACCGAATGCGCGCTTGAGCACGATGCGACGCGCTTCGCGATCCTCGAAGGAGGGAACGAGGTCATCGCGGCCCGGAACGACACGATCTTGCGCGAGCGGTGGCCGGAGCACGTAACGGAGCAACGCCTCGCGGCCTTGCTCGTCGTGAGCGCCAGCTCTCGTTGCCGCGTGCAGGGTCGCGCTTCGTGATCCCCGACGGGGGAGAATCCATCGAGCGATGCGCATAGCGGCTTGTCGAGAGTGAGCCGTTGGCCACGCAATGGCGCGAGCGGATGACGCTCCCCCTTCGGTGTCACGAAGCGCGTCACTGTGGTCCGGCGGGTGGCACCTGGCCCGAAACTGCCGAGCCCTCGAGCTGTGCGTCGTCCTCGCTCGCATCTGCGTCTGCGCCGAGAAGGCCACGATGTGTAAGCAACTTGACCATTCGGGCCACGACGTTCTCGAGCACCTCTCCGACTTGCCGCGTCGAGTGACCGAGCGGGCTCCACGTCGGGACCTCGGCCTCAGCTCGGTACGCACCGTCGAGAAACACCGCATGAAGGTGCGGGTTGACGCGCTTCGCGACACCCGAAGGGGTGAGCCGCATGTCTGATGACGTCCGTTGCGTCACCGTGACCGAGCCGCTTCGCCACGCGGCCTTGTTGTCACTTGACGCTGCCTGTGCGTCGAACGCATGCACCGCGTCGGTGAAGATCCGCGTGAGTGCAGCCGCACCCCGTCGTGACGAAACTGCATGATGATGCAACGTTGCGCGCATGACGAAGCACGACGTTCCCGAGGCTCTTGTGTTACGCGCAGCAGTGGAGCAAATCCGCGAGCAACACCGACGCAAGCGAACGCGCTTTCCGACGGCTCTTCGCGCACAAGTGGTCCGTTATGCACTCGACTCATATGCGAGCCCTTAATTTCATGAGATGGGCACCAATAGCGTAGCTTCTCATTCGCGCCGGTGGCGCAACGAACTCAAGCGGAACCCAATGGAAAAACTCGTCATTTTTGGCACGGGCATGATCTCCGACGTGGCTTTCCATCATTTTGTGCGGGATGGCTTGTACCAAGTCGTTGCCTTTACCTGTGACGCTGCTTGGATCGACGCAGATAAAGACGGTGCGCCAACGCATCACGGTCTTCCGTTGGTTCCTTTTGAGGAGGTAGAGCGAACATACCCTCCTGACGAAGTGACCATGTTTGTCGCCCTCGGGTACCATGAACTGAACGCACTGCGCGTTAGGAAATGCTCTGAAAGCAAGGCAAAGGGTTTTCGTTTAGCAAGTTACATCAGCCCAAAGTCTGACCATGGGCCTTGGCTTGATGTCGGCGAAAACTGCTTGATCCTTGATAGTGTCGGCATTCAACCCGGTGTTCGCATTGGCAATAACGTGTCCATTTGGAACAACGTCCTGATAGGGCATCACTCGGTAATTGAAGACGATTGCTGGCTTGCAGCCGGTGCAACGATTGGTGGAGCGGCTGTCATTGGACGCGGTTCATTTATTGGTTTGAACGCGACTATTGGAGGTCACATAAAGCTTGGGTTTGAGTGTTTTCTGGGAGCCTCAACCTTAGTTCTCAAAAGTGCGCCAGCACAAAGCGTGTTCATCGCCAAGGCGACGGAAAAATTCCGACTCGAAAGTCCAGAATTTTTGCGGATGACCATGATGCCCGCCATTGGTGCGAAACGATAGAACGGGCAATTAGCCATTAGCGGAGCAATGCCACTTTGGGAAAAACTTGGAAATGTCTTCAATCCAACTCTTCTGAAACTAGGGAGTTGGATGGAGGAATATGCGCAGTGCCCGACGCCATTTGTGCGGAGCGATGACGTGCTTCGCGTGTACATCGCGTGCCGCCCAAAACGCGATGCAGACCTGAAGTATGTATCGCATCCTGGTTATGTTGATTTATCTCGCAAAGATCTGACGCAAGTACTCGGGACTGCAGCGGCCCCGCTATTGCCACTAGGCAACCCCGGAGCGTTTGATGAATTTGGGATCATGCCCAGCAGCGTGGTGCGTGTTGGCGATCTTGTTTACATGTATTATGCAGGTTGGGCGAGAATGTCGTCCGTTCCCTATACGGTGGCCATTGGCCTGGCCATCAGCAAGGACGGTGGAACGACCTTCGGCAAGGTCGGCGAGGGGCCTGTTCTTGGCCTGACCCCCAACGAGCCCTATCTGGTGAGCAGCCCTGCAGTCTGTGTGATCGATGGCACTTGGCATATGTGGTACCTGACCGGAACAAAGTGGCTGCTCGATGGCCCGGAATCAGTTGTTCAAATCGCCCATGCCACGTCTTCCGACGGCGTTTCCTGGGTCAGGAACGGACTCCCGATTATCGATCCAATGTCAGAAGATGAATGCCAAGACATCTTCATGCCATTTCATGTCGGCGGCAAATGGCACGCAATTTTTGGGTTCCGTAAGCCTATTGGGTTTAGGACGGATCCCACCTGCAAGTACCAACTTGGCTATGCATCATCCGACGATCTTATAACCTGGCATCGCGATGACTCGAAGGTGGGAATCGGCTTGTCTGAATCCGGTTGGGACTCCGAGATGATGTGCTCATCACAGGTCATACAGGTTGGGGGGAGAGTGCTTCTGTTTTATTGTGGAAATGCGTTTGGACGCGAGGGATTTGGGATAGCCGAAATGACGTCGCCCTAGTCGCCCTAGTCGCCCTAGTTGGCATAGAGGCTGAAAGCTGATTAGAGCAACCAACTTTTCAAGGTCTCTCTCTTGTTCCACATCATCCAGTCAATCACCGACATATCTGGGACAAAATTGAACCGTCCTGTGGGGTAAGTTCTGGGCTTGGCCTCATGAAAACTCAATTTGATGCCGTGGCTCGCATACAGCGCCGGATCAAAAAGAGCCTTCCCCCCCGCTGCATTTCGATATTCGGTGGCACCAAGGTATTTTGAAATATGCAATGCCCACTCGCCGGGTTCACAATGAGTCGGTAAATCAATTAGCAGCGTAGATGTGACCAGTACCGGTGTATCAATTTGCAAGTAGCTGCAAACGCGACGCAATAGTGCGGTATTGAGGCTGGCGATTGTCCGATGATCGCCTGCTATCGATTCGGCAACCAGTTCGCGTACCGTTGCGTACTCCGGTGCCTCGGCTTCATAGACCCTCAGCTTGTTGAGTATATCGGCTCGCCAATCTTTCCTTGTGTCAATAAGGGCTTGTGCGATTGGCGTGTTCCGCCCTGTATGTTGCACCGGCACGGATAGGTATGAAGT
The DNA here is from genome assembly GCA_023248745.1 of Myxococcales bacterium. Lineage (GTDB taxonomy): Bacteria > Myxococcota_A > Polyangia > Polyangiales > Polyangiaceae > JAHFDX01. Next base: position 2,863 of record JAHFDZ010000101.1, on the reverse strand, counting down.
CCCCTTGTCACGGTTCAGGATTCGATTTCGGCTCATCCATGATTTCTTCGTGTACTGGGCAGTATCAAAAACCACCCACACGTCACACGCAGCGATCAGTCGAAATTGCTCGAAGTACGGGAAAAAGTAGGGTTGCATGATCCCAATGACCTTGGACTGAGCTGGCTTCCCAGCACCGTGATCATTGGGTCGATTCAACATTTGCCCTACTCAAGAACGGCCAAACCAAAACCGTAGCGTCCAAATTCATTGCCATTATAGAGTAGGTAGATTCGCTGATCGCAATGGAATGCATGGGGATAACATTGCATGTCCGAGTCCCAGCCGGATTCGCTGCCATCAATCGACATGACGTCATCATTTCGCGACCATGTGCAAAGATCTGCGCTTGATGCATGGCCGATTCGGTACGATCGATCCCTGTTCTTTCTAAAGTCAGACGCCTGACGGTAGCAAAAGAACATGTGGTGTTCGCCGGCTATGTCTATGACTGTGGGCAAGGCTTGGCATTCATCCGCGCCGAGTCGATCGGGCAAAATTTGCACACCCTCGTCTTTGATCCATTCAATGCCGTCGCGCGACGTTGCATGGCCAATCTTATAAATCCGCTCGGGCGGAGAATTCGCCGAATATTGACGCCATCCGAGCCCGAAAACGTACCACATGTGGAAAGTGCGGCCGTGCACCTTCACATAAGGGTCTACAACAATGCATGGCTCATGCAGGGAAGGAGCCAGCACGGGCCCATCGGCCACGCGTTGGAATGTAGCCCCTTGGTCGCGGCTAATCGCCAATCCGATAGCGCCGTCTACTGGAACCGACTGACGCCTATTGACACCCGACGTATAGCCATAAACCAAGTCGCCGACGCGCAACACGTTCATCGGGAAAATGCCATGCTCGTCGAAAGTACCGAGCTTTCCCAGTTCAATAACCGTATGTGTTGAAACGGCTAGAACATCGCGAAAGTTTTTGGCCATGTCCACGAAAGCAACGTGGCTCAAGTACTGCCCAGTGCGTGCGTCCAATGACCGGGTAGAAAAGTAAATTCGTACGAAATCGTCGAACACCAAGGCCTGAGGCGCTTGAGCAAACTGCTTGCACCCGTTCGCCAATTGAAACTGGGTGGGATCGAATATTTTTCCGAGCTTCTTCCATTTCATCTTTGAACCTCGGTGACGAGACCCCACACAGGTCCCCTTCCGGGAGGCTGCTGTATTTGCAGTCGCCGACCACGCGCGATACAGGTTAGCGTACACGATCGCATTGCCATTCAAGACTTGCGTTCATCCAATTAGGAGAGAGCATGCGTTTCGAAGAACAAGACGCTGTGCGTGAGGCAGCCAAACGCGATATCGGGTCGAAAGACTGATCTCTCAAGCACACATGAAAACAATGAATGGAAAAGCGGCCACGCTGGTATTTCCAGCGGTTAATCAAGTGGCGTTCGCCTATCTGACCGCAGCCAAACACAGGGGCGAGGAGACGGTTTGTGCCGCGTCAGTGGCATGCGACGAAATCGCCGCTGAGGGGGGGACTCTCTATCGACTGCCCACCATCTATGACGCAGATTTTCCGCGGCAGCTTTTGTCTTTGGTTGCCGAGCACGGGATAGGACGCATCCTATGCCCTCTCGCGACTGTGCATGATTTCATGGGTCGCTTCATCGCTGAGCGCAATTTGGAACTGAAGCTGATTGGCCAATCTCCCATTCGGCAACAGGTGGAACAGCACCAACAGTTGATGGCCCGGGCCAAACGATTGTTTCCATTCGTTCAGCTGTGTGCTGATGGGGCGCCTTGCATTTCCGCCCTTGAAACTGCTGGGGTTCTGCGGCAGGCATCGCTGATCTACGGCGAGTCGAACGACGACAAATTGGCCGCCATGATGGGCGTCTTCTCAACGGCCCCAGCCGGGGATGTCGTCGAAATTGGATCGCTCATGGGGCGCACGGCTTTTGTGCTGCTGTACCTTGCGAAGCGTCATAAGATTGGGGCAGTACTGACGATTGACCCCTGGATGCTGGGAGAAGCCACCCAGCATGATGCACCAGTGTCGATTCAATCGCTGTCCGGTGATTGGGATTTTGAGGTTCTCAGCGAAGGATTCCATGTCAACATGGTTCCATTCAGCGATGAGCGTCATGCCCATTTGCGCCTGACCTCCGCCGCTGCATACGAGGTCTATTGCACCGACCAGGCCATCTGTTGCACGACGACTGGAACACCGGTCAACTACGCCCAAAAAATTGCGGTCATTCATATTGATGGAAATCACGACTACGAAAGCGTCAAGAAAGACTGCGAACTTTGGCTTTGCAAGATGCTCCCAGGATCGTGGTTGATATTGGACGACTACATCTGGGCCCACGGGGACGGCCCCTATCGCGTCGGCAACGAGTTTCTCGCGGAACAATCAGAACGTGTCGCAAACGCCTTTGTTTGTGGCGGGGCACTTTTTATCAAGTTCCGTTAACCAGCGGTCCCTACTTCAACCCGGTCATTCCTTTCATTGCACCAGCATGTCACTAGAAAAACTCTTTGCTGAAGTCTTCACAATGTCGGAAGCCGACGTTGTTGATTCGTTACAGCTTCAGGATATTCCAAGTTGGGATTCCATGACGCACATGGTGTTCATCGTGCGCTTCGAAGAGCAGTACCAGATACAACTTGAGGGCGATGAAATTGCAGACCTCAAGTCGGTAGGCGATGCGCGAGCCGCGCTCTTGGCGCGTGGCGTAGCACCATGAACATCGCGGGTGCACGCATCGTGCTCACCGGCGGCGGGGCGGGCATTGGCCGATTTTTAGTGGAGCGACTGATCGCTGACGGCGCTGAGGTCGCGGTGCTTGAGTTGGATGAAC
>JAHFDZ010000100.1 GCA_023248745.1 Myxococcales bacterium | reverse complement strand
ACGCCTAAGGACGCGCAACGCACCCTCCAGCGTCTCTTGATGCCGTTGCCTTGGACCAACAAAAACACAGTCGAACGCTTGCGCGCGCACAGCCCAGTAGTGCCCAATCGCGGCCGCTTGTCGCCATCCCGTATCGGAGAGGGAATCGTAAGCGCCTTCGCGAAGCTCGGACGCTTTTCCGTGGCGAACAAGATAGAGAACACCCATGGTTACCTTTGAGTGAGTTGCGCTTGCGCTTGTTCAATCGAGCCGAGCAGGTCTTCGCGTAGCTTCAGAAGCGCGTCACGGTTGGCGGGACGCTTCGGGCCGTGCTCAAGCACGTCGAGCCAAACGAGTGCACACCAAGGCGCAAGCCATACAAGCGCCGTTGCGAGTCCCGACCATGGAAACTTGCAGAGCACGCACGCCGCAATCGTTAATCCTATCGCCCAAATCGGGTACACGACGAGCCCGACGCCTAGCTTATACGTTGACACAACGTCGTGACTCTCCTTGGCAAGCGCACGCGCGACGAGACGCGGCAACTGGTAGGGCAGAGCGAACAGGAGCGCGCCGGCGATTGCCATTGGCAGCACGAGCCCCAGCAAGCCAGCACGAATATAGCCAACGCCCGCAGACCCACGCACAACATCGCGATCGGAAAGGCCACTCTGATCAAGAGCTAAAAAGTACTTGTCTAAGTTACCTTTTACGGTTTCCACGAGAACGGGCTGCGATTTCATAATCGCGCGCGTCGCCGCTTCTACGCGACGCCCAATGGCATTGCGTTGTGCAAGTGACGAAAGCGGCGCGCCGTCACCACCCGACGTAGCGTTCGCAAGCACTTCGGCGACTTGCGCAATCGCACGCATCTCCGTCCAGTCTGTCCCCTCAACGATGAGATCGCTGAGGTCGGCCGCCATCGCAACCGTCGCGGCGCGCACACGCCCTTCGGAGTCGCCGGTGATTGCGTCGATCTCACGCACGGGACCGTAGATCACGAGCGCTCGCGAACGAAACACGTCGCGCGCATCAAACTCGAGGCCAACGGCCTGAAAGGTGAGTCCCTTCGCGCCGCTATTGGCGGCCCTCACCAACATCCGCGCGGCTCCAGTGCGGAGCTTTTGGAGCTGGGGCTCGTTGTGACTGATGCCCTCGGGGAAGATCAAAATGTTACCGTTCTTGATTAATTTATTCGCGACGGCTTCGAAGACAGCGTCGTTCGAGCCGACGGCCTTCGTGGGATCGTCTTTGCGCCTTGTGACCGGCACTGCGTCGACCGCATCGAGCACCCAATTGAGTAACGGAATTGACCAAAGCGTGCTCTTGCCCACGGGCGAAATCACACATGGGGCGGTCGTCATCACGAGCACAGGATCAACAAGGCCATTCACGTGGTTGGCCACGAAAATTCGGCCCCCTACGTCGCCCGGGGGCAACTCGCCCACGACGTCGATGCGCCGATAGTAAATGCGCATGACATTCGAGAAAATCCACCGGAGAACGCTGCGCGTAACAGGCACGCGGCCAATGGTAGCTGCTCTCTCGCGTCAAGCTAAACGAACTTCCGACGCGCAGTCTGGAAACCGTGATAACGGCTTCTCGTGAGTTTCAAATTTTTTGCCACCGCAGCCAAGGGCACCGAGGGCGCGCTGCGCGATGAGTTGCGCGAGCTCAAGTTTCGGCGGGTGAAAGCTACGCGTGGCGGTGTGGCCTTCGAGGGCCCCGCAACCGAGGGCTACCGCGCATGCCTATGGTCGCGCATTGCCATGCGTATTCTCGTTGAGCGCGCAACGTTTGCCTGCCCAAGCGAGCGAGCGCTCTACGACCGCGTCCGCGAGCTCGACCTTGGCGACGTCATCACGCCACAACACACGCTCGCAGTTCGAGCAAGTAGCAGCCAAAGTTACGTTTCACATACGCAGTTCATTGCCCAGAAAACAAAGGACGCGATCGTCGACGGCATGCGCGAAGATTTCGGTGAGCGATCGTCTGTCGACATTCACGATCCCGATTTACGTCTGTTCGTGCACATCAACCGCGACGAGTGCACGCTCTACTTCGACATGTCCGGCGAGCCACTCCACTTGCGTGGATGGCGTGCACGCGGAGGAGCCGCACCTCTCAAAGAAACGCTGGCAGCAGCCATCGTAAGACTCTCGGGCTGGACGAAGGACGCGTTGTTTCTCGACCCGATGTGCGGTTCTGGCACGCTCGCCATCGAGGCGGCGGCCATGGCTTGCAAGCGCGCACCCGGCCTGGGACGCGCGTTTGGATTTCAACGTTGGGCCTCGTACGACGACGAAGAAATTGCCGCGTGGAAAAGCTTGGAAGACGAAGCACGCGATTGTGTTACGTCCGACACGCTCAATATTGTCGCATCCGATTCGTCACCCGATACGATCGCAATTGCCGAAGACAACGCGAGACAGGCCGGCGTTCGCATCGCATTCAGTTCACGCAACGTGACCCAATGGCTCCCCGAAGAACGCGGCGGCTGGGTCGTCACCAATCCGCCTTACGGCCAGAGGCTCGGCGGCAGCGACGAAGCGTATCTCGCACTCGACACGTGGATCGCCAAGGTGCGCGGCGTGTGGACGTTCTCGATTCTCTCAGGCGCCCCAGAGCTCGATGGCGCGTTTCTCGAAAGAAAACGCGGCGCGCGATGGCACGCGTTGCGCAACGGCGACCTCGATTGCAAGCTTTGGACGATCGCGACGCGCTAGGCGCATTCTGCCAACTTGGCACAACTGATTTACCAATTAATGCTCGGTTTTTTGGGTAAGTCTTGTTGGTATGGCACATGCACTCTAGCTTCAGGTGCCCAGGCTTTGGTTGAAGAGTTGCGAACGGAGTGCGTCATGAAAAGTACATGGATTGGTCTCGTCGGTCTCGCAGTGCTCGCCTCGAGCATCAACGGCTGCGGGCGCACCGACAACGCGAGTGAAACCACGGGCACGCTCAAGCGCGCGCAAAGCTGTGCCGACCTCGAGAGCATGCTCAAGCAAGACGCAATCGTCAAAATGAACAAGCAAATTGACGTCATGATCGCCAGCTTCACGAACGGCTTGTCCTACAGCGGCAAAGGGGGCTTCGCAGTCCCTGAAGCTGCCGGAACCGCAGGTGGCGCCACCTCGTCCGCCGCTCCAAGCGATCGCGCCAACTCGTACTCAGAGACCAACACACAAGTAAAGGGCGTTGACGAAGCTGACTTTGTCAAGAACGACGGTAAGTACATCTACCTTCTTCACGGCAGCTCGTTCCGCGTCGTTAACGCCTTCCCAGCTGCAGACCTTAAAGAGGCAAGCGCCTTGTCGATCGACGGTGAGCCCACCGAGATGTTTGTGGCCGACGGTAAAGTCGTCATCTACTCCGTCGTTGATGGCAAGGGGATCTACGCGGCCGCCGGGGTATCGCCCCGATCGAGCTACAACGACTATGGCTACGGTTACGGAATGGCCGGAGGCGCTTCGCGCGAAGCTACATTGGTCGAGCCGGTTCCCCCGCCAACCCAAAGCGGCGTTGGGATCAAGTGCATCAATTGCACCCCAGAAGTAACGTACGCGCCGCTCCTTAAGGTAACCGTCTTGACCATCGCAAACGGCACTCAAGCGAGCGTCGCGCGTGAATTGTACTTCGAAGGGTCCTATTTGAGCTCGCGTCGCGTGGGCTCAAGCGTTCGCACGATCATCACCGGCGGCGGTCACGGCCCCGTACTGAAGATGTATCCCGACTACGCCAATGGCACGTACCCCCAAACCACAGACCAGTGGAAGCAAGCGTTCGAAGCGCTCCGCGTCCAAAACACGCTCGCGATCAACGCCACCACGTACGCAGATTGGGTGCCCTACCAATTCGAACGCAGCGGATCGACAGTCAAGGCCAGCACGGTCGCCTGCACCGATCATTACGCGCCGGGTCCCGGAAGCACCAACTTTGGCCTCACACAGGTCATGGCCATCGACCTCAACGCAAACACCGCTGCGCCCAAAAACGCCGCCATCTTCGCAAGCACCGATACCGTCTACGCAAACGGCGACTCCCTTTACCTTGCAGCACACGGGTGGAACGATCCCGGTCCGATCGCGATTGCCATGGCGACGGGCGGCAGCGCACCGGTTACCAATTCGGGAAGCGGCTCATCTGGCTCAACACCAGCCGGAGAGCCCACGGTTGGCGGAGGCACCACACCCTCACCCAAAAACCTCGGCCTCCTTAGCTCCCCCAGTCTGCTCACAATCTCGCTGAACAAAACGTACCTTCACAAGTTCGATTTCGCGAGCGACCCAGGCCAGCCACTCTACGTCGCAACAGGCTCGGTCCCCGGATCGGTTGCCAACCAATTCTACCTCGACGACAAGGATGGAACATTGCGCGTCGCCACGAACGAGCAACGCACAACCCTAATAGGCGGAGCTAACTACAGCTGGGAGACCGTCAACCATCTTTACACTCTGCAAGCCAAAGATGGCGTCCTCACCACAGTGGGCGACGCAGGCGACCTCGCAAAAGGCGAACGCATCTACTCCGTGCGCTACGTCGGCAACCGTGGCTACGTCGTCACATTCCGCCAAGTCGATCCACTCTTCGTCTTCGACTTGAGCGATCCAACCAAGCCGACCAAACTCGCTGAGTTGAAGATTCCAGGGTTTAGCGAATACATGCATCCCATCGACGACGGTCATTTGCTCACGATCGGAAAAGAGGCCTCGAGCACAGGCCGCGCCACAGGGCTCGCCTTGCAAATCTTCGACGTTACAAAGGGATCGTCGCCGCAGCTCGTCCACAAATACGTCTTCAGCGGTAGCGAATACGGACAGTCCGAAGCCGAGTACAACCACAAGGCATTCACGTACTACGCCGACAAGAAGCTCCTCAGCTTTCCGTACTACGCCTACGACTACTCCAAGGGCTACCAGATGAAGAGCACCGCCGAACTCTTCAGCATCGACGTCACGACTGGCATCAAGAAGATTGGCGCCGTCGACCACAGCGAGATGTTCGGAAAAAACTACTACGGCTACTGCGGTGGCTCGTTCAGCCCTTACGTCCGCCGCAGCGTATTTATGGACAACGTCCTTTACTCTGTCAGCTACGCGGGCATCAAAGCGAACGACGTGTCTTCTCTGACGTCATTGGCCACCCTTGCCCTCCCCCAACCTGCCCTCAGCGGTGGTCCCTACGGCGTCCCCAACTGTGTTGAACCTCAACGCTGAGTGTGACACAGCGCACACACCCGCGTAGGATGTCTGCCCATGAAGCGAACTCTCTTGTCGTTGGCGGCCTTTGGTCTTGTGGTGGCAGCATGCGGCGCAAACGCGCGTCCCATTGGTCAACCCTGCGTCGTTGACGGTATGACCAAGGGCGAATGCGAGTCCGGAGCCGTGTGCTCAAAAGACGGCAATGACACCCTGACTTGCCTCAAAATTTGCGACTACGGCACCACGACCGACGGTGGAGTCGTCGACGCCGGGGTCGCCAGCGCGTGCACGTCCGACCAAGAGTGCACGGCGGTGACCAACAGCACGGTCAAGTCATGCCGCAACAAGAAGTCCACGACAGCCGACGCAGCAACAAGCGGCTAATGCGCGGCTAACTCGCGCCTACGCGCTCCTTCGGGCTGCCCCCACATAGTCATCCCCGACTCGTTTCCCAAAGAGGGACTTCGTTGAGTGCGGGTCGACCCACGAGCGCTTCGTGCGGCTTGTAGGCGCTTTTGTAACGCAGTGATGCACAATTGCTCACGCGATATCCCAAGTACACGTGCGGCTTTCCCGCCAAGCGTGCGGATTCAATCCCCATGACGACATTCGCAACACCAAGCGAGCTATTTTCGATCGCCGGATCGTAGAAAAAGAAAATCGCGCTTAGGGCGTTCGGCGTCTCGTCCCATAACCCAACGCCCACAAGCTTTCCCCCGTTGGCGTCGTCGCGAAAAATCACTTCGCGCAAGCATGAATGCGGAGCTGCAAAGTCGCGCGCGTACGACTCTGCGGTGTGCTCGCTCGGCGGCCACTCGCGCACACGCTCTCTGTCACGATGCCAACTTGCGTAGAGGGCCAACCTCTCTTCGTCGACTCGCGCCTCGCCCACCTCGCGCCGGAAACGCGCCGCGTTCTTCGCAGCCCGTCGCTGGCTCTTGCTCGGTACAAATTCATCGCTCAACACCCGCAAAGTGACACACTCACCGCAAGGGCTGCACGCAGGCCGAAAGTACACGCGACCAAATCGACGCCATCCTCGCGCAAGTAGAGCTTCAAGTTCGAGCGGGGAAACACTCGCGAGCACCATCATCTCGAGCTGCGCATCGTCGCGCGGAAGATACGAACAAGCCCGCGGCTCCTCGATCAAATGCTGAAGCAAGCGAGCCACGGTTCGCTACGCTGCGCGATCCAGTTCAACGATCATTTGCTCGCCAGTCACGCGATCGGCCGCAGCACCGTTGTAGAATTTCATGAGCCCCGCGCGATCGTAGTGAGGGATGATGCGCGGCGAGAGCAGGCCAATCTCTCGAAGGTTGGGCACCAAGCGAGAGAACATGACCTGCCGAAATTCTTGCATGCCGGGAACCGTGCCTGCAAACAAGCGCCACTTCTCGCGCGGAACGATGCCTTCGAACCACTCTTCATAGACTTCGTACGCAAGAAAACGATTGCGCATGAGCAAGGCAACTTCGAAGGCCCAATCCTCGCGCTCTTGTCGCTCGCGCTCGCTTAGCTCTTTGGCGAAGTGTTCCCGCAGCGCGAGGACGCCATAGTGCACATGACGAGCCTCGTCCTGGATCACCATCTTGAGCAACTCCTTCAAGAGCGGCTCTTTGGTCATGCGATACATGCTGCCAAACGCGCCGAGCGCGAGCCCTTCGACCATGATTTGCATGCCGAGGAACTTCATGTCCCAACGTGAGTCGCTCATCAGCGCGTCGATGATCACGAAGAGGCTGTCGTTGATATGGTAAAGACGGTTGAGCTTTTCGTCGAGGTAGCGATGGAACACCTCGACGTGACGCGCCTCGTCCATGACTTGCGTTGCGCCATACAGCTTGCCGTCGAAAAACTGCACAGCCTCGGTTACTTGTGCGGAAGCGAAAAGCGCGCCTTGTTCGCCGTGCAAAAATTGGCTGAGCGTCCACGACGAAAGACTGTGAAGGAACTTGCGCTGTTCGAGCGCGTTGAGCCGCACACCCATTTCGGCCTGCATGCGATCGAAGTCGACGAACGCAGGCGGCAACACGGGCCGTTCAGGACTCAAAGGATCCACGTTCGTGTGCCAAGGCAGCCGCGTGTCGCTGTCCCATTGGCCCAATTTGGCGCGCGAGTAGAGTGCGCGCATCTCGGGCATATCGGACGGGTAACCCCAGTCGAAATGCGCATCGTGCGACGCACCGATTTTCGTCGGCACGTCTTGCTTGCCACGTTTCAAGATGAGCCCGCGCACTCCCGCCGGCCCGAGCGATGCCATGACGCGTGGATCGCTTATCTCTCGAAAGAGTGTCGCAATCTCGAGATAAGCGTCGAGCTGGTTGCGCATTTTCTGTGGCAAGAACTGAGTGAGATTGCGTGTATCGAACATGGGCGTTCTCCCCGTCACATTGCGGTGAAAAAGTCGCGAACCTTGGTCTCGTGGTACCGCACCAAGAACCGGTGAATCATTGGCAAGCCAAGCGCGACAAGACGCGCAATTTCAGCAGCCGGAATACTCTCGAGCAGAGTCGTTAGAACGACGCGCTCTTGTTTGAACATCTGGCTGATGGACTGTTCGTAAATCGACATGACAATCTCAGGCGTGAAGCCGAGCTCGCGCGTGAAGCCGGCTTGGCGCACTTCGCCCCAAAGTTCGACCATCCACACGTCGTCCTGCCGCATGAACAAGTGGCCTTGCGCATCTTCGCGTGTGCCAAAGAGACCCGTCGCGATCATGGCGTCAAAATCGGCACGATCGATGCGAGACCGCATCAGCACCTCGGCTACGGCAATGCCGACGAATTCGTCACTCTTAACGATCGATTTTGGCAACTGCTCTTTCACCTCGGCGAAGAGTCGTTGTTGCGCGGGCGTGAAACCATCGTCGGTGTCGTCGAGCACCGCGCGAATCGCTTTGAGTGGCAAGAATCGCTCGTGCTGCAACTTCTTAATAAGCAGTATGCGCTCGACGTGCGCGTCACCGTAGTACGCCATGTTGCGGCCAGTCTTCAGCCCCTCGGCAACCAAGCCTTGTTGGATGTAAAAGTGGATCGCCTGACGCGGCAGGCCCGTGCGATCGCACAAGTCCTTCATGCGGTACGGGTAGTCGGTATGACGCATGGCTTGCTGCATCAAGGCACCTCAACTTCGACGTCGCTCAACGCGCACGCAACGCAAGCCAGAACCGCGTCGTCGCCTCGTTCGGCTTCTGTGAGGCAGTTTGGCTCGGCCATCGCCACATGACCGGCAAGTTTCTTGACTTTACACGCGCCGCAGCCACCCATCGTGCACGAGAATGGAAAGGGTTCACCTGCCGCCAGTGCCGCCTCGAGGAGCGTCTGACCTGGCATCGCAATGAGATCGAGCGATCGCCCGTTGCGGCGCAGCTTGATCGTGTGCGGTTCGTTTGAGCGCGCGTCAAAAGCGGGGGGCCTTGGCGCCAAGAAGCGCTCGAACGTGATGCGTTCGAAAGACAATCCGCCTGCGCCGAGACAGGCACGCGCCGCTTCCATCATCGGCTCGGGGCCGCATACGTAACATCGATCGATCTGTTTTATCGCAACGCCTTCGCGATCCAAAACTGTCGATAATTCCTGCTCGCCGAGTACCCCCACGTGTGGCGTTACAGTCACGTCCGCGCGACCGAGCACGTGAACCACTCGAAGTCGACCGCGATAGGCACGCACAAGCTCATCGAGTGCACCCTTGAAAATGATGTCGCCCGAAGACCGACTTCCGTAGACAAGGACGAAGTTCGTTCGTTCGTCTGCTTCGAGAACCGTGCGCAGAATCGACGCGATGGGCGTGATGCCACTGCCGCCCGCGATCATCAACAGGGTTCTTGCTGTGTCAGACTCGCGCACGGTCACGACAAAGTCGCCCGAAGGTCCGAGAAGTTCGAGCTCTGTTCCAACGACGACGTGATCGTGAATGAAATTGGAAACGAGTCCACCGTCAACACGCTTGACTGAAATGGTCACCGAGTCAGTTTCGGAAGCTGAGCTACTTGCGGAGTAAGCGCGCCGATAAGGGACGCCGTCGATGCGCACGACAACTGTAAAGAACTGCCCAGCAGCAAATGCGAAGGGCTCGTTGCCACGTGGGTCTTGCAGCACGAGCGACACGCAATCGGCACTCTCACGGATGACCGAAGCAACGCGCACAACACGAGGTGCTGCCGCAACTTGAACATCATTTGCGCTGGCGTGACGCTCTCGAAAGGGTGGCGGGTGCTTACCGAGAAGGGAGCCTTTGAGCATTCGAAGATCGCGTGAAATCACATCGACGCGGGCCCGAAGGCGACGCCTCACAGGCGCGATGGGTTCGAAGGCAAAACGGCGGATTGAACCCAGCATTCCTTAAACGTCCCACGCGGGGATGGCAAGTGTCAAGTGACACTCTACACTTTATGGCAATCCTCCACGTTATTATGGGCAATCTCGCCCGGGATTCTCAGTCAAGCACCTTCGCAAATTGTTGAATCCCGCGCACAACGCGGTCGATGGGTTCGCTCGTAAAACAAATGCGCGTAAACGATCCGAACGCTGCCCCGAAGCCCTCCCCCGGCGCGAGCATCACGCCTTCGTCCACGGCGCGAGCAAGCGCTGCGCTCAACTCGCGCGGCGAATGGGTCTTCGAAAGGTTCGCAAACACGTAGGTTCCTCCCTGCGGAACCGCGTGGGGGATTCGCGCGAGAGCGAGCGCAGCGCACGCCGCATCTCGGGCTTCTCTATAGTGCTTTCGCGCGCCAACTTGCCACGGTTCGATCTCCTCGAGCGAAGCCAGCACGACGCGCTGCTCGTGTTCCGGAACGTTGAACACGGTGTGCGTTGACACACGTCGTGCGGCCGCGATCACTTCCTGCGGCGCGACGACCAGGCCGACGCGCGTCCCCGCAAGCGCCAAACTCTTCGAGAATGAGTAGGCCGAAACCGTGCGCGAAAACATGCGGTCCACAGTTACAAATGGCACGTGCTCGTCGCCGTAGACAAAGTCCGCATACACTTCGTCGGCGAAAACCCAAAGGTCTCGGCGCTCAACAAATTGCGCAACCTGCTTGAGCTGCGACGCAGACCAAACGAAGCCATCCGGGTTGTTCGGCGAGATCAGGTACACGGCCCGCGTCCTCGGCGTTGCGGCCGCCTCAAGCATCTGGCCAATGTTGAGATGCGGCTCCTCGCAGAGCGCCTGTGTGATCGGCACCTCAACAGGCGTTGCCCCCACGGCAGCGAGAATCCCCGTTGTCAGTGGCCAATAGGGTGCGCACACGAGGACCTCGTCGCCGTGATTGAGGATGGCGCGCGCCGCGCAAAAGAGTGCGTGCGTGCCGCCGGAACCAAGAAGCAGTTCGGTTTCGCAATCGAACGAACTCGGTACGCGCCTCTTGCTTGCGAGCCAGTCTCCTGCCGCTTGTCGAAGCGCCCGAAGACCAAGCACATCGCCATATCGCAACGACACATGATCCATTTTGCGTTGTGCCGCCAAAGGAGGCGGCAGGCAGCTGTCGCCAATTTGTAACTCGATGAGGTCGAGTCCCTGTGCGCGACGCGCAAGGACCTTGGGCAGCAATTCGGCAAAGACGCTTTTGCCAATTCGTTGCGAAACTGTCGAGAGTGCAGGCATTTGCTCAGCCTACAGCTGAGATGAACCCATCGGGCCGCATCGACGCTGCGCTGCGCTTGAGCTCGTTATTGTTAGTAAAGCGATGTAACGCGCCCAAAGCTCGCGACCTAAAGGTGGGCAGGGTCGGCAAGACGAACCGACCCCACTGCAGCGAACTCGGGGACCGACGCAAGTGCTCCCTGATGACGTCATCCCAGGCCTCTCTCCCTCACAGGAAGTTGCCTCGGCTGTCGTCGATGCGCTGCAATGCTCGATTGGGCGTCGCGGAAGTTGAAGCGGTTTTTTAGGGAAGAAGAGGCGGGCAAGTCATGGATATGTTGTTGAAAGCTTTCGGTAGCGTCGTTGGACTTTTGGTTCCTGCACTTTTCATTTGGGCCATCCGCAAGGGCATCAACGCTTCTCCCTTCAGCGACGACGAGAAAGCGTCCTACGCAAGAACGTTCACGAGTGCGGTTGTGCTCTGGACGATTGCGGTGTGGGGAGCGGCACTCGCCGGACTTGTCAGCTACCGGCCTGGCGAAACTGTTCCGCGCGTCCTCATCGCGCTCTTCGCACCCACGCTGATCGGCTGGGGCATGCTCGCGAGTGCAAAGTTCAGGACGATTCTCGACAACACGCCAACATCAGTCTTGGCAGGCGTTCAAACCTATCGCCTCGCTGGCGCGTCGTTCCTCCTCGTGGTGCATCTCGGCATCTTGCCGGCGGCGTTCGGAGGGGGCGGTTATGGTGACATCGTCACAGGTTCGCTCGCCCTCATCTCTGCTGTTCTCCTCGCGAAGGGAAATGGCGCTGGCAAGATCGCATTCTGGGCATTCACGGCGTCGGGCATGTTCGACCTTCTCAACGTGTTGCGTCTGATCGTGACGTTCTATCCACTCTGGAACAACACGCTGCCCTCGAGCGCGCCACTTTCGGACTTCGCCTTGGTCATGATCCCCGCGATGGCGGCGCCTACCGCGCTCATTCTTCACGCTTACGCAATTCGCAACGCTCTTGTCGGTGCGTGGAAGTAACGAAGTTCTCTACCTGACCCAACACGCGCCTCCCCGGAGTTTCCTGGGGAGGCGTTTTTGCTTTTGTCTCGGCGTAATTTCTTCACGCAGACGCCTTCCGACGCCAAGTCAATGTGTCGTATGCGTGAACTAATGGTTACAAAAGTTTGGCAATTCGTCGTCGCGTTTTCACTTTCAGCCTTCGCAGCGTCAGAGTCCGCGATTGCGGCAACATGTCCGCCGCTTGTCACGTGCGACGCTCCACCGCTGAAACACACGAACCGCAAATGGCGTCACCCGATTCAGGGCGCACTGGCCGCAGACCTTGGAAAGCCACGTCACCGCGGACGCGACTTGAAGCTGACGCCGACCGAGGATCAATTCGTCGTCGCCAAGTTTGCGTACGGCATCGCCGACAAGGATCTCGAAGGCGAAGAGGTCGACATCTACCTGCAAACGAACTGCACGACATGGGACAAGCTCGGCACCGGCACCACGCTGCGTGATGGACGCCACAAAAATTGGGACAAGCACGATGACATCTACGAGAACGTCAAGGCGAGAGCTGGAATTCTCAACTTCAAGATTCCGGACAGCAAGCGCCTCGGCATCGGACGCCACCGCGTGCGACTCGTCGTTGCGGGTGACGGAACGTTCACCGATATGTACCTCGACATTGTTCCGCCCGGGACTCAGGTTTTCGTCACCGACATCGACGGTACGTTGACGACTTCCGAAAGTGTCGAGTTCATCAAGTTGCTTGAAGGTAAAGTAGCGGGAGCACATCCCTCTTCTGCGAACGCCATGCGCATTCTGGCGTCGAAGGGATACAGGCCGTTCTACATGTCCGCCCGCCCCTCGTGGCTCACGCCGCGATCGCGCGAGTTCGTTGCTGAACGCAATTTCCCGCAGGGCATGGTCCATTCTTCGCCTGTCGAAACCGGACTACTCGGCAAAGCTGCTGCCGATTACAAGCTTGCCGAACTTGAGTTCTTGACCAAGCGCGGCTTCATCATCGCGTACGCATTCGGCAATCAGCCGAGCGATTCGGAGGCGTACGCAACCCTCAAAATTCCAAAGCAGAACCGCATCTTCTACCAAATCAAGGGCGACTACGTTGGGCGCTCCATCAACTCGTACGCCGAACTCATCACCGAGTTCAACGCACTTCCGAATGTCTGCCAATAGAGGGTCGGCGCCACGTCATCCGGCAGAGCGCAGGCCGAACCACAACGTCAAGTGAGTTTACTACACCGTCAGCCCGGGCGCCGGAAGCGTCGCGCATAGCGCTTTTACTTCAGCCGCGATCCCGGCAATCAATGCATCGTCGCTCGGTGTCGAAACAACTTGGTCGATCCACGCTGCGATGCGCGCCATTTCGGGCTCTTTCATGCCACGCGACGTCACCGAAGGCGTACCTATTCGTAACCCAGATGGATCGAATGGCTTGCGTGGGTCGAACGGCACTGCGTTGTAATTCGCAACGAGACCCGCGCGATCGAGCGCCTGTGCCGCAGGCTTGCCGGCAACGCCTTTGCTGGTCAAATCGATCAGCATCAAGTGATTGTCGGTACCGCCGGTCACGACCCCGAACCCACGCGCAAGAAGCGCCTCGGCAAGCACGCGCGCATTCGTTACCACTTGAGTTGCATATTGTTTGAACGCAGGTGTCTGCGCTTCCTTCGCAGCAACCGCAATGCCCGCAGTCGTGTGGTTGTGGGGCCCCCCTTGCAAACCTGGGAACACGGCTTTGTCGATCGCCGCGGCGTGCTCCTTCTTGCAGAAAATCATGCCGCCACGTGGACCTCGAAACGTCTTGTGCGTGGTCGACGTCACGACGTCGGCAAAGGCCATCGGCGACGGATGAACGCCCGCGCACACGAGGCCGGCGATATGCGCTATGTCGGCCGCGAAGATTGCACCCACTTCATCGGCGATGCTGCGAAATGCCGCAAAATCAAGGGTGCGCGGATACGCAGTCGTGCCTGCCCAAAGCAGTTTTGGTCGATGCTCTTTGGCGAGCGCGCGCACTTCGTCCATGTCAATGCGGCAGTCGGTGCGCCGCACGCCATACGGAATGCTCTTAAAGTATTTGCCCGTAATCGAAACCGAGTGGCCATGCGTCAGGTGGCCGCCAGAGGCGAGACCGAGCCCCATCACCGTATCGCCAGCGTTACAAAAGGCGAGGTAGACGGCGAGGTTGGCGGGGCTGCCCGAATAGGGTTGCACATTGACGTGCTCAGCGCCGAAGAGCTCACGCAAGCGACCGCATGCAAGCTCTTCCACTTGATCGATCACTTGCTGACCTTCGTAGTAGCGCTTCTTGGCGTAGCCTTCGGAGTACTTATTGGTGAGGCACGACCCCGTCGCTTGCATCACGGCGTGCGAGGCATAGTTCTCGCTCGCGATAAGACGAATGGTCTCGAACTCGCGACGGTTCTCATCGGCGATCAAACGAGAAATTTCAGGGTCAACAACGTTGAGATTCGGCTCGCTCATGCGCGAGAGCGTACCGCGGGAACCGCGACTCCGGGAAGCAACGGTTCTTGCTTCTCGTTGCCTATCGATCGTAGACATCTTGGGTGCACCGTAGCTCGCGTTCAGCCTGCTTATTCGCGCTCTTCGCATTGGCCAGCCTCGCGCGCCCTGCGTACGCAGAAGGTCCAACATTCGAAGCCCAAGGACTCTATGCGGTCGCGCCGCAAGGGCATCGCAGCGGGCCGCTTCTCGGAGTTTCTCTCGGCATCGGCACCGCCCGTTTCGAGGGAACACCAAACGATGCGTCTAAAATTGACGATGCGCGTTACTTTTCGTCGGCAGGTTTCAAACCTGGTGTGGCCGCAAACATTCTCATCCTCGCCGCACTCACCGACTACCTCAGCGTCGGCCTTTGGTTCGGTTTCGGTGGATTTCGCGCGGGCAACGACGCAGGCAAAACGGGCGGCGGTGGACTTCGCATCGAGGGATACCCGCTCACGTGGGTTGGCCCTAAGTTCCGCAATTGGGGCTTCTTCGGACAATTTGGTGTTGGAACCGGATCGCTCAAACAAGGCGAAATCGTCACCGCCGAAGGCACGCAATCGTTCTATGCGCTCGGCAGCTACTACGAGTTCGAACTCACACGCCAGCCCGGAGGGCTCGTAATGCTCGGACCCGAATTGTCCGCACAGCTAATCGATTCAGCGAGCTTCAAATCGCAAGCGGTGCTGCTGTCGTTGCGATTCGCGTTTTATGGGCATCAGCCATCTCGATGAAACCGCGTGCACGCAAAACTATTTCGCGCGCGCCTTGCTCGCGAGCTTCGGGCTGAGTCTGGCCGCAAATATCGCCGCGCGCCGAATCCGTGGTTTTGCTGAGCACCATTCATCGAAAATCGCATCAGGCATGCGATCGACCGCGTCGTCGTCGCGAAAACAATAGAACTTGCGACCCACACCCTCGAGGTTCGCGCCGACAAAGCTCACGCCAATGAGTTGCCCTTTATAGAGCACCCAGTGGTCAAAAATTCCCGTGTGCAAGCGTCCTGAGTCGAATCGAAATACGAGGAAATCACCTGCGATGGCGTGCGGTCGCCCATCGGCCAAACGCCCAACCGCATGCCCAAGCGAAAGCGCCGTGAGGCCGAGCTCGGACTGACGGCGCGCGACATCGAGCCTTCCGAGTGATCGTCCGCGAACGATGAAGTCTTGATCCCATCCGAACCACGTCGCACGAAGGACGAGAAGCTCGCTCTTGTCCATTTCGCGAAAGAGGTCCTCTCGTTTCATCACTTGCAAGAGCACCTGCAACGAGTACCCAGCGCAAAAAAGGCCAAAGCGCGTCGTTGGATCAAAAGGCATCGCGCGCGTCGAATCGCCAGGACCATCGTCCTTCAAGCGCACCCGCACGTCTTCGACCGCGCCGCTGCGATCGATCTTGAGCAACGCTTCAACGTCCTTTTCCTCGGCTGCATCGCAGCCCTCGACGTGTTTGCGACTTGCGATCCAGCAGAATGGACGACCCCAATACTGACTGCGGTGGGCTTCCGCCATAATCGCCGCGCCCAGCCTTCGCTCTTCGGCGGTGGGTGGCACGGCATCGGCAACAGGCGGCCAGCGGTCGCTTCGCAATGGATCACGCGTGGCGTCGGGCGAGACGTGAGTCTTGGCCTTGAGCGACGCTTTGCGGGTTGCCGCAAGCGCGCCATCCGCAATCACGAAACTCAGCGCGCAAACCGTCCACCCCAGACGCATCCAACGAGCCTATCAGTGCCTCCTCGAGCGCTCCAACTACAGGCCCGATTCAAGAGACGCCAAATCAGGGCGTTTTCTCGAACTGAATGATATCGTCTTCAACGTGACCACGGGCGATCCGTTCGGACTGGTTGGCCAAGTGATCGACGGGCAATTCCGTATCGACCGATTTGTCGGCGAGGGCGGGTTCAGCATCGTCTATCGCGGGTTTCACCTCGGACTCGAAGAGCCTGTCGCGATCAAGTGCCTCAAACTACCAAGCACGCTTGGCTCCGCCATCGTCGAGAACTTCGTGCGGCGCTTTCGCGACGAGAGTCGCCTTCACTATCGATTGTCGCAGGGGCACCTCCAAATTGTGCGCAGCATTGCGAGCGGGACCACCATGGCACCCGCCATGCTCGCGCTGGTGCCGTACATGGTGCTCGAGTGGCTCGACGGAAAGTCGCTCGCCGAAGACTTCAACCAGCGTCGCGCCGCTGGAAAACGCGGTCGAACGTTCAGCGAAACGATCGCGCTCCTCGATCCCGCAATCGACGCCGTCGCCTACGCCCATGCTCAAGGCGTGGTCCATCGCGACATGAACCCAGGCAATCTTTATCTCGCCGACACGAGGCACGGAGCAACGCTCAAGGTTCTTGACTTTGGCGTCGCGAAAATCTTCAACGACCACTCTTTGTCGATGGGACCTCGCGCCCAGACAGTCGGTCAAATTCGCATTTTTTCGCCGGCGTACGGGGCGCCCGAGCAGTTCGACGATCGCCTTGGGCAGGTCGGACCGTGGAGCGACGTCTATGCGCTTGCCCTCGTGTTCCTCGAAGCCCTTCGCGATCAGTGCGTGATGGATGGCGATCACCTCGGAGACTTCGCGCTCAAGGCGATCGATCCGAACAGACGACCCACGCCTCGAGCCTTGGGCTTGCAGGTAAGTGACCGCGTCGAAGATGTCTTCCAGCACGCGGTCTGTGTTCATCCACAGCAACGCTTCCAGGACGCGGGCCAGTTTTGGGGCGCGATTAAGGCAGCAGCACTAGAGCACGACGAGCTCACACGCCGGCGTCAGCTCCAGCCCAACGTGCCCACGGCAACAGGGGCTGCCGCACCGCTCGTAGAATACGGACAAGCGGCAAACACAACGCCGACGCAGCACGCTCGCCAGCGAACGCTGATGATGTCAACGCCCGTCCCGCCACCTCCTGGGTCTGAGACGCCAGCTTCGCTCGACGATCCGACAGTGATGGCGCCACGCGTGCATTTTCCGGGACAAGCAGCATCCCGAGGTCAGGCCGGCCCAACGCATCCGGCGCCTCCGCCCGAGATGGAGCCATCGCCCAAGCCGGTATCCGCGCTGGCGCTGCTCTCGCAATTGCGCAATGCCGATCCCGCATCCGTCAAGAAAATTGCCGATGCGACAGACGATGACGAGATGACTTCGATCATGCTGCGTGAGAGCGACTTCAGCGTCGCAAGCGTGCGCGCCCCTGTGACCCAGGGATCGGTCACGCGAGACAAGCACCACGCACCGTCGCTCGCAAGCACTCCCCCAGATGACATGCCGCCTCCACCCGTGCCGTCGGTCAGTCCACCGACGCCGCAACTCGGTGGAGGTAACGTGGCGCAAGCGCTTCAGCAAGCGGCCCACCGAGCAACCTCATCCCCCGATTTGCCGGCTCCACCACGCCCCGCCGCACGGCCACCCCCACCGCGTGCTTCGCAGCCCCAGCTAACACCGTTCGCACCGCCAATGACGTCGCCGTCGATGGTCGCCGCAGCACCCGCGACGAACCCAAACGCGACGGCAGCCATGCCAGCAAGCGCGCCAACAAAGGGACCCTCGCGCACCCTCATCATGGAACCCGTCCCGCAAGAAGTGCAAGCGATGAATCATAGCCCTTTCGCGCAATCGATCCCGATGACGCCCGAGGGGTTCGTTCCACCTCAGCCGACACAGCAGCAACCACAGCAGCAACCACAGCAGCCTCAATTCAGCGCGCCTCCTGCCCTTTATGCAAACTATGCGGCGGCGGCGCCCTTCGCGCCGATGGGACAAGCGCCCGTGCAAGACCCACCCGAAGTTCCGCAGTCGCGGGGTCCCCTTTGGGTTCTGCTTGGTATTCTAGGGCTGCTTATCCTCACGGGATCCGTTCTCTTCCTCACGTGGGCAATTCGTAACCGTCCAGGTGCTCATTCGGACCCGCAGTCGAGTGGCCTGAGTTCGGCAAGCGCGACGACAAGTGTGTCGAGCGCCACGCCTCCTGTCCCAGATGGAGCGGTTTCCGCAGCACCATCGGCAACGCCGCCGCCCTCCGCAACGCCCGAACCGATCAAAACAGAATCGACGACGACCCCAGCTCCGCCAACCGAAACGGCCAATCCGCCGCCACGAACCAGCGACCCACCTTCAACACCGACGACGGCGACAGCACCTGCCGCGACCGAGTCGACGTTCAATGCCGCGGCCGCGCGGCGCGCGCTGGGCGAGAAAAACGCAATCCTCGCAAGCTGCAAGCAACACGGCGTGACCGGACCCGGAACTATCCAAGTTACATTTTCAACCGAAGGTACTGTCAGCGGTGCGAGTATTCCGGGGCCTCCGTATGCAGCAACCTCAGCGGGGTCGTGCGTGATCTCACGGTTTCGCACCGCAA
>JAHFDZ010000099.1 GCA_023248745.1 Myxococcales bacterium | reverse complement strand
CTACGCGCTTGGTTACTACGACAAGACTGACATTCCCTTTTACTACTGGCTCGCAAGCACCTGGGCGCTCGCTGATCATTACTTTGCATCCGACCTCTCCGGCACTTGGTCGAATCGAGCTTTCTTGTACGCAGGGACGTCCGATGGCGTCAAATGGACGGGCCAGCGTGCGCTGTCATGGTTGCAGCCCACCATTTTTTCGCATCTCACTTGGAGCTTCGTCTCGTGGGGCGTCTACACCGACGGCAAACCGCGACAAGACGTTCTCGGGTGGACGCGCAAACACATCGGCGTCCACAGTATCGACAAGTTTTTTGGCGATCTCAAGAAGGGCAAGCTCCCCAAGGTTGCATTCATTGATCCATCAGGTCTGCAGGACGAGCATCCGCCAAACAACATTCAAGGTGGCGAAGCCTGGGCAAGAACGATTTACAAAGCTGCGCTCGAAAGTCCGCAGTGGCCGAATCTCGCGCTCATCTTCACGTATGATGAAGGCGGCGGTTTGGCCGACCACGTGGTGCCTCCAACGAGTTGCGCACCAGACAAAAGCCACAGCGATCTCACTCAACTGGGTTTTCGCGTTCCTCTCATCGTCGTGTCGCCGTATGCAAAGCGTCGCTTTGTCTCGCACGTGAAACACGAACACACGTCGATCATTCGCTTCATCGAGCTGCTCCACAATCTGCCCGCCATCACATCGCGCGACGCAAATTCAGACGCGTTGCTTGATCTCTTCGATTTTTCGAAGGCCGAACCCAAACCCGGTGAGCCACCCGCAGCAGGAACAGGCGGGTGTACCTCGACGAATACTTACGAGGAAAAAGACGAGTAAATCATGCATCGTCACGTCTTTGGGTGACACGCGCGATTGAACGAAGGCACGGCTCCAGGCGTCTTACTCCGTGAGCCAAAGCGCTCAGAAGGAGAAAGCAGAGTGATGTCGTCCGTCCGTATGGGTTGTGCTTTTGCATTGGGCTCCGTCTTGTCGGCTTGCATTATCGAAACGCAACCGGCGCCAGGAATCAGTGGCGGCGCGGACGCTGGCGCAGGTGGTGACGGCGCGGTGGTCGACTCGAGCGAGGCCTGCAACGTCAAGGGAATTGACGACGCACGCACGACGGCTCGCGCATTCGCACTTGGCGGCGGAGTGAACGCCTGCATCGGCACGAGTGACGACGTCGACTACTACGAATTCGTCGGCCCATCGGACAGCTCTGGCGGCTACGTTTCGATTCAGGTCGACAACGTAACGGACTCCGGCGCTGTTTCGTTCACCGTCGAGGATGGCGCCAATGACGCGGCTATCTACGACAACATGGCGCTCGACGCGGCGTCGATCAATGGCTTTATCGGCGTGGTCGCGGGTCACAAGTACCGCGTTGCGATTCGCAACTATGTCGGGTTCGCAACGGCGTTCAAATACCGACTGCGAATGGACTACACGCGCATCAACGACGGCTACGAGCCAAACGACAAGCGCGACGACGCCAAGATGATCACCGCAGGCAAACCCGTAAACGCCCACATGTGGAAGGGTTTCAGCGCAGATGCTTCGTGGGATGACTGGTACAAAATCGCGCTGCCGGCTGGCAACACGAACATCGAAGTCTCAAATGTACCTACCGATGTTGCAATGATGGTTGACCTCGTCGCAAGCGATGGCAGCGTCGTTGCGTCGCGTAGCGGTGCAAATGAAGGCGCGTCAGTCACGCTTGAGCCGACGGCCGTAGCCGCAGGTACCTATTACGTTCGCGTGGGCACAGCATCGTACCCCATCATCGAGAGTCGCGGCCTTCAGTATCCAGACTCGTTCACGCGCGCATACGCACTAAAGATCTCGCAGTAGAGTCGCGCCCATCGGCGCAGTCCAGATGCGCACAGTCTGCGTGATGTCGCAGAACAAACCCAGAGCTAACCAGCTGTTCGAGCGCCTTCCTTGCTCAAGCGATTTTCGGACCGTAACTCTCACATAGAGTTTGATCGCGCGGGGTTCGCCGATCGCTTCTCGGGGAGAGTTCACATGAGAGCAAACATAAGCTGCGTCGCGGCCATTGCTGCAACGCTAGTTTCAACAGGCGCGGCAGCGAAAACGGTCGTCACACAGACGGAAACGCTGAGGGCTTCGACCAAGCTCAGCGAATCGACGCTCAGGGCGAAGATGCCTTCGTTCTCCGTGACGAAGACATACAAGACGGCGAGCGGGAAATCGATCACCGGTCAACAGTATCTCAACTTGCTCAACACGTTCCAAGCCGCCGCAGACAAAGCGGGGTGCACGCTTGGTTCATCAAGCGGCACAACCTGCCAGTTCCAGGCGAGCGAAGCGACGTTCACGGCCGCAGAGCTGAACCAAGCGGCAACGCTAGCCGCGACGAAGATCGTTCCGATCGTCGACAAGACCAAGTCCGCCAAGAGCCCTCTCGGGTTCTCTTGGTCCAAGCAATGGGGCACCCAAAGCAAAGCCGCCGTTTACGTGGGTGCTGACTTCGGCAACTCGGGCGGAAGTACAACTGCATCGTGCAGCGGCTCGGCATACGCGGGCGCGTACTTGTTTAACAATCAGAAGGAAATCATTCGGTTGACTGGCAGCGTCTACGCAATCAGGGGCGATGTCGCTTCTGAGAAGGGATCATCGGGCGTGTACGCGAAGGCGGCTCTCTATGTACTTGGAGACTCGGACGCGATTTGGTCTAAGACGACCACCGGGTCGCTCGCGAAGACGTCTATGGAGACGAAGAGCTATTCGGTTAGCAAGAGCTTCACCTACTGGGGGCTCATCACGATCAGCCTTGCGGCAAAAGCAAGTGGCGCGGCTTACATCACGCCGTCGCTCTCAGCAACGTCGTCGACGAACGAAGCCAAGTGCGCGCTCACCGTTACGCCGGGCGTGAGAGCGAGCGTGGGCGGTAGCGCAGAAATTTCGATCCTCGGATTTGGTGATCTGAGTGCAGCAGCCGTGGGTGTCGAAGCCAACGTCGTCCTCGCCGACTTGAGCCTTCCAATCACGGCATCCGTTTCCGCAAAGAACAACAGCGGAACCGTGACCTTTACGGAGTCGCTCTCAGCGTCACTCGACATGAACTATCTGTCGGGCAGCCTCTCGGCCTACTTCAGCACGAGCTTCCCGCTCGATGGCGAGAAGTGGCACGATTGGGACAAGGACAAGTTCTCGTTCACTATTCTCGAGTGGCCTGGCTACAACTACAAAGAACCGCTCTTCAGCACTCTGAACGCCACTCAAACCCTCTAGACGACGAGCCCATGTCTGCATCCAGTCGCGCGTCGACGGTTGTGCTCTTGGTAACAGCATCAACGGCCATTGGGGCGTTCCTCCGATGGCCGCATGCCGTTCATCAGCCCCCACAACCATCACCCAAAAACGCCGCAGCCATCGAGCTCGCTCAAAGCGCACTGACCTGCCCTGCGTTGCGTGAAGCACCCGCACCACGCGTCCTTGATGGCGTCGCGTCCGAGTGTCCAGTCATCGAGGAGGTCAAGGCCGCACTTAAGAAGGAAGACACTGCGATCACTGAACAGGAGCTCGTCAAACTACGAACGTCGGTCGAACAAGCCGTCGCCACACGCCCAGCGGCTTGCGTCAGCGCCCTTGCTCTACTGCTCGAGAAAACCACCGCGTGCGACCTCATCTTTGACGCGGTTGCGATTCGTATCCTCAACGGAAAGTCCGTGTCGCCGGCGATGGCCGCCGGTGCGCTTCTTAGACCATCGACGTGTCAATGGAAGCTCGTCTCGGCGCTTCGCGAAGCAGAACGTGCGGATCCAACGATCATTGCGGCGGTTGCCTCGCTCACTACAAGTGCGGATGAAGACGTGCGCGGCTCTTCGTGGCTCATCCTGGGTACGTTAGAACGCATTGCACGTGAGAAGCAGCAGAACGAACTCGTCAGTTGCGTTGACGACTTGCTTGCGACGAAGATCGCCAACCGAACCGACCACGAGCGCTTCATCTACGTCCGTGCCGCCGGAAACGCTGGATGCGAGAAGTGCCGACCTTCGCTGGTTGAGGATGTCAACTCGACGGATGCAGACGTTCGGCGCGAATCGATCACGTCGTTTCGCTTCCTCAGCACAAAGGCGGACGTCGACGTACTTTGCAAGACGCTCGCAACGGACAAACAGAAGGAAGTCAGAGAGAGCGCCGCCTTCGCCCTCAGGCAGAGAGACACGTTTCTCGAGCAACGGCTTGGTTGCCTTTTCGAAGCGGCTGTTAGGGACGAAGCGGCGAGCGTCGCGAACAATGCCGTTCTCTCGATAAACGAGTTTGCTGCAAACTCCAAAGTCGCCCTCGGCACGCTGGTGCAAGTGGCGAAGCACTCGCATCACGAGTCGATTCGAAAGCAGACCACATCGTCGTTGCGTGCGTATGCGTCTGAGGATGCGATTCGCGACGTAATGAAGGCGCCTTAGTGCCTCGACCACATGAATCATGCGATCTCAAGCGCCTCACGACCTAACTTCTGCGCCCAAACGAAAACGCCCGCGAACACGCTCGTGCACGCAGGCATTTTGACTAACCATCAAGGAACTTACTCTTTCGCGTCGCCTCGCGCGAAGATGCTTGCGACGAAGTTGAGTACGTCCGAAGCACTCACTTCGTTGTAACCAAAGTTCTTCATCAAACGCGACTTGATGATGTCGATCTTTTCTTGCGTGTTCTTGTCCACGACGGCGCTGACAAGAGTCTTGAGCTTGATCGAGTCTTTTTGATCCTCGAAAAGCTTGAGCTCGAGAGCGCGACGCAGCCGATCGTTTGTTGTCCATTCAAACTTACGACCGTCGACCGCAAGCGCGCCAATGAAGTTCATGATCTCACGTCGGAAATCTTCTTTACGATTATCCGGAATGTCGATCTTCTCTTCGATCGATCGCATGAGGCGTTCGTCAGGTTCTTCATCCTGACCGGTGTAACGATTGCGCACCTTCTCTTTGAGCGTGAACGCCTTGATGTTGTCGATGTAGTTGCCGCAAAGTTTGCCGATCGCTTCTTCATCGGCAGAAATCGCGCGCTGCACTTCGTTCTTCACAATCTCTTCGTACTCGCGCTTTACGACGCCCACGAGCTCTTGGTAGCGCTTTCGCATTTCGTCGTTTGAAAGGAGCGAGTGGTGCTTCAAGCCCTTTTCGAGTTCGTTCAGAACCATGAAAGGATTGATAGAACCTTCACCCGCGTCGTTGACGAGTGCGTTCGAAATTTTGTCCTGAATGTAACGCGGACTGATCCCTTCCATGCCTT
This sequence comes from Myxococcales bacterium, assembly GCA_023248745.1. Classification (GTDB taxonomy): domain Bacteria; phylum Myxococcota_A; class Polyangia; order Polyangiales; family Polyangiaceae; genus JAHFDX01. The sequence goes on along the minus strand of JAHFDZ010000099.1, from coordinate 13,411 downwards.
CGCGCTTTGATTCCTTGCGCAACTCTTTGACGGTGTCTAGCGTGTAGCCGGGTAGCACTTTGCCGTCGTAGAGCTTCATCTTCTGCATGAGCGAGAGGTTGTGCTTTTTGGGATCCTCAAGACGCGTAAGCACGGCCCACATCGCCGCTACCTCCATCGTGTGAGGTGCGATGTGGCGGTTCTTCACCTTGACGGCGTTGAAGTCCTTTTCGTAGATGCGCACTTCTTCGGTGAGCTTCGTGATGTACGGGATGTCGATTTTGATCGTGCGATCGCGAAGCGCTTCCATGAACTCGTTGTTGAGCAGCTTCTTGTACTCCGCCTCGTTGGTGTGGCCGAGAATGACTTCGTCGATGTCCGTCTGCGCGAACTTCTTTGGCTTGATGCGATGCTCTTGAGAGGCGCCCAGAAGATCGTAAAGAAAGGCGACGTCGAGCTTGAGCACTTCGATGAACTCAACAACGCCACGATTGGCAATGTTGAACTCGCCGTCAAAGTTGAACGCGCGCGGATCGGAATCGGAGCCGTACTCGGCGATTTTGCGATAGTTGATGTCGCCCGTTAGTTCGGTCGAGTCCTGGTTTTTCTCATCTTTCGGCTGAAACGTACCGATGCCCACGCGATCTTTTTCAGAGAGAACTAGCCGCCTGACGCGAATGTGGTTCTTGATCATCAAGGACCAGTCGCCTTTGTACTTGAGCATCAGATGCTTGAAGATGAAGCGGCTCGCAGGATCGAGATCACCGTCGACGCGAACGTGGAATTTCTCGTTCCCAAGACCCAAATCTACAAGCGCTTTGGTGCGCCAATCCTCGGGGATCAAACGAAGAGGTTCTTCGTTCATTGGGCTTGCGAACCGATCGGTGTCGGTGCCGGCAAGACCTGTGTCTTTGAGGTTCACCCAGTCGAAGGTGTAAAGCGCTCCTTCGGCGGTTCGCGAGTAGGCCTCTACCCCCTGCTTGATGAGGCGCGCGATTGTGCTCTTTGAAGAGCCGACCGGGCCGTGAAGCAAGATGACGCGCTTCTCAGGTCCATAGCCTTCGGACGCCGCTTTGAGCACGTGCACCAGGCGCATGAGCGGAATGTCGAGACCGAAAATCGCGTTCGCGCCGCCGCTCTGTTCGTCTTTGAAGAAATTGTACCGAACGAGTTTCTTCTTATTGTCGATGTACTCTTCGGTGCCATACCCGATGATCATGTCGTAGAGGCGTTGGTACGCGTTGCGCGTGACCTCGGGCTTCTCGCGGACGATTTGCAGGTACTCCTCGAACGATCCTTCCCAGTGAAGCTCGCGATAGAGCTTCGTATCTTGAAGCGCTCCAATTTTTTCGAGCAAGCCTGTCCGCATTTCACCCATGCGAGCCTCCGTATCGAATGATCGTATCACCGGGCACGGGAGCAATGCCTAGTACCTCGCGGGTCCACGCTCGTCCTGATTCGTCAAGATGCGGAACTATGTCGCGACAGCCGAGGATAGATACGCATCGCTTGTTCAGCGAAAGCCGCCGAGCGCGTACAATAGCGCACACGCATTGGGCTCAGCAGAGCTAACGAATCACCTTACAATGACGTAAATCAAGGTCAGAATCGTGGAAGTCCTCGTGAGTTGGGGCATGCTGAAGATCGCGATGAAAACTTCGGCAAGAGCCACCGTTGCCTTTACGTTCGCAACCGCGTTCGGGACCGGCTGCATTCCCGATGGTTGGAACGAGCGCGCTGAGTACGCGCAAAACGCGCAAGTGCGAACGGCGGCAGAACCGCAAGCCGCAACGCCCGAGAACACGCCAACGACCGCACCGGCGACCGCACCACAAGGCGAGCTCCAAGTCGAACCCACGCCTGCAGAAACGCCGGCGGCACCACCCGCTGCCGTTGCGCAAGCACCCGCTGATGCTCCCGAAGTTCAGGTCGACGGAACGACAGCCAATCCCGTTGCGATGGCGAGCGGCGACGAAGTACCCATTGGTGTTGAGCCCGCCGCCGCAAACGCCGAGCCCGCAGAATACCAAGAAACGGATCCCGCCGCGTTGACCGATTTTCGTCCAGTTCTGGAACCATACGGAACGTGGGACGACGACGCGACGTACGGAACCGTTTGGTATCCTGCGCAAGCGCAGGTCGGCTCAGACTTCACGCCGTACTCAACGGGTGGGCATTGGAGCCATGACGGTTACGAATACGTTTGGGTCTCCGACTACAACTGGGGCTGGGCTCCATTTCACTATGGTCGGTGGATCTACGTCGGTGGCCATGGCTGGGGCTGGGTTCCCGGACGCGTTTATCGCGGTGCTTGGGTAAGCTGGCGCGTCGGTCCTGCGGGCTACGGTTACATCGGGTGGGCGCCCATGGTGCCAACTTGGTACTGGTATCGTGGCCACGCCTATGGCGTCGCGGTTGTGCCACACGCGCCCTACTCATTCTGTGCAACGCGTGATCTATTTCACCCGCAGATCAATCGTCACGTGCTGACTGGGCGCAGCATCACCGGTGTAGCTCAGAAGACGCGACCCTATGTTGACGCAACGCCTGGCCTCGGAGGAACGAAACGCGTTGGCGCGACGCCAAGCGTAACGGGTCGCGTTCAAGCCAAGCCTGGCCTCGGCCCCTCTCCTTCGCAGCTGGGCATGAAGCCTTCGCAAATCGTCCGGACGCCACACAATCAACCGAGTTATGCTCGCGCTAAGCAATTTGGCGATCCAAAAATGCGTTCGGCATTGGGTCTGCGCGCACGACCATCACGTCCTGCACCGGAGCAGCTCGGCCATTTGAATTCTGGCACATTCGGTGCACCTCATCACGGCAGGTCAGTCGGCGTGCACTCCCCAACCCCTCATTCAACCTCGCCTCACATCGGTACGGCACCGCGATATTCGCGGCCCTATCAACCGGCACCCTCGTACATGCCACCACCACGGCCGAGCTATCGCCCGTCAGCACCGCCGTCACCGGCGCCAACCTTTCGACACTCTTCACCAGCGTACCGTCCGGCAGTGCCGCACCATTCAACCCCAAGTTTCAGACCTTCTTCACCCGCACCACGGCCGAGCTTCCGGCCTTCTTCACCAAGCTTTCGACCGTCGGCGCCGTCGCGCCCGTCCGGCCACTCTTCTCGCGGTGGATCTCGAGGAGGTCGCCGATAATGGAGGATCGCATGCGTTTGATTTCGATCGCGGTCGGTTGCATTTCGACACTCGCAAGTGCGTGTGTCCTCGAAACACAGGACGGGTCACGGCATGTCTCGCCCACCCCAGATAGCGGTTCGATCCCGGCAGCACGAGCTCTCGTGAGCGCCGCAACGCTCGACACCGGCGCGACGATGACGCAAGTCCCTGGCGACGGCATTGGTGTGTTCGTTGAGTATCAAACAGGCGGCAAGTGGCGCGTCTGGTGGACATGCGACACAAATAAAACAAGGCAACCGTGCGACTACACCGTCACGGCACACGCCGTAGGTGGCACAACCGACCTCGTTGGCCAGGACCTCCTCGGCAAGAATGTCTCCGCACTCTCCGACGGCTGGACGGCCACCTCAACAACGGAGGCGCAAGCGCACGGACTCACGTTCAAGACCGCTGCTGGCACCGCACTCTCGTTGTCGGCACGCATCGCGGGCATTGAGGACACAAACTTCCTGTTCTTCGTGCAAGACAACAAGGTCGTCGGCGGCTCCGAATCGCCGTTCGCAAACCCAATGTCCCTCACACCTTCCAAGCCATAAGGCCTCGCGAAAACACGCGATCCGTAACGCGGGCAAATGCGTGTCTTTGTAGGCCTTGGATCGAACGTTGGCGATCGCGTTCTGAGGCTGCAGGGCGCCGTGACGAGGCTTCGTGAGATCACGTCGATGGTCGCGATCTCACGCGTCTACGAGACAGCGCCCGTCGGTGGACCGGAGCAGGGCCCGTATCTCAACGCGGTCATATGCATCGAGTGGTCGTCAGGCTTGCCTGCGTTGCTGTCGCTCACACAGGCCATCGAAATCGCCGAGGCTCGCACGCGCACGACGCAATGGGGGCCACGCAGCCTCGATCTCGACCTACTCTACGCACACGGCGAAGTGCTAAACACCGACGCGCTCACGGTTCCGCACCCCCGCCTCTTCGAACGCGCGTTTGCGCTCGTACCGCTCCTTGACGTTGCGGACGGCGACCTCGCACTGCGCGCGCGCGAAGCGCTTGCGGCGATCTCCGATCAGAACGTCAACAAAACAGACTATTCGCTTACTTGACCAATTATCTTCACGTAAGCCCGAACTGACGAAGCTTTTTGTGCAGCCCTTCTCGCGTAATGCCGAGCGTTCGCGCCGCAGCGCTCTTGTTGTTTCCGTGCTCACGAAGCGATTCCAGAAGGAGCACCCGCTCGACTTGGTCCATCATCTCTTTCAGGCTGCCCTTTTCGGGCCTCGCGCGCGCAAGAGCCTCGGCGGTTTGACGAATACGAGGCGACAGCAAATCTGGCGTGATGAACTCGCCTTGCTCGACCTGAATGACGAGACGTTGCACCTCGTTCTGAAGCTCACGAACATTTCCGGGCCAGTCGTAGGCCTGAAGCACCTCCATGGCCTGCTGTGAGTAGCCTGCGACCGGCTTGCCCATCTCGCGTCCATGAATCTTGAGGAAGTGATCGGCAAGAATGGGGATGTCGTCACGGCGCTCTCGCAAGGGTGGAACGCGCAGTGGAAATACCTTGAGCCGATAGTAGAGATCCTCGCGAAACCGACCCGCTGAGACTTCTTCTTCGAGATTGCGATTGGTCGCGGCCACGATGCGAACGTCAACACGCCGCTCGACGTTCGATCCAACGGGACGGATTTCACCCTCTTGAAGTGCCCGAAGAAGCTTCGACTGCAGTGAGAGGGGCATCTCTGTCACTTCGTCAAGAAAGAGCGTCCCTCCGTCAGCGACCTCAAAGAGCCCCTTTTTGTCTTCGTGCGCACCTGTAAATGCACCCTTCTTGTGACCGAAGAGTTCACTCTCGAGGAGACTCTCGGGCATCGCCGCGCAGTTTTGCCCCACGAAGAGACGATCGCGCCGTCGTGACTGATAGTGCAGGGCCGATGCGATGAGTTCTTTGCCAACACCTGTTTCACCTTCGACGAGAACGGTGACACGCGTATCCACCACTTTTGCGAGGTGCTCGAGCAAAGTGGCCATCGCGTTGCTTTGCCCGATGATCGCGATAGGGCCGCGGCCACCCGTCCTGCGCGATTGCTCGCGACCCTTGAGAAATGAATTCTCCTTCTTCAGGCGCTCTTCGGCTGCTCGGAGGCGCGTAAGCAGGCGGCAATTCGCAACTGCCAGTGATGCATTATGACCGAGGGTCGCGAGGAGCTCGAGGTCTCCACTCGCAAACACGCCCGGACTCTCACGGTTGTCGACCTGGATCACGCCGAGAATCTCTTCGCCTCGCCACAGCGGCACGCCAATGACCGAACGAATATCGGCGCTGAGGAGCGACTCTGTTTCGCCCACTTCATTGGGCGCGTCCGCCGCAAGCACCGCCGCGCGCTCAGCAATTACCTTGCGATAGACGCTGCGCGTCGTTGGAATTGGCACTGGCGAAGCACCGACAAGTCCTCGAACGCGCGTGAGCACCGGAACATAAACCGCGGGGCCCTGCGAAGACTCTGCGCCGTCGTCATCACGCAAAACGATCGTGCAATGTGTGACCCCTCTGACGAGCGAGAAAATTTCATCACAGAGCAAACTCAACAACTGCGCAAGATCGCTACAGCCGCCGATGCGCTTCTGCACCGCGTAGAGCGCCTGAAGCCGTTTCGGATCGGCATCGAGTGTGGCCGCGGACGGCGCGATGTCGTCAATCTTGCGGACAGCGACAACGCGCGCATCATCAACATCGGCAACGAAGTTGACGGTAATTTCGACGCCTTGTTCGGCACTCCCAAGGCGAATCAAGTCGCCTTCACTCAGTGTAAGAGGATCGACGCCAACAGCGTTATGAATGCCTAGCCGTTCAACGAAGGTCGCGCTCGCAGAGAGAACGTCGGCGATCGACCACGCGGTTCCGTCGAAAAGTACCTTTGCATGATTGGCGAAAATGCCATCGTCGCGCAGCACCACCCCATTGGTATCTGCGCGACCGATGGTCACGACGTCTTCGCCAAAATCGAGCACTTCGCCCGCGCGTGCACCATTCATGAACCGCAGGCGAAGCATGACTACTTCGCTGCGCGTGCGCGGAGGCGCTTCGCTACTTTGGCCACGGCGTCGGAAGCCATGAGCGTGGTCTTGTCGGCGATCTTCTTGTCGCTCTCGACCAGTTTGTCGAAGTCATCGGCGGCCTTCTGATCGCCTTCTGGAGCGAGGCGGTCAACCGCTTGAACGATCGCGAGTCGCGCCGCAGGGTCTTTCACTCCGTCAACTTTCTTCATCAGTTCTGATCGCGTTTGCGCCGCGTTCGAACCGCCGCCATAGATCGCCGCCATGTAAGCGGCCTTGACTTGCTTGGTGTTGGCCGCGGGTTGGCCCGCAGGAATTGGCTCGGAGAGCACCTTTATGTAACACGATGCGTCCTCTTTACATCGGTCACCCACCTCGGCCGCAAGCTTGAACATGTCGCGCACGTACTTCGCTTTCGTTGGGTCGGCCTTAAGTTCGGCCTCGGTCTTCTTCACGGCCTCTTCGACCGCGCCCTTTTGCGCGACATTCATCACCTTGATTGCGGGGTCGAGCGTGAGCATGCGCATTTGCACGCGCTCCCCTTCGTCGCCCTTTGCGTTGATCGATTCCTTGAGAAGGGAATCGACCATGTTCGGATCGTAAAACATCGACGCGATTTGCATGAGGCCCGCACGCATATCGAGACCATTGGTTTTCTCGCCGGGCGGCAACTTCGCGATCGCGCCTTGGAATGCGGGCACAACACGCGGGTCAACCGGGAAGAGCACAAGAGACTGCGCGAGGCCGAAGCGGGCCATTGGCGGCAAGTCCGCCGTGCCCAGCGCGGCAAGCACTGCGTCACGTCCTTCGGGTCGCGAAATGTGACCCAACGAATCGGCCACAAGGGCCGTCATGTACCCCGCGGGTTGTGCGGGTTGAAAGTCTTTCGCTTTCTCGGCAAACGCCTTGCCTTCGAGTACCGCAACGAGCGACCGCGTCGATGCGATTGGAATGCTCACGAATGCGTTTTTCAGCGGCCCTCGAAGCTCGGCCGCCTTAATTGGCGTGAGCAATGCCTCGGTGAGTGCTGGCACCGCTCGCTCGTCTTTGAGCTCGGCGATAAGCTGAACAGCGGTCAGCTGCAAAAAGTAGAGCTGATCCTTTTTTGAATCGACATCATCGCTTGCAGGCGCCTTGAGCAACTCAGCCGCCTTCGGCCCCCAATCTTTGTGTTTTACCGCAAGGATTGCGTCATGCAGGTAGCGCGTAGGCTCGGACAAGGTCGTCTTCGAAGGTCGATACTTCGCAAACGCTGACCAGAGCGTATCGAGGAGCGCCGGGTCGAGCGGCTTTTGCGCAACCGCAAGGCCGATGACCGCCTGCGAGGCAAAGCGCAACTCGCGGTCGGTCTTACCAGGCTCGTAGTCCTTCAGCGCTTTGGCGTATGCGGTCTGCGCGCGCGCATCTTTCATGCTGGCGAGCGACTGCAGCACTTCTTCGCGCGTCTTGTCGTCGAGGTTGCCTGACACGTACGTCCTGGCGAGCGGCTCAACGATTTTATCAAGCACGGCGACCACTTGAGGATCGTCGAGCTTGTCGTTGCCCTTGTTCATCGAGTCGTTGAAGAACTCTTGAAGGCGCTTGATCGATCGCAGCTTCTGACCGGGATCGTCAAGACGCTTTACCCATGTGGCGGGATCGTTCTCATCCGTGCAGCCAGGCAAACTGACGCCAGCCATCAAGACCGCGGAGGACACGATGAGCCAACTCCGAGCAGCGAGCGGGAGCATTTTTCGAAGCGCACGAGACATGAGACCTCCAGTAGCCATCTGCGATCGCAGAGAACGAAAACTTGCCAGCCGCGAAGGCTGGACTTGCGAGAAACCGCGAGAAACCGCGGTTAGAGACGGTACAACCCCACGCAAGAGAGTGTAAAGCTCGGCGTCACCCCAAGATCATGCCTTCGCTGAGCAATTTGCCCTCAGCGAAGCGAGATAGCCGCCAACGCTCGAAAAGCGGTTCTTGGTTGCCATGGGCCAAGTGGTCGGCGAGACGCTTGCCCACAATGGGCGCCATCATGAAGCCGTGGCCCATGAAGCCGCTGACTTGGTAAAATTCGTCAATTTCCTTTACCGGTCCAAAAATCGGATTTGCGTCGGGCGTAAGGTCGTAGCAGCCGGCCCACTGTCGAAGAACTTTTACGGCCCCGAGCGCCGGGCACGTGCGGGCAAGCGAGCGGGCATACTTACCGAGAAACGCGAACGAACTCTCTTGATTGAGACCATGCGGCACATAGCTTTGGCCGATTCCTCCAACAATTTCGCCACGCGTTGATTGGCTGAAATACAGGCCATCGGAGAGATCGGCGACCAAGGGCTTGAGCCACGGCTTGAGCGGTTCACTCGAGCAGATCTCGTGTCGATGGGGCTTGTTGGGCAGCTCAATTCCGACAAGCTTTGCAACAGTTGGTGACCAAGCACCCGCGGCGTTGACGACACGGGAGGTTGCGATCGAAAACTCGCGCACGTCATTGCGCAATACGACGCTCTCGATAGCGGTCCCTCGCGTGCGAATGCCGATCACTTCGTGAAACGGGAGAACCTTCACGCCATATTTTTCTGCTGCGTTTGCGAATCCCCAAACAAATGGCCATGGGAAAACCACGCCATCGTCAGGATTGTAGCTCGCGGCTACGAGCTGATTCGTATCTAGCTCGGGTACGATTTTGGCCGCCTGTGCGGGCGTAAGCATTTCGGTTCGCACGCCGCATTCGCGCTGCAATGCCACGCTCGCTTCCAGCGTCCTTTGCATGGGCAAGGTGCGCGCCAAAAACAGGTAACCACCTTGACGAAACCACACGTTGATCTTCATGCGACGCGCAAAGACTCGGCACATGCGGATGCTCTCTTGCATCAACACAACGTTGGTTTCGCTCGACCATTGCGCGCGGATGCCGCCGCCGTTGCGGCCACTCGCGCCGCCGCAAAGGTAACTCTTGTCGACCACAATAACGTTGCGCGTGCCTTGCTCGGCAAGGTGATATGCAACCGATAGACCCATTATCCCTGCCCCAATCACAACCACATCGGCCGATGTGTCGTGGCTCACGCAAGCACCGGCCTAAGAGACGCAAGAAGCGCTGCGTGAAGCCGAGGAGGCGCCGCAAGAAATCCGTCTCGGTTTCGCAAATCGTGCGCGCGGTAATCGAACGGACGGCCTTCTTGGTCACTCACGATCGCGCCGGCGGCAGCCAAGATTGCCTCGGGAGCACAAGCATCCCAACGGCAACCAGCGCCACCGATGTACGCGTATGCGTTGGCTTCGCCCGTGGCCACAAGCATGGCCTTGTACCCTGCACTACCCTTGGTCTTCGTATCAGCGTCGACACACTGAACCCAACGTTCGAGTTCGACTGGACGATGCGAGCGCGACACAAGCAGGATCGGACGCGCGACGGGTTCGACAAGGACGAGTGCCTCGCGCTTTCCTTGGGCATCCAGTTCATATGCTTGACCATCGATCGACCCCACGACCGTGCGATGCGTCACGGGGCAATGGATGACACCGGCAGTGGCAACCCCCGATTCTGCGAGGCCGATCATGACCGCAAATTCGCCATTTCTCGCGACAAACTCGCGTGTTCCGTCGAGCGGGTCCACGAAGAAAGCCGCAGAGGACGTTGCATACGCCGTGTATGTCGAAGGATCGCTCTCCTCGGCAACGATAGGAAGTTCGAATTGAGAAAGACCGTTGACGATCCATTCGTTCGCTTCGCGATCGGCAACCGTAACCGGATCGTTAGCCGCCTTCATCTCGACGGCAAATGGCGAAGCGTAGACGCGCATGATCTTCTCGCCGGCTTCGTAAGCAAGCTTGACCATTTGCGCGAGGACGTCCTTTCGGCTGTGCAGAGTGCCCGCGATGCATGAGGTCATGTTTCCACCCCAATGCGATCGAGCACACGTGGCAGTTCCGAAAGTGCGTCGTCACGCATGTACACGGGCCCTGCGCCGACCTCGCGCACAACTTGTTCGAGCTGACTCACGGTCTTCGGACCCACGATCGCGCTCGACACCAAGTGGTTTGCGAGCACAAATCGAACTGCCGCCGCACGAAGAGAAGACACCTCTCCGCGAACGAGAAAGCGAAGCGCCTCGAGTTGTTCAATGCGACGACCGAGGCCCTCTTGCGTCCAACGCATCGTGCGATGATCACCTTCGGGGAACTCGAGCTCTTTGTTCCACCCGCCCGCGAGCAAACCGTATGCGAGAACGTGGCGTGCCAGAACACCGATGCCGCTCACCATCACATCGCCCGACAGACGATGTAGGTCTGCGGAATGAAGTAAATTGTAACCAATACTGATCACTTTCGAGCCCGCGTCGATCGCCGCACGGCCGACCGCTTCGGTGCCCACTGAAACACCCCACGCCAGCACTTTCCCGGTCTTCGCGAGGTCTTCCATCAGCATGGTTGCCTCGCCTGATGCGAGCACGTCAACACTGGGGTTATGAAGAAGGCACACGTCGATTGACTCGCGGCCAAGGCGCTTCAGCGAGCGTTCAACTGCACGCTCGAGGTACTCACGTTCAAAGTGCTTGCGCGCTGGCTGCGTGGATCGATCAACGCCAATACGCGCGCATACGTGGACGCCAGATTGACCGTCAAGTAACCTGCCAATCTCGCATTCGACCGCACCCGCTCCGTAGGCGTCGGATGTATCGATGAAGTTGACGCCGAGATCGATGGCGCGATGCACAACGCGCGCTCGTTCTTCACTTGTGACGGGACCGTACGCTTCACCTGAGAGGCCCCAAGTTCCGAGCGTGAAGTCAGAGACCCGAAGGCCTGTTTTTCCGAGGGGACGAGTGCGCATGGGCTTAATGCCTGTCGACGAGCCAGTGATGATAGGCCGAAAATGCGAAGCCTTCGGCGACGATTTCGACGTTTCGGGTTTCCGTTTGGTCGTCAAGTGGCGTGACAATTTCGACGAAGCCGTCACTTGCAAGCGTGTGCACAAGCACTTCGCGCGTGTCGACTCTTACGCGCAAGCGCGTGGCAGCCTTTGCGTGAACGCGGCTCACCATTGCATTGCCCTTGCCGCGAAAGACGAACGCTTCACGAATGCGATTGATGCGGCCACCGTCAACAATGGGGAGACCGTGTTCCGTCTCGTGCATCACGTGTTCTTCGCTGTCCCGTGCGGGAGGGAGGACGTAGTTGTGGGCGGCTTCGCTCTCGAGATCGGCGACGTCCACTTCGTCAATTATCTTACCCACCGACGTCCATGGCGCGGCACCGCTTCCGAGCAAGTCGTAACGTGCGCGGTGCACGCGTTTCGTGCGACCTCCTAAAATCGTCGAATCGAGCACGGTCTCTTCATGAATAGACTCGCCGAGGACGGGCTCAATCGCCATCCATTCGGGGTACACAATGAAGTAGTCGGGCAATCGTTCCGGCGCTTGACGATAAAGACGTTCGTAGTGCTCAAAGCGTGACGCTGGCCCAGCGACCCAATGGCGTGCCTCACTGAGAGTGGTAAGGCCCACTACGTCGAACGTCTTCCGATCCGAGAAGTAGGCGATCGCGCCGGTATCGTTTACGCCAATTCGGGCACCGGGCTCGAGGTGCTCGCGCGCCCACTCGCCCAAGGCGACGTGCTGCCGATGGATGCCGCTCGCGGATTGAGCAGCGTCCTCAATGACGCCAGGCAGTTTGCTGGCGAACAAGCCAACAAAGACGCCACAAACGATGCCTTCGACGCTTCGAATTTTCTCGTGCAGAAGCGCCCCAAGTTCGCCAACCAACCACGCAAAGCAGCAAAGTGCGATGAGCCATCCCGTTGCGAACGGCCAGAGATATCGAAGGCGGTTCCACAGAAACGAAAGATAAAAACAGGGAGCTGTCATGAGCGCCGCAAGCAGCAGCACGCCCGTCGCTCGAAAACCTGCGTTTTTGCGGTAGCCGGCATAGGCGACAGTCGGAAGAGACATGAGCGCAATTGCCGATCCTCCAGCGGGAATGAACTCGGCGGACCACACTTCTCCATTCAGCAATACCGAGACCAACGTCCGAACGTTTGCCGTGACGGCTCGGGATAGTTCAGCACCTTGATAATATGGGTTTCCTACAAGTAACTTGACTATCGTCGTCGCGGAACGAGCCTGCCCGGTAGTGATCCAAAGGACGAGCGGTGTAAAGGCCACTGCAAAGATGGCGAGAAGCGAGAGACCGCGCGAAGGGCCATGTCCCATTCGAGGCCATAAGAAAAGCGCGACCGCCGCGAAGATTGCAACCGCGGCCCCCTCAGGGCGAAACAAAGCGGCGACCCAGGCAAGCGCAATCAACTCGACGCATGCCTTGCGCGTTCGCGCATCGGGCTCCTCTTGCCACTCGGACGCCCGACGAATGCACCGCGCCATACTCCACGCAAAAGGGACGACTTCCATCCCACTCGCGGCGCACCACAAGAAGCCACCAAACGACAGTGTGAGCGCCGCAGCGCCCCACCCAAGAAGGTTACTTGTCAACTTACTTGTCAATATGCGCGACTCGTGCGCGAGACCGAAAAGCGCAGCGAAGGACAGCCCCCACGCGGGCCACATGATCAAATCGCCGCGAAACCCGACCGCGTAGAACGGCGCGAGCAACGTTGGCCAGAGCAAACTCGTTCCACCACTCGTGAGTGGCTCTCCGGCTTGATAACGCCAAGGATGACCTTCCGCGATGGCGCGCGCGTATTGAAAGTGGATATACGAATCGTCGAGGGAAGCACCAGGGCGGCCCACCTTCGCGAGCACGGCGGCAATTGTGACCTTCGCGAGATACAATATAGCGAGCGCGAGCACCGCGTGACCAAGCCACCGAAGACGAGTCGAGACAATCGCCACGTTGCCATGGTGTGAACAGGCTCGCTCGGGGGTCAAGGTGGTAGACGCATCGGGGAGCTTGCCCTCCAGCGGGAGTCGCAATACTCCCGCCGCCGATGTCGTCGTCCGAGGCGAAGCCCAAGAAGCCCAATCCGTATGCGCACGCCCCCGTCCTTCCCGAGGGCGAACGCATTGCGCTTGGATCGATCGTCTGCGGCGCTCACTACGAAATTGAGATCGGTCCGGGTCGAGGCGGCTTCATTTTTGAGCGAGCGGCCTCCGCACCCGATGCGGGCCTCGTTGGTTTTGAAATTCGCCGAAAATGGGCGACGCTCGTCGATGAACGTCTCGCAAAATGCGGCTTGGGGGCACGCGCACGGGTCTTCGCAGAAGATGCGAAATTCGCGCTGCCACGCCTCGGTC
>JAHFDZ010000098.1 GCA_023248745.1 Myxococcales bacterium | reverse complement strand
CCGCCGACAAGCTTCGTGAAGTCCTTCGGCTGCGAAAGGACATCCTGAAGAGTCGTGAAACGAAATGGAAACTCGACCGCGAACGCGCCGAGCACGAACGTTCTACCGAAGAAACCCGCAAAAACCTGCGAGCCATCGAAAAGGGCAAGGACGCCGAGACCGAGAAGCTTCGCAAGAAGCTCACCACGCGCCTCAACGAAGCCGTCACGCGCCTTGACGACCTCAATCGTCAAACCGTGTCTGCGAGCGTCAAGCTGAGCGAGCTCGAGATTCAATTCCGGGACCTAACCCGAGAGATTCATGTCGCAGACCCTTTGAAGTGAGCGACTCCTGAACACATGAACGAGCGCAAAATTCCGCGGTCGTAGCCGCTTTCGTAACACGCTCGAAACAAGTTTCGTCCACAATGCGGACGTGGATCTGTCTGGGTACGACATCGGCGCCTTTTTTGACGAAACATTCGAAGGCCCTACGAAGGCGCGAGAAGGTCGAGCGCTCTTAGTCAAGTGGCTTTCCGAAGCGAGTCATGAGGATCTCGCCGTGCAGCAGCGCACGGCGGAGCAGATGCTGCTCGACCTCGGGATTACGTTCAACGTCTATGGTCACGCTGAAGGCACCGAGAAGATCTTCCCCTTCGACGTTGTGCCGCGCATTTTGACCGCAAGTGATTGGGCTGTGATCGAGCGCGGCCTTGTGCAGCGCATTACGGCTTTGAACCTATTTCTCGGCGACGTCTACGGCGACCAAAAAATCGTCAAAGATGGCATCGTTCCACGCGCGCTCATCGAAAGTGCGGGCGGATACCTCCCCGCCTGTTCCGGTGTGAAGCCGCCAAAGGGTGTGTATTGCCACGTCGTCGGCACCGACTTGGTGCGCGACAAGAGCGGACAATTTTACGTCCTCGAGGACAACCTGCGATCGCCTTCGGGCGTATCGTATGTTCTCGAGAACCGGAGCATCATGAAGCGCTTGCTACCGCACTTGGTCGAAGCGTGCCGCGTGATGCCGGTCGACGGGTACCCGAGCAAGCTGCTCGAGACGCTTCAGCACGTAGCGCCGCCGGGCAGCACCGAACCCGCAACGGTGCTCCTCACCCCGGGCATCTACAACTCCGCCTATTTCGAGCACTCATTTCTCGCACAACAAATGGGTATCGAGCTAGTCGAGGGTCGCGATCTCGTGGTGCGAGGCGGCTACCTCACGATGCGAACAACGTCTGGGTTTCGCCGCGTGGGTGTGGTGTACCGGCGCATCGACGATACGTTTCTCGATCCTCTCGTCTTTCGAAAAGACTCGTTGCTGGGCGTGCCTGGGCTCTTCGAGGTTTACAAAAACGGACGCGTCGCCATCGCCAACGCACCCGGCACCGGAGTCGCTGACGACAAGGTCATCTACACTTATGTCCCTCGCATCATCGAGTACTACCTCCACGAAAAGCCAATCCTTCCCAACGTGCCGACGTTCGCGTGCTTCGACGACAAGGAGCGCGCGCATGTGCTCAAGAATCTTGACCAACTCGTGGTCAAGACGGCGAACGAATCTGGTGGCTACGGCATGCTGATGGGGCCGCAAGCCAGCAACGAAGAACGCGCTGTGTTTGCCAAGCGCATCGAAAACAATCCGCGCGACTACATTGCGCAACCGCTCATCAGTTTGTCGCGTGTACCCACACTCGTTGATGGTGAACTTGCTGGACGACACGTCGACTTACGTCCGTATGTACTCACTGGTAAAGAAACTTACATATTGCCCGGCGGACTTACGCGCGTCGCGCTGCGCAAGGGTTCGTACGTCGTGAACTCGTCGCAGGGTGGCGGGAGCAAGGACACTTGGGTGTTGCGAAATACGCCCTCGGGGCACCCACCATGCTGAGCCGCGTCGCCGACACGCTCTACTGGTTGATGCGATACGTCGAACGCGCCGAGAACGTTGCGCGCTTTGTTGATGTTGGTCTCTACCTGAGTGTTGATCTTTCAGGTGCACCCGCAGGCGCCGCGTCGTCGTGGGAAGCCGTCATCAAAGCGAGCGGCGAAGAGGAGGCCTACCATAAGAATCACGGTTCGGTTTCTGCCGACCAGGTTCTTCATTTTATGTCCTTCGATCGGCACAACGAGAACTCGATTCTCACCTGCTTGTCGCGCGCGCGAGAGAACGCACGCAGCGTGCGCGAGATCATCGCGAGTGAAATGTGGGAAGCACTCAACCGCGCCTACCTGATGGTGCATCGCGCTTCTCAAGAAAACGCGCTCAAGCTTCGTCCCCATGCCTTCTTCAAGGAAGTAAAGCTCGCGACCCATCTCTTTCGTGGACTGCACGAAGACACGATGAGTCACAACGAGGGTTGGCACTTCGCGCGCGCGGGCTGCATGGTCGAACGCGCTGATCAATGCTCGCGCATCGTCGAGGGTCACTACTCCGCGCTACTTGCGAACCCTGCGCACGCGTTGTCAGACGCCATGGATCCGTCACTCGTCGGCCTTCTCAAATCGATGAGTGCCTACGAGATGTACCGCAAGAAGTACCGCCGCATTAGCGCGCAACGCGTTCTCGAATTTCTGCTGTTCGACTCTGAATTTCCACGATCGATTCACGCATGCCTCTACCGTTGCGAGCGTTCGATGCGCGCCATCACCGGTAGCCGCGCAGGACGCGCCGATGACATTACGAATCAGCGACTTGGTCGCCTAGCGTCGCGATTTGCGTACTTTGATCCCAGCGAACTGCCACTCGCCGATCTTGAAGCGTTCCTCGTCGCATTTCGAGACGAGCTGGCCGAAGTCGATTGGACGATTCGGACTCGTTTTTTTGGAACGTTACCGGACGAGAGCGACGGAACGCAGAGCCAGGTCATGCAATAGCGAAGGGCGACGTTGCACGAACGTCGCTTGGGGGTAGAGAACAACACGATGAGTGGTTGGAGAGCGGCGGGAATTGGAATTTCGGTATGCTTGATCGCTGTAAGGCTTGTGCTTCTTGTAGGGCGAACTTCGCAGCCAAGCTACCGCCCAAGCATTGACTGGAGCGACCTTGGGAACAAAGACCTGGCGCCTCCAGCGCAGAAGCAATCCTTCACAAGCCACGACGGTCGGTACTCGATTGTCCTGACAAGCGAATGGCATCGCGACGAGGCCAGGCAGTCACCGCTCCTTCCTTTTGTGCTTGAGTCGCCGCACGCTGCCGTCGCGATAGGGGAGCTCGCGATGGGCGATCTCAAAGAGCCGAGCACCAACGCGGTCGTTGCGGCTCTGCGCGACCTCCAACCTTGGCTTTTGCGTGCAACCATGACGCAAACCAGCGATGCCTCGCCATTTGCATTTGAGTTCAACGGGCTTGTTGAGGGCGAACCTCACACCGCGTTCTTGTCGATTGCGAAACAACCGAACGCTTTCTTTTACGTGCTCTCTACTGAACCGACTCCCAATCTCTCTCAGTCTTCTACTCGCCGCTCTTTTCATCGCGATTTGGCCAGTTTGGTTCTGCGAAACTCGGACGCGCCAGAGTGCCCTCCAACGAATGCGTCTGAAAGCGTTTCGTGGAAGGGGCTCGGATGGAACATGCCGACTTTCTGGCGTGAGCTGCCGCTCGATGGCGCGGACAAAGGCGAAAAAAAGGGTCTCAAATCTGTACGTGACGACCTTGTCTACACGTCCGACGTTGCGACGCTCGAAGTGCTCATGATGAGCCCCCAACCGGCCTCGTCAGACAATCCGTTCCTCCAAAGTGTCGCGAAACTCTCCGGTAAGAATCCAATCGGAACCGGAAAGATCGAAACCATCAAACGCCCAAAGGGTAGCGTCCCCTTCATCGCGTATCGCGACGTTCAGGTGGGTGTGAACTACGACGTACGCACCGCCATCCTGCGCGAGGGCACGAACGCATTCGCACTATCGTTGAGAGCCCTTCATAGTCGGAAAGACTGCAGCTGGCCCCTCATCGAACGCATCGCGAAGGAAGCAACCTTCGGGACCGTCGCCAAGCCATCGAAAAAAAAGGTACTCATCGACCACGGCGGCCCGCAACCGCCGAGCGATCCCGAGCTCGAAGAATAGCTAAACTACTCGCCTCAGCCGCCCGTAGTTGAGCCAATGCTCCGAACGGCTGCTCTTTCGCTCGTCGCGTTGTTTGGCCTTGGTTGCGGGGGTGCGCTCGTGCCAAAACTCTCGAGCAATGACCTGCAGGTAAAGGATTACAGCCCTGGCGCGGCGCGCTGCACGGTCGCGCTCTCGCACAGTGAACCACTTGTCACAGAGTGGCCCGCCTCGTCGAAGGTCAGACTTGAGGCACTACTTAACGAAACGATCGCCAACACCGACAACACGGCAATTGCCGTGAGCTACAGCGGCTGCGAGCTGCGCATCGTCGACGAGTGTCGACCGACTGCAGCATACGACTGGAAGAAAACGAGCGTGTCGCGTGATGCGCTCGAAATCCAAGATGCCGACGACCTCTACGCGAAATTGCCACTTGGCGCGGCCAGTCTTGAGGGCACCCTCAAACGGTCAGGCCGCTTGACGGTCATGACCACAGCCGCCGGACAAATTAAGATGAAGCGCGAGTCGCTCGATCTCGATGCGGTATCCAAGAACGCCGCGTGCAACACCGCAACGCACATCATCGGCTCAGTCACGATCGGCGCGTTCAAAATGAAAGCCGGTGGTCACGGAAGCGCGAGTGCCGGCGTCAACATCGGCAATGCGGGTGGAGGAGCCTCCACATCCCGCGAAGAAGAATCCCTACGTGAAGCTGGCGTCGACGCAGAATGCGGTGGTGCAACCGACGAAAAGCCGCACCAGAGTTGCCGCTCTCCTCTTCAGCTCTTTCTCATCCCGATTCCGAATCGCACGATCTCGTCAACATTTACGACAACCGCAACGCTGACGACCAAGGTCTCATCTGACCCGCCGCCACCGAAGTCTTCGACAATGCGCACGGTCAGTTATATTTTAGGCGGACTCGGCATCGCGGGTCTCGGTGGAGGCACCGCCTCTTACGTAGTCAGCAACGGAACGCAGAGTCACATCGTCAACGGACCTTACAATACGACTCAAGAGATCCTCGATGCGCAAAAGTCGATGGCGACGACGCGCAGCATAGGCGTTGCAGGCCTCATCTCGGGTGGCCTTATGCTCGGCATCGCAATCCCCCTCTTCATTGTGGGAGGCAAGTGAGATGACCCCACAACAACTGCTTCGACTGGCTTCCTGCGCAGCCATCGCAACCTGCGTCGGCATCGCGTGCGCGCCTTCGCTCGATGATCTTGTTGGCTTCGCCTGCACGACAAGCCACGAGTGCCCGACTGGCTTTACCTGCAGTGCCGAAAACAAGTGCCTCAAAGGAAGTGCGACCGACGCCGCCGCAAGCGACGCCGCCTCCGACGCCACCGACGACAGCCAAAAGGGCAAAGGCGAGTTCGTCGTCTCCCCAACCGATAGCCTCAAGACAACCGAAGCCGGCGGCAAGGCTTCGTTCACGGTGCGCCTCTCGATCAAACCGATCAGTACGGTGAGCGCAAAGATCACGAGCGCCTCGCCCACGGAGGTGAGCGTGAGCCCAGCAACGCTGTCATTCGGACCTGGAAACTGGAACACGGGACAAACCGTTGAGGTGACGGGCCTGAACGATGGCAAGGCCGACGGCTCACAATCCTTCTCGGTCGAAGTTGCGCTCGATTCGACGCAAGACCCGACGTACAAAGCAACGGTGTCAGTGACCGTAAAAGGGACGAACACGGAGTAGTCCACTCTTCGCGTGGTGCCTCAAGCGCGGTTGCGATCGCTGAGCTTCACTTCGTGCGATGGGTAAGTTCAACGACGCGGACCTCGTGCCATAGCTCGTATCCGTCTCGCACTTCGCACCGCACTCCGCGTGCGGCGATCAAGTATTCGAGCCACGACGCATTGTTAAGTACGTTGAGCACTTTGAGTGGCACTTCGGTCGCCGACAAAACGCGTGCGATGAGCGAGGACGAGGCAACCATGGGCTCGAAAAGATGCGCGCACAAGGACGAGGTTATCGTCACGATCCGTCCGTTCTTGGTGAGCATGTCCGAACCATGGTGCGTGAGAAACGCGAGCAGATCGACGCCCTCATACGCGTTGTCTGCGATCGATCGCGGTCTCGGAATGTAAGGCGGATTCGTCACGACGAGATCAAAGCGGCGCCCTTGCAGTGCCACCATGGCATCGTCGTTGATCACTTCGCAGCGCGCATCTTGAACGTGGGCTCTCGAGCATTCGGCTGCAGCGGCGTATCGATCCACCAACGTCATCGCCGAAAGATCGGGCGCGTGCGCGAGCAGAAATTTGCTGATAAACCCTGAGCCACTACCAAGCTCGACAGCCGAACCGATGTTCGAGAGCCCACGATCCCCAAGTGCGCGACAGCAGAGCAACGTGTCGACGTTCGGTCCCCACACACCTGGCCAACGCGATTGCTCGAACGCGAGGCTCACGCCGCGAAATTCGGTAACACGCACAGGGCTCTCGAGCAGCTTGAAGACCGTGTCGCGCTGTCGCGGTGCGAGCTGACCGATGCGCCAAGCATCCGTGAGCAAAAGTGGATTTTCGATCGAGGCCACGAAGCGCTCCACATCGTTCGGCCACGCGGCGATGCGGTTCCCTTCGGCGTCTCGATCCAGCCCTAGAACGCCGGCAAGTTCGGCGCCGCATGCAAAAAAGTTTTGTCGCGACAGATCGTCCGTAAATCGCTGAATCATACGGGATTCAGTCTCTCACTATTTGGACGTGGATCGCGCGGCGGAGGGTGCAAATGAATGCATCTACGCCCGAGCGCACCAGAGGAAGCGTTCACACGCTCGTGTGCTAAGGAGCATGATGTTTCGTTTCGCAGTGGGATTTCTCGTGCTGGGGGCCATCGCATGTGGCTCTACCGCCAAGCAGTCGCAGGATCTGTCGACCAAGCAAAGTCAGATGTGCGCCAAGTACTGCTCGGGCGTGGCGGCAATCGACATCTGTGAAACCAAGCTCTCCCCCTATAGCGAAGCCGCGCTCGACTTGTACGAGCCGTGCAAAGGCGACGCGAAGTGCATCATCGAAGGCCTCAAAACCAAAGAGTCGAACGCCAATGCCATCGCGTTCAGTCGCTGGGCGTGTGGCACTTGCGGCCTCGCCAGTACCGTCAAGTTGAATGACGATTTTGCACACGTCATCTCCACCTATTCAAACGAGATCGTTGATTCCAACAAAGGGCGCTGTGACGCCCCTCTCAAAGCCATCGCAGAAAAGTACCCCAACGCGACGCAGCCGGCAGACATAGCAATCAAAGAAACCGCGTGCGCTGCCGCAGCCTTCAAGTGTTTCAAAGTCGAAACGTATACCGGCGATCTCTGTAAACCTTAGGACACGCGGGCGCGAGCGCAGCGCGGTACATTGGCTCCCTCGTGGCACCTCGCCACGACGAGGTGGACCATGTCTCAGCGCGAACATTTCAAACACCGAAGCATCGCGCAAGTGATGGCGCGATTTTCGACCGAAGTCGCCCGCAGGTCGGGCTCAAGTCCCGTCTTCTTCACGGCTCTACTCATCGTCATTGTATGGGGCCTGACCGGACCGTTCTTTCACTATTCGGACACGTGGCAACTTGTCATCAACACGAGCACCACGATCGTCACGTTCCTCATGGTTTTTCTCATTCAGCGTGCGCAGAACAAAGACTCGCTCGCGATTCAGCTCAAGCTGAATGAGATCGTTGCCGCACTCGAAGGCGCCAGCAATCACCTGATCGACGTCGAAGATCTCAGTGAGCAAGAACTCGAGGTGCTGCACAACCACTATCGCCTCCTCGTGAAGATGGCACGAAGCGATGCGTCGGTTACGGCCTCTCATTCAGTCGCCGAAGCCGAGGCACGACACCGACGAAAGCCGTTACCGCCGAGGAAAAAAGGTCAAGCACCCGAACCAACAGGGGGGTGAACTCTCGCTGCCGCGGAAGAAAATTGGCGGACTTCGATAAGGCTATTTTGTGTTCGGTGCGCTAGGAGCCCTGCCGATGCGTCCTCTGCCAATTGTTCGTGTCAGCGTCGCACTGTGCTCGCTCATCGCGTGTCGGCAGATTCTAGATATTGACGATTTGTCCGAAAATTCCCCACCCAATGACGTGACGGTGAGCTCCACGTTCACGGTCGCCAATCGCGTCGCGGGAGGCGAAACGCTCACGGGCATTTGGGGATCCGACGACTTCGTCGTCACAGTGGGCACAAGCGGAGTGAGTTATTTTTATGATCACGATAGGTTCGAACGCGTTGGCGGAAATGCCAAAGGGCGCGACTTTGCCGCCGTTTCAGGCCACTCAAAAAGTGACATCTACACCGCCGGTACAAGCACGTCCGGAGGCTTCGTCTCTCATTCCGATGGTCACGAGTGGCGCGTGATCTACGAGACTGACACACCCCTGCACGGCGTCTGGTGCGTGCCGAATGCCCACGGCGCGGTGATCGTGGTCGGCGATCGTGGAACGATATTGGGCTACGACGCGACAAGAAAAACGTGGTCGAAATTTGCGACGATGCCAAAGGCGAAGGGCGAAGAAAACGTCCCCAATGCGCCCATCCTTTGGTCGATATCGGGCCAAAGCATCGATGACTTTTCGATCGCGGGCAGCGGCCAGACATACCACTGGGAACCCGCACTCGAAGGGTTCGCGAACTACAGAGTCATCAACTACGGAGGCGTTTCATTTCGAGCCGTTTGGCAGCTAAGAGGCCCCGCCTCCAACGCGCTTTTCGGCACCAATTACAGCGGGGCAATGTGGTTCTCCGGCGCCGGCGGAAGCGATCACGACGCGAGCGCAGACGCAGGGGTCACGTATCGGTTCAACGAGTTCGGGCGTGACGAAACCGAAGAAGGCGCCGCAAACCGATTCACAACCGGCGTGTGGGGCACCGCCGAGAAGTTCATCACCGTCGACGATCACGGGCGCATTCGTACGCATGACTTAGGAACGCTCGCGACAAAGCGGTTGCCAGCGCCAACGGATGAGCCGCTCAACGGCATATGGGGCAAGTCCCTCGATGACATTTGGATCGTGGGAAGCAGCGAGCTCATCCTGCGCGGAACGATTCGATAGGTCGGTACGAGCGCAGTTTCAGAAGTTTTGCTAAAGCGGCGGAGCCGCATGCGTTCCTTCCTATCGTTCACGATGATCATGCTCTCTGCGGGCGCGATCGTGTGTTGTCGACAGCTTCTCTCCATTGATGAGCTCCCTGTGAGCGCCGTCGAGAAGGACGGAAGCGTGGCCGACGCTGGCTCGCCATTTTCGGTCGTAAACGGGCAACCTCAAGGTGAAACACTCTATGGAATTTGGGGCACCGGGCCCGAGTTCTTTGTCGCCGTGGGCACGAGTTCGGTGAGCTTCGTTTACAGGAAGGGGCTCATGACTCGTCTGGGCGGAACATCACTCGGTCGCGACTATTCGGCTGTTTGGGGCACTTCAACGACCGACGTCTACGCTGTTGGACGCAGCCCTTCGGGAGGGTTCGTCGACCATTTCGACGGCGAGGGCTGGCTTGAAGTTTACCACTCGAACACCGCTCTCTTGGGCGTGTGGGGTGTGACCGAAGGCACCGGAGCGGTGTTCGCGGTAGGAATCGAAGGAAAAATTTTTGGGACTAAACCCGGGTCTCCTTGGAGCGTGATCGAGACGATTCCAAAGGTCAATCCAACGGACGAGGAGAAGCCCTCGTTGTGGTCCATTTCGGGCCGCAACGTCGACGACTTCACGATCGCAGCGGGCACGCAGCTCTTTCATTGGGAGCCCGCCGCCGGAGGCATTGTCTACTACGAGCCGATGCGCTCCGACATGTTGATTCGTTTCGCCTGGCAGATACCGGGTCCTACAACGAGCGTTCTTCTCGGAACCAACCATTACGGCATCATTTGGTTCAGCGGTTCGGGTGGCGAAGGACCTGCGGGAGATGCCGGTCCTATTTCGTATAAAATTACAAATCTCATCCATGACGAAGCGTCCCCCGGTGCAGCGGATGCCTTCATGGAGGGTGCATGGGGAACGTCCGAAAAGATCATCGCGGTTGGCGATCACGGCCGCATCTACGCGTGCAATACCGGAACGATGGATGTGAAAACGATCGCGTCGCCCACCGACGAATCGCTTGGCGGAGTTTGGGGTAGCTCACTCGACGACGTGTGGATCGTCGGGCGGCGTGAACTCATCCTGCACGGATCCATCCGATAGTTCCGACGGTTGACTTTTTGCCAAAAGTATACCGAGCGCGCCAACTCGCGTCGTGCGATTTGCGCCATTGCGAGCGGCTGCTACCCCATCCTGCATGAGCATTCGTTATCTTGCTGCGACGCGCTTACCCGGCCTAGGTCTCCTCACGTTCTTGGCGGCAGGTTGCGACGCCATTCAGGTACGCACCTCCGTCGACACCCCTGGGCATCACAAAGAAACGTTCTCAGGTCGTAGCAACACCAAAGAAGCGCTCGAGAGTGCGCGCGCGAAACTTGAGTCGAGCGAGTACGCGGAAGCCGACGTCGAAAATTACGCAGAGCGCGCCGGCGCAGCATTTACGTCAGGTGCGACTCGTCATGGCGAGGTCTCAAGCGCAAATCTGATCAAAGAAGCAAAAACCGTTTTCAAAAAGAGTGCGTCCGCGCATCCCAAAAGTGCCAGCGTCTTCAAGGCCAAGGGCAAATTTTTCGCGACCCTCGCAAGCAAAAATCTTGCATGGGAAGCGCTCAGCGAATCGCAAACCGACGCAGAGACCGTCCGCGAAGACGCGCGTCAAGAAGCCGTCGCAAGTCGGCACGCTGCATTCAAAGCAGAGCCCTCGCTCGAAGCACTCAAAGCATTCGTCTCCCACTCCGAATCTCCCAACGGAAAGATCACTCAGAAAGATCTCTTTGATGCCTGCAAGGCAACGCGCCCTACAGTCAAAGAAGTTGACGACAAATATGAGCTCCTGTCTTACTGCCTTCGCGCCTCGGGATCGAAAGAGCCTTCGACGGGTCTCTCTTGGGCTTCGGGATTGGATCGCGCGTTCTTTGCAGCTGACCTCGCACGAAGGAAGCGAGAGCAAGCCGCGGCCGATGCAGCATGGCGACGCGAACAAGCGAACGCGCCAGCGCAACCGTCGCAGCCTGCGAAAGTAAACTGGGTGAACGTCGAAGTGAAAAACGAGTGCAACGAACGCATCGAGTATTGCATCGACCAGCCACCCTCAACGTTGAACACAAGCGCAAACGGGCACACAACGACGACGCACACTGCGATTCGTCCTGGCTCGCGCATTCAGCTAAAGAAGGGCGGCCAGTGCTCATTCACGATCTACACCGTTGGCGAAAGCAACGGGACTGTCGTGCTCTGCAACTGATTTTCAGATCGTCAACATTCTTACCCAACAACGCCGCACGTGACGCGAGTCGACCCGCGGTCGATCGCATCGCCCAAAAATCCCGCCCTGCCGCTTTCGCTCAGGCTATCCCTTCCCCATCTTCACAACCCGCGTCATCCAATTCTGCCTCGCCCTCTCCGCTTCGCGCTCCCGCGTCCGCGCATCCCCTCGCGTGGGCAGCGCCTCGAGAAGGCGCGCCGTCACTTCGGCAACTTCGTTGACGGCTTTTTCAAAGGCCGCAGCATCCGTTTTCGTCGGCGCGCGAAGCCCGCTCACTTTGCGCACATATTGTAACGCCGCCGCGTGTATTTCTTCCGGCGTGCTTGGAGGGGCGAAGTTGTGGAGAACCCGAATATTGCGGCACATGACGCGCCATCTTACGGAATTCAGAGCCCCAAGGTCGAGACCCTCCGCGCCCAAAAGCAACTACTTTGGACAATCCATCAACGTTGGTGGCGGCGGCGGGTTGCCATCGTGTGAGCACAGGCACTCGCTGTGGTCAGCCTTCGCCGAAAGCGTGCCACGGGTACAAAGATTCCAGACAGGCTGCAGCATCGACGCTGGGCATGTGACGGCCTCCGTCTTCGGCGGACGCCACGACTTCATGGGCGCGTCGTCGGGCACTTCGACAACGCAGCCCGTAGCCGTTCGATAGATCAAATTCTGCTTGCCGTCGCGACCGTTCAATCGCTGCGTGTAGCTCGGATAGTCAATCCGCTGCGGACTGGGATGAACGCTCGGAGCCGGACCCGAAGCCTCGGTTGCGCTTGGCATCGCAGTGGGTGACGCAGCCGATGGTGCGGCTAAAATCTCCGCAGGCGGCGTTTTGCAGGCTGTCGAAACGCTCACAACTCCCAGCGTTGAAAAGGTCACCACAAACTGCGGACGCAGCGTTCGAAGCAGCATGAGGCCGAGCATAGCGCTTTGCACTACACTCGCGTCCACGATGAAGGCGCAATCAGACAACCTTGAGATTCACATCGACGACATGGGCGGAAGCGGAGAGCCGCTGCTGCTCATCATGGGCATCGGTGCGCAGCTTGTCTTGTGGCCCGATGAATTTTGCGTGCGCCTTCGCGATCGTGGCTTTCGTGTCATCCGTTTCGACAACCGCGACGTTGGTCAATCAACTTACCTATCAAACGCTGCCGCTCCCGACCCGCGCAAGACACTCGCGCGCGCGGCCCTGCGCAGGCCCATCGACGCGCCGTACACACTCTCGCACATGGCCCGCGATGCGCGTGCCGTCCTCGACGCACTCAAAATCGACAAGGCACATATTGTTGGCATGTCGATGGGCGGCATGATTGCGCAAACATTTTGCCTCGAGCACGAAGCGCGCGCGCTTACGCTCACCTCGATCAGCTCGACGCCCGGCTGTCGACGCTACGCCCTCATGGCAAAACCTGCCGCCATACGTGCGCTCTTAGGTCCTCCACCCCTCACGCGCGACGAAGCAGGAGCGCGATGCACTGCAACCTTCGTGGCTATCGGAGGCAAGACCCATCCGACCGATGTCGCACTCCTCACTCAAATGGGTCGTACGTCGTTCGATCGTGGAAGCAATCCCGCCGGTTTCGCGCGACACCTCGCGGCGATTTGCGCGTCGGGTTCCCGTCGCAAGCATTTGCCTCAACTCAAGCTACCCACGCTTGTCATTCACGGTTCGCAAGACCCACTGATTCCAGCGCCTGCAGGCCGCGCAACGGCAGCACTTATTCCAAACTCGCGCCTGCTCGAACTTGGCGACATGGGTCACGATTTGCCCCGCCCCCTTTGGAACGTGATGGCGGATGCGATCTCACGTCTCGCAGAAGACGCCCGCGACGCGCGACTGAAGTAGCCTACTTTGGCGCCTCAATCGCGACGACGTCGGCCTCAATTGTCGTTTCGTCAATTTTCTTAACTTTTACAAGCCGAAGCCGCCTCCGCGCTTCAGCAGGCAGCGCCAAGACCGCCACGCTCGGTTTCCGGACGCGTAGAGAAAGCGTGTACTCGATCTCAAAGGCTTCGCCTTTGCGCTTCGCTTCGACCCAGACCGTTGCGTTTCTGATGCACCGCACGGAGCACGTCATAGAGCGCAAACGAATGCAAAGATTGCGTCGTTCCTGCGATGGCCGGCCCCGCGTGCTCGAGCGAGCCAACCCAGCCATGGTAGCCGTACGTTTGGAGCTTCCACGTGACCTCGTGGCAGGCACCGTCGCCGAGTTTGAGAATTGCGTTAACTTGAGCGCGCGTTTCGAACTGAACCGTCGCCGACCACTCAAGGGGCCCGTCGCACGCCATCAGTGATTGGCTTGAAAGGGTGTAGATCCCGGCTGCTGGCATAGCGCGAAGACGGACCGAGAGACGCTTTCCTATCGCACTGTCGCGCTCGAGCGCGGCCTCTACGACAGAGTGAAACACATGGCCTGCTGCAAGTGCCGCTTGGGGCCTTGGCCCAAGGAGGATGTTTTCCACAATCCGGTGATCCGCGTCAGAGTCGTCGACCGTTGTCACGTCAAAACAATCCGAATACGGAATCCGACGCTCCAACTCGGGCGGGACAGCTGCGACGAAGAACTCGCCTCCTCCGCACGGATCAAACCGCCAACTAGTCGCTCCATAATATCGCGTGGCACGTACGTCGCGCCAGGTGGTCACGATACGGACGGCAGGCCCTCTGACAACGTGCTCATTCACTTCCGGCAGTTCTGAGTCACTTGCGCTCGGTGGCGGCGGAGGGGGCGGCGGCGTCATGTCAATAACCTTGACGACTTCACGATTCGGTGCAGGCCCACCGCACCCGATCACAAGCACGAACGCCAGTCTGCGCATGCTCGTGACCCTAGCAGTCGCGCCCCAATCTCGCCCGATCGAAACGCGGGCAAGGCCGCTACTCCAACTCGAATTCGCCAATGCGTACGCGATTATCCGACGCACCCTTGCTCGTCACTGCGAAGCGCTTGCCGCTTGAGGGATCCCATAGCCCTGCGTACACCTCGTAGCGCCCAGGTTCCAAAGCGCCCGAGCCAAAAACGTCGCGAAGAACAACGCCTCGTGGCGCATCCGAAAGGAAGAACGTGCCTCCGATAACCTCGCGATCGAGCGTCACCAAGTTGCCTCGTTTGGGAACAACGTGGACAAAGATCGCGGTGCTTCGGGCCACTTGTCCCGTCACCTTCCAATATAGATCAAACGTAGTTACGTTATCAACGTCGCGCGATTTCGGCAGGTCAGCGCCAACAAGCTCGACGGGAAGTTCGAACGTCGCATTGAGCGCGATCTTTGGATGATGCTCACCCACGATCGGCGTCCCATCAGGATTGACGGGCTCACTCTTTGGCATCCAAGCAGAAGCACGAACAGCCGACAGCGCCATTGCAATCGGAATGACAAGCGCAAAGAGTCTGTGCACACGCCCTCGCCCGATGCCAATCATGAGCAGCACCGTGAGAAGGGAAATTGCGAAGCCTGCGATCGCCGACCATGGCACGAATCGAAGGGTGACCTGGTGATGGCCCGCAGGAAGACGAACGCCGATGAGCCCGTTGCGATTGACGACTTCGCCGACATTCGACCGCCATCCTGGATGCCAATTTTGATTCACCTTCAGAGAGGCAGCATCAGAAACGGTTACGTCCAGGTTGATACGATTGGGCGTCCACGCGCTTCGTCGCACCGTTCCGAGGTCGGGATTCTCCAGGTATTCTTCGTTGGGCAGATCACCGCGCAAGTCGGTCGACATGGGCACGGGATACGCCTCACCACACGAAATCGATCCGCGATTGATCGGGAGATAGTGAGCGCCCATCCATCGATTGCCGCGCGCCTGACGAAATTCCGAATCGCGATTGAACTCGGGAAGGACAGTTCTTGCGAGCTCTCGCGTCGTCACCTGTAACGACACGACTTGATGCGCTACGCCTGCGATCAACGACACCGTCAACGAAATTGACAATGCCCATCCCGCGCGCCGCATCAGCGGCTTTTCGGAGTGCCTCCAACTTTGAACTTCGGTGAGTCCTTGCGCGCCAAGAAGCGCGAGCGCACTTGTGGCGAAGAAGAGGTACCGCTCGGGATATCGCAGCGTTGAGTAAATCGGAAGCGCACGAAGCCACGAAAAGAGACTCGGCCTCACGTTGTAGCCTGCCGCCAACCACACCATCAGGAGGATCGTCACGAGTGTGGCGATCGCGAAACGCGGATTGCGCTTGAGCGAAAAGATGCCTAACGCCCCAAGGCTTACGATCGCGATCGGACCGACGAAGAAAAGACCGGCTGACGAAATCGCACCACCCGACGGTGGAGCGTGCATCAGGAGCATCCCGCCCAAGATTGGCAATGGAGACCCCGGCAGACCCGCCATCACGCGGCCCGACGCACGCATGACGTCGAGAACGGGAAGCGTTCGAACCGCGGAGAGGCCCAGCGCAAATACCCCGAGGAGCGCGAGCAGCTTCGACGTCTCACGCAGCTCTTGCCGAAGTGCTGGACGAAAGTAAAGTTGCCCAAGCATCACCGGAGCCGCAAACACGATGGTCATCAGTGGTGCATAGGTGCCACCAAAGCCGATCATCCACGCGGTCGCGATCGCGGCCACCATGACGCCCGAAATCTTGCCTCGCAGCGCACAGCCCGCGCCCCACAGAATCCAAGGAACGAGGTGGAACCCGTAGAAATTGATCCACCCAAAAAAGTAAGCGACGCCGTAGTGCCCCACGAGCGATGGCACCAATGCAGCGAGTACAGAAGACGACGCAGAACAACCGCACTGGCGAAACCACCGGTACGTGCCCTCCATGCCGATCGTCGTCATCAGGCATGCGGTGAGCGCCTGCGCGCGAATTCCTCCGAAGAGGACAGAGAGCAGCAGCGTCGGCGACGCAAAACGAATTTGCGGATTGCCGAGTGCGTACATGCCACCGCACGAATAGGGATCCCAGAGCGGCAGCTGACCGTACTTGGAGATAGAACTGGCCGCGACGTGTTCGTAGACTTGGTGAAATTGTGCGTCACGAAAATCGTTTGTGAAACCGGCGTATTGAAACGCGTACCAATGCGCTGCGAACGCGACGCAGCTCATCACCGCAAGTCGCCACGGCAACGACAGCATCCACGTGTGACTCAGTCGTAAAAGGGTCTTGGCTTGCACGGGCTTGCGGTCACTCGGCGAGAGGCGTTTGGATATCCGGCTCTAAGGTTGCGATCCAGTTGCTCGAAGACAAACGTTGGGGCCGGGTGCGATGCCATGCCGCGCACCCATCGTTGCTCGGCATTGTGAAAATCGTCGTCCGCCGACCAGCTATCGCGCGGAAAGTTGCGAGCGCTCGCGCGACGCAGCTGAGATTCGGTATTTGCAAACGCTTCGACTGCACCCGCAAGCGGCGTTGTGGGTCGCGGAGGTGGCTCAGCCTTTGTGCTCATCGCACCCGCAAGGACCCAAGGCACCCCCAGCGCGATCCATCCTGCGAATCTTGCGGGAACCCTTGCAAACATGCGGCCGACGCTTAGTACGAATCGACCCTTTTGTCACCCGAGCGACGCCCGCACAACATCACGACCAGTGCCCGCCTAGCCGAACTGGCACGTCATCTCGACCATCGTCGGAACAAATCCAGCGTAAGCGAAGAGCTCCTGCGCGCTTCGGTTCACACTTGCGACCATCACGACAAGACGATCCGATCCGCATGCTTTTGCGCGGCCCACGAAACTCATGATGAGTGCCTTCCCAACGCCACGATGACGAGCATCTTCGGTCACGTAGAGCTCGTGCAAGTGAGCGAACGCGCCAGGGGCTTCGCCGACATCTGGATGTTGCACTTGCCCGAATACGTAACCCAACGTGTGCTGCTTTGCGCCCTCTCGCGCGAGCAAAACGATCGAGGTTGCAACGCTCTCGACGGACTGTTTGAGGCTCTCGGCATAGTCGCGATCGGTACCATCGTAGTGCGTAAAGCGACTTGGGTTGAGCACGTAGTGAGAGTGCACGAGCCTCACTCCAAGCGAACCCGCGGCGAGAAAATCGTCGTCCGTTGTTGCCTCAACGATGTTGAAAGGCTTCATCGGAAGAGCCCGCAATGCGCACTAACATCGAAGCAGAACGGCGTACGCCGCGCAGACAAAGCACGGCGAAGCAGCCGCCAAAGCGGAAAAAATATCATAAGAAACTACCCCCAAAGTAAGGCGCGAATGTACCGCTCGGAGTTCGCGCTGCCAATGTCGGAACGCGTCTTTTTGGCCTATCGAAAGTAAAGAACTTGACGGTCGGCGAGCGGCCTGTCCCCGCACCTACATTGGCTGCAAGCCGCCCTTTTCGTCACTTGTCATGTTACAAAATACAGCCGCGAGATCGTCGAAAAATGCCGCGTTGTACGGCACATCGTCGGCATAGTTTGCGCGCACGTACCGGTCGAGTCGCTCATCCCATGCGACGAACTTCTCGACGAGCTCGGCGTGCGCCCCTGTTGCCGATGCCACGAGTGTGCCAAGACCATCGCGCGTGGCGTCTTCGAAAACGTCGCTGCAGACGTAGTAGTTGCAGGTCGCAGGCCTGCGATCGGCGGCGATGGTGCATCCGGTTTTGCCGTCGTGGAATACGCACTTTGCGACGCGCGGCGAACCGTAAGCTTCCGTCACGCGGCCTTTGACACGCGTGAGCGTGAGCCCATGTGGCGCTTTGACGAGTTGCTTCTTTGCGATCGCATCGAGAAGAAAGTCACGACCTCCGTGCTGCACAACGCGCGCGATGTCGGCCCAAGCAAACCGAGGTGGAGCGACACAGCACCCCGCGGGCGAGTGAGGACAATGGGCGCATAGTGAAGAGGCGACGTGCGTGTCAGGACCTGCGATCGTGAGGCGGAACATCAGCGTGCGGCAACCCCAAGAGACCGTGCCATTCGGGCTTCTTACCGCAGAACACTGCGGATGCGAAGGGACGGGCACAGCGTCAACATAATTGACCATATCGCGACGCGTAGTGTTATGCGCTAAGAGTACGACGATGCCCACCGGCAAGAGCCCACCCTTCATCATCACGAGCGCTGACGTTCCGGAGAAATCGCACAACTATCCAAACAGTGACGAGCCACTCGCACCTGCTCGCGCCATCGGTCGCGCGGCGGGTCTCCTCAAGATTGGGTTGCATCTTCAGCGCATACCTCCAGGCCATCGCATCTCGTGGCCACACGCCGAAGAGAAAGAAGAAGAGTTCGTCTACGTACTCGAGGGCGAAGTGCAAGCGTGGATCGACGGCACGCTCTACCCGATGAAGCGTGGCGACCTCGCAGCCTTTCCAGCGGGCACCGGCATTTGCCACAC
>JAHFDZ010000344.1 GCA_023248745.1 Myxococcales bacterium | reverse complement strand
CCCGGTCATCCGAAAGCCGAAGAACAGCAATGCGGACCGGGTGCGCCTCTAATTGTAACTGAGAAAGCTCTGTTTTGCCCGCGCCTTCCTCTTCATCGAGCGCGAGGAGCAGGTATTGAAGCCGACCAAACATCTTTCTGGCTTCGGTCAATGGTCCCGCTTCGGCTTCCTTCATGCGCCATTCCAAAAAACCGACGCGTCGCGGTGTGAGCGATTCACGAATCTCTTCGGTGAATGGCTCCTGCAGCGCAGCTGTCTTTCGAAAGAGCCCTCCAGTGGGCCATACCAAGGGCTCGTCAGCCTCTTTGGTTTCGCCGCTCGCGAAACATGAAGCAAGAGCGTCACGCTGCGCATCCTTGGCTGCGCTCTCGATAGCCTTGGTGGTTGTTGCGTCAGTGATGTGCAGTCGCAAATACGCAAATGTGCCGGCGTTGAAGTCGATGTGTTCCGAGACGTCGCCTCCGTACGCGCCCGCTTCCTTCGGGACCCAAACCGCCGCCTTGTTGACGAGCGTTCCGTAAAACGCGCCAAGCTTTTCGCGTACTTCATTTTGCCGCAAGTAGAGCGCTTGCTGGCGCGTTTCGAGCTCTCGCGTTGCGAAGTAGAGCCGCGTCCCGTAGACCGCAGCGACGAGGCCGACCATCCCAAGGATGACCTTGGGTCTTAGAAAGCGCGTCCCCAAGCGATCACCACGACGTTCGTCCTGAAGACGATTGACCGATTGGAGACCACGCTCGCCTCGCTTGCGCTGAACGCTCACTTGGCGTGGGGGAGCGAATCGACCATGAAGCTCACGTTCGGGTAGCCCGACATCGCGGCGGTTTGAAAGACGCTCTTCACAACGAGCGCCGGAACGTTCTGGTCGATCGTCAGAACAACGACGCCAGGGAACGGCTTGTCCTTCTTGAGGCTAATCCAGGTGTCGCGGCGCTGCTTGAGCATCGCTTTGAGCTCTTCGATGATCTGCAAGCGGTCGGCTTCGATGATGCTGCCTGTGTTGCCAGCGTACTTGCCGTCGACAAGGACCTGACGACCGGTAACGGCGACGACTGGTGCGTCAACCATGTCCATAACATTCTCCGCTTTCGGAAGCTGGATGCCCTTCGGCAAGCCAATTTCACCCGAAGCGCTGAACGACATGAGCAAGAAGACGACCGTCACGACGAGAAAGTCGATCATGCTGGTGAGCGAAAGACCGGCGACAACCGGACGTTGACCACCGCCCGCGACCTTCTTCTTGACGAAGGCGAGGGAGATGAAGTGGAGAAGACGGCGTTCTGGTTTATGGACAGGCATCGCAAATTCCTCAGTTCACCGCAAAGGTCACGTTGAAGGCCGGGATCTTCTCGGTCTTAGTCGGGAAGGCACGGTCACGCTGTGTGGCGTAGAGGGCGTCGATGACGCCGATGATGAATTTGTATTCGGTCTTGTTGTCGGTGTGGAGCACTGCGCGGTCGGTCTTGTCGTCCGTCGCGGCGGCGTGCTGACCATGGGTCTTCCACTCTTCGGCAATTTTTACGGCGAGCTCAGGGAAGCGAATGATCTCGACGTTATTTTGGACCGTCTTCACTTCTTTGCGGGGCAACTCGACCGAGTTCACGACTTGCTGTCCTTGCTTCCACTGCAAGACGAACTTCTCGGTACCACGCATCTCGATGTGGAGATCTTTGGGCTTTTCGGGGTTCGTCGGAGGATCGTCGCTCGGCTTACCTGGCACCTGCGCATCGGCATTGAGGCGAGCCATGTGTGACCACACCGCCGTGATGAGCAAGAAGGAGATCGTCACCAGGAGCAAGTCGATGAACGGGATCATGTTGATCTCGGCGTCGACCGCTCGCTTTTTACCGCCACCACCGCCTACGTCTACGCCTGCCATTGCGTTAACCCTCGATGTAGAACGTCAACTATCTTGAGCATCACCAAGGCTGCGAGAGCACTATCCCCACCGCAGCTCAAACAACTCGGGCTCACACGGTGATGTCCGGTCCAGTTGCCCAGCACCACCACCGTGTCCGCCTCTCGACCGCAGGTCACACACAGGCCATTCCGGCACCGCGCCCAACCCGCTTCCAACAACCGTAGGTTCACACACAGTAGAGTCCGGCACTTCCCGCACCACCGTGTCTAACCAACTCAATCAATCACGCAGCTTGCGGCACGCCCGAAAGGTTCACCTTCTGGCGGTTTGTGAGGACGAGGTTCAGAACCTTTACGCTCACTTCGTTAATCTCATCTTCAACTGCTTGGGTCTTGCCGTTGAGAATAGCAAAGCCAAGTAGTGCGATGATGGCGACGAAGAGGCCGAACCAGGTGCAGTTCATGGCCATCGAGATACCTTGGGCGAGGATCTTCGCCTTCTGGCTCGCGTCAACCGAGTCGCCGGAGATTGAGCCGAAGCTCTCGATCAAACCACCGACGGTCCCGAGGAGGCCCGAGAGCATCGAGAGGTTTGCGAGAAGCGCGAGGTAACCGGTGCGCTTCGAAAGCTCCGGGAGCTCCTTCAGCGCGGCTTCGTCCATCGCGGCTTGCACTTCGTCGTCAGGACGGTTGACCTTCAAGAGGCCTGCCTGAACGATGCGAGCAACGGGAGCGTCGGCTGCCGAGCAGGTCTTGATTGCTTTGGAGACGTCGCCGGCAAGAATGCACTTCTGCATCGTCGCGAGGAACGCGTCCTTGTTGACCGCTTTGCTGTAAAGCTTCATGGCGCGTTCAATGATGATGGCGAACACGAAGCCCGACCAAATCACGATGAGGAACAGCATGATGCCTTCGCTGAACCCGTGAGCGATCAACTTCACGATGTTAATCATCAACCTGTCAAACTTGTCTGACCAACTCATCGACGTAGTCCTCCTTCGAACAAATACGCGCCAGCTTTTGCCACGTTGTTACTGCTGCGAATCGAGCCCCAAGAGCTGGCCTGCAAAATGCGAAGCCCGCCGAACCTCACCAAATCCCCGCTGTCAGCCTCTCGACTATCAACACCAAGAGGCCCACATTGCGCAGAGCGGCGCCACGTTATCTGAACGTCGAGACCCAACGCAAGCGCCGCTTTACCCACAACCGGAAACGGTTTGGGCAATGCCGGCGATTGGCGAGCTGATGCTCCGAAAACTGTGAAAACAACCATGCGTTGAATAGGCCTGCTCGTTGTAGGTGTTGCGTGAGTGCGGTGTGCAGCTTTCGCACACTTCACCCTGTTGCAGGTTGCGCGGAGCATGAACGTTACGACACGGAGACGTCAAGGGGCATTGGGTCTCAACGACGTGAATTATGCAAAGATATTCCCGTGTTTTGCGACTTTTCCTTCCAAGCTGGAACTGACGGATTGAGCTTGTTTTTTGGGCGATAAGCACGGTCGGCATCGAAGCTCAGCAGTCTGATTGACTCTCGCGATCGCGAGGCGTTATCGTCGTCAACGTTGTTCCCGTTGCGAAGCGCAACGGACGCAGTCAGCCGCTTGAGAAGTGCCCGCAGTATCAGTCTCGGCAGTATCAGTCTCGTGGGAGGCTTCGCAGCGTTTGCGAATCGCCCAACGAGTTGAGGATCAGGAAGGAGCGTCAGCGAAATGTTTGTGGTCCTTTTAGGGGGAGAGCAAGACGCAGCAGGTGGTGGTGGTCACAGCCTGATCAAAGTGTTTACAGACCACCCGGTCTTCCTCAGCCTCAACCTGATTTGTAGTGCGTTCGTGATGGCGATGGTCATCGAGCGCGTTGTCTTTCAACTCACCAAGTACAGCGTGAACTCGAAGGAGTTCTTGGCACAGGTCAAAAAGCTCGTGCTCGCGGGCAACATCGACCGCGCAATCAAACTGTGTGAGGCGGGCGACTATCCCATTCTTCAGCTGGTAAAGTCCGGACTGACGCACGCCAACAAAGGGCCCGACGACATCGATGCGGCGATGAGTGAGAAGCTCGGTGAGCTCAAGCCAAATGTCGAGAAACGCATCGGTTCGCTCTGGTCGCTCGCAAACATCGCAACGCTGATCGGACTGCTCGGAACGGTGTCAGGTCTCATCACCACATTCAACTCTGTGTCTGCCAAAAACATCAGCCCGGCGATTCGTCAACAGATACTCGCAGGCGGCATTTCCGAAGCGATGATCAACACGGCGTTCGGTCTTGGCATTGCGGTGAGTTGCATGATCGCGCACTTGTTTTTGCACCAAAGAGCAAAGAACATCGCGCACGATCTCGATGCAACGCAAGAACGCGTGTTCAACCTGCTGACGATCCAAACGCGGCCTGGTGGGTTCTAAGGGTTGAATGCAGTCGTGGTTTGAGTATTCGCGCTGAGAGCAAGAGCACAACCTCATGGTCGAACCCATCCGAGAACACGAGCGCGAGCAGCTAAACGCACTGCAGCGCGCAAAGGTTCGTCGCTTATCACAACCCAAAGAGCTCAATCCCGACGAAGAAGGGGGAGAGCTCAACATTGTTCCGTTTCTTGACATTATTACGAACGTTCTCATGTTCGTATTGGCAACGGTTACAGTTACCTTTACGACCATGATTGACGCGGCGCCGCCGAGCAATCGACCTGCACCGCGCTCTACTGTGACGAAGCCCACGCTCTCCCTCAACGTGATCGTTCTCAAAGAGGGCTTTGTCGTCTCGGCCTATGGCAATCGCGTAGGACCAGGCTGCACCAGTGGTGGTGCTGGCCTTGCCGTCGCCTTCAAAGACGAAGGCGGCAAGCGTGACTACGACTGGAAGGGGTTGAGCGAGTGCGCCGCGCGACTTAAGGCGTTGAACGAAGAGAGCAAAGCCGAGAAGCAAGTTGCGATCACGGCAAGCCGTGAGATCCCGTATCAGGTGATCGTCAGCACGATGGACGCCCTTCGGAAGGACGACAAAGGGCAGTTGATGTTTCCAGAAGTCAACTTTGGAGTCGCAAAATGAGCGACCCGAAGAAGGCCGGTGCGATGCGTCCAGCCTCACTCGCGCGGATGAAGCGCGAGCTGCGCAGGGAAACCAAGCGTCGCGCGATCGAGCCCGAGATCAACTTTCTCAACATCACGGCGATGATGGACATGATGACCATCATCCTCGTGTTCTTGCTCAAGAGCTTGAGTACGTCGACGGCTTCTCTTCCGCAGTCGAACGATCTCGAGTTGCCAAAATCGGTGCTCGTTACCGATCCCGATGGAGAGCCTGAGGGCTTGATGGTCGTTGTATCGAAGAGCCAGATCATGGTGGGCGAAACCGTCGTTTGCACCGTTCCCAGCGACGCGAAAGAAGCCGGTATTGAAGCGCGCTACAAGAACGGCTCGCGCAACAGCCTGGGCATTGTTCCTCTCGAGCAGTCGCTTCGAGCATGGCGTGACGTTGACCGTCAAATGCGCCGCGCCGCGAAGAAAGACGAGAGCTACAGCGAAGCGAT
>JAHFDZ010000097.1 GCA_023248745.1 Myxococcales bacterium | reverse complement strand
TGCCAGACGGATCGCCGCCTTCACTCGACGCGCCCGACGGCTCGCTGCCGCCCGACGGTTCGCCACAAGATGGTGGCGACGCATCGAAGCCTCCTCAAAGCAACGGTGGGGCACTGCCAGACGGATCGCCGCCTTCACTCGACGCGGCGGCACCGGCGTTTCGTGTAGAAATGCCCATTCGGCGAGAAGATGTCGCGCACGTCTTCTTGTCGCTGTGGCCGTACGGCGTTCGTGGTGGAGGGCACACCTACGACGGCGGCCACCCTGGTTGGGACCTTGAGTACAAATTCGGATCGTTTGTTCGCTCTGGGGCAACCGGCACCGTCCAATCGGTGCACGCCGTTGCCGATCAACCCGACGCGCTCGTTGTGCAAATTGATCACGTGAGCGGAAGTCATCGTTACCGCACCGTCTTTACGAACATTGAGAAGGTGCTCGTCAAAGTGGGAGACGCTGTCGAAGTGGGTGCCCCCATCGGCTCGCCCAAACCTGTGGCAGCTTATGTAAACGGTCCGGTTACTTATTACATGACCCACTTTCAAATCGACGACATGGCGTACGCGCCCAAGTACGCAGATATGAGCAACCCCACGGCGGTGAGCCCGGAGAGTTACCTCACCGAAGAGGGGAAGGCCTTATTTCGAGAAATTTGGGCGAACACCGCTTACTCGCAGGAACTCACGTCGCCCTTTGCGTCGACAGCACGCGGACCACTCAATCCGTATCCCATTCAGCGCACGTGGACCCTGCAAGGTGCAGTCAGCGGCTTGCCTGCGCGCATTGAAATTACAGACGTCGATCCCGCAAGCCGAACGATGGGCGCGAGTACCCACGACTACGTGATGAAAGACACCAACGGCACGACCATCGAAAGTGGCTCCATCGAACTCGAGTTGAAAGCTTCGCCTTCGAAACTCACGTTTGTGTCAACTACAGCCGTAAGGCGCGTAGCGCTCTACGACATTCTCGACAATCAGCTGCGCCTTGCATGGGCATCAACCAGCGTGACGGATCTAACGTCAGCCGCGCTGTTTACGACCACGCGATAGTGAGGAGCGCGATGTAGAACGTGCAAGGGGAAATATCCCGCCTCGCCAAGCCCAGAGGACCCCGTTGCTTTGCGCGGACACCGTGCGCGAGCTTCCTGAGCGAAGAAGGATTCGATCTCACGGACACCGCTCCCTCGCGCAAAGCTCTGCCTACATATTGTTGCCAGCTAACTTCTGATGATGCGTCCGCGAGCTTCCAACCCACGAGGCTACTGTACCCGTCTGTCGCGACGAACGGAGAACCCTCTGATGAACCCTTCGAAGGATCGCCTGCACGCACTGCGGACGCGCATGCAACTGAATGCACGGAATTGTAACTATAAACGTTTCATACGGGCCAGCTTGCCACAAAGCAGGTGGTTCTTGTCGACGTTCACTCCAAGAAGTACGGAACCAGAAGGACAGGCGTGCATGCCCGCGCGCTGTGTGTTTTCGTCGACATAGGAGACGACTTCATCTGAAAGGAGCGCGCAGAGGATGCCGCTCTTTTTTCCAGCGAAGATGCCCGTCATCGCCATGCCCCGTGGACACGTTCGCATCCCGCTTTCATCCGCTTTCGACCACGTGGTCTCTCCTACGCCGTCACCCCATCCGGCTTCGCAAAGGTACCGCTCCTGATCCAAGCGGACGCCCGTTAGGTAGAGGCCCCCGTTGCATGCATGCACTCCACTGCGGTATTGGCCGCCGTTCTTGTGGGGAGTAACCTTGGCCTGATTGGCCACTTTCGTTGAGTAGCCGAACGTAGCGCGTTCCATAAAGGACTTGATGAGCGGGTAGTACGGCAACCTCGTCGGCGTCTTGGCGCAATAGCCGAGCGTCGCGTTCTGTGCGAACTTCAACTCATCGAGCCCCGTGAGCAGCATGGCAAGCTCATCCTGCTTCGACTTAGGACCGTTCATCACATAATGGAGCTTGTCAAACACGTCGTGGTCCCGTTTCGGACAAATACCGTCCGGGTTCACTACGTAAATCGGGATCACCTTCAGTGCCTCAAAGGCGTCGTAACTCGCCTTCCATTGCACGACTCGTTTCTTGATGAGCTCGGCCCGTTTGCTATTTTTCGAGTTCGCCTCGGCGAAGGCTTTCAGATCCGCGTACGCTCGGAACAACGAACGCACCGAGAGCTCCACGGCGCGAGCGGTCTTCGCTTGCAGGATCGTCGTGTCCTTTCCTTCAATCGAGGCAAAATACTCACCATCGCCGAACGATTGCCAAAAGGCGGACGGCTCGTAGGCGACGGCCTTCTCCTCATCTTCGAATCCAACCACTTGGTAGCCCTTGTGGTTGTAGCCAATGTGTGCGGAGCCGTCGTCCACACCGCGCAGAAAGACTTTGAACTCGAGCGGCAGTGATGGAGCCACCTTTTTCTTTAGCGCACGCAGTTTCTTCGCGATCGACAGCGGATTTGGGTCGGCCAAGATCTTTGCTTTTTCAAGAGACTCTTTCGCCATGCTGATGGCGAGCTGCTTGGCGAGCTCCTTCAGAAGATCATCCCAATTAAGGGTGGCGATCCGATAAAACTCCATCACGTCTTTCAGTTCGCCCTGATTCTTGTCGAGGGGGTTCAGATTCGGCCTTCGGTCCACCATCATGTGACCAGCCGCAAAGATGTCGGTAAGACCATGATGGCCTAGTGCCTCGAGGTGCAACGCATCCAAGAACAGTTGCGGGTTGTTCGTCAGCACCGATTCGCCGATCCGATCGAGCGCAAGGTTGTGCTGCACCTGGTACGTTTGGACGGCGAGTTCCGAAAAGTGAGTCTTGTTCCACATGGCAAGGCGAACGAACGCTCTCGCCTCATCCGAAATCATCTTGTCTGATTGGAGGAACAGGTAACCCGGATCGACGTCTGTAATGCCGTCGGCCTTGCCTTTGCCCTTACCGAGCGGTTTGAAATCACTCCCGGTGTTCGACGGCTTAAAGTCGCCGCGAATGATCCGATGGATCACGTTGAGCTTGTCTGCGGGTGTTTCACGCAAATCCTTAATGGATTCGCGGAAGTCGCCATAGGTCGAAATCAGCTCACCGTAGGTAAACCACCGCCTTGCCTCGCTTGGTGAAGCCGTGGACCCGGAGGGGCCTACCCAGAGATTCGGTCTTGCGGCGCCGCCTTCATTCTTGAGGTAGGCCCCTAGCCCTACCTCGACCGCTTTTCGGTCCGATTGATTCAGCCCGTTGAGCGCGCTTTCAAATCCGCGATCTCCAGCATCGCGATGTTCCCACGGCTCAAAAGCAAACGACGTCGCGCTGACGCACGAGACCACAAGGGCCATTGAAGTGCCCGGTGTTACAAATCGCATGCCGCGCCCCTCCCAAGGCATCCTGTCAATAGACAATTTGTAACTTCACTTTTCAGTTATCAACACCTTTCGCCGTTGAACCGCGAATGAGGTGGGGCCATGTCCCAGGGCCGGCGCACAAGCGCTCTCGGCCCTTCGCAAACTCGCGATCGGCATCATCAAGCGCGCTCCCGATGGTAACCGGCCGACAAGCCAGATCGGCAAGATGCGACGTGTCTCCTGATCGTTCAAAGTCCTCGTCGAAGCAATCCGCTCCAGCATCGACGACCCACCCAGCACCTGATCCCGTCATCCCTGATCCCTTCAGCACCTGATCCGGGTCCTCTTCGTGGACCAAGCACCGTCGTCGCCGTGATGGGGCTTCCCACGCCTTGGCGCGCACGTCGCCCGCCAGCTCCAACGCGATAGTCAACGTTCTTACCCGTCGCTGTCACGCAAAGGCTCCAAGCCGGCAGAATGCGAGGCTTTGCGAGCACTATGGCCGAGCGTCGGAGCTGGAGCGCCGTGGTCGAGATCGCCGAGCTCGCCGGCGACGCTGAGTCTGGCGCGACCGACCGTTGCCTGCCGATCGCCGAACAAGTCGTCGCGTTGCTCACTGGCCTCATGCGGTAGCGGCGCTTACCGCTCGTGCTCGGGTTTCGAAGTGGAATCCGAGCAGGATCAAGCGAGCCGTCAGGTGAAGAGGGTTTTGGGAAATGCGAAGAAACGAGAGCCGCGTTGGGCCTACGTGGGCGCGGTGGCACCGTGATCTGCCGCTGATGGTCAGCGGTGCTGGTCGACCAGAATCGGATTGCCGTCCGGGTCGACCAGCACAAAGTGTGCGGGGCCCTGCGGCGTGTCGGCGGTGTTGCCGGAGGCCGGCGTCAGGCCCGCCGCTTCGAGCTGGCAGCGGATCTCGCGCACGTCCACGAACGGCTCATAGGGCTTTGCGTCCTGCCCCCAACCGGGGTTGAACGTGAGCATGTTCTTCTCGAACATCCCCTGGAACAGCCCGATCACGGTGGGGCCGCTGCTGAGGATCAGCCAGTTCTGGTCGATGTTGCCGCCCATCGCGGTGAACCCGAGCTTCTCGTAGAACGCCCGCGAAGCGTGGATGTCCTTCACCGCGAGGCTGATAGAGAACGCGCCGAGATTCCCACCGCAAAGGCCCAAGATCGGCAGTTCGCTTCCCATTGTCATGGATTCCTCCCGGGCGGACTGTTGCGCACTGCGCGCGGGTGTCAAGGGCTACCGATCGCGGCGCCAGGAAAAGATCCGGAGCAGCGCTTCACGGTTCCTGGGTGGAGGGAAACTGCACGTAGTCAATTATGTTGACTACGGTTGTTGCCCGCCCTTAAGGCAAGGCTGGTCGATCTACCTGAGCCGCCAGCTGCCATAGGCCTTCGCGACCGGATCCAACCTGACCACGTAGTTCGCAAGAGAACTATTCAAGACAGAAAATCCGTGCACCAGGGTGCTTCGCAATAGCGACCTTAATCGCCCGCACGAGACTTTCGAAGTTCGCGCCTTCTGTGTCCTGTGGCTCTACCGTGACGTAAAAGCCACGTAACGTCTGACCGCGCCAAACGACCTCATGGATCTCGGACTCGTCTTGGTGCTCTTTGACGCTAATGAAAGGTCCTCCGCACAACTTCCTCTTGAGCTGGCTATCAGAGAGCGAGAGAGGCTCTCGACTGTCAACGGTTCGTTGATGTTCACTCTCTTGGTCAGGAAAACTGACGGGTTGCTTGACCTCGCGGGTCGACCACAATGCGGTCGCCGACCAGACCCAAAGCGTGCCGCGTTGATCGATCATCGCAGATGCGGGTCGCAGGCTGTCAACGCTTTCGTGCTCGAGCGCGCACGCCTTTACCCAATCGGCGAGCGGCGTCCGAGGCTGTCCATCGAAGGCAACATGTGCCTTGCCGTACTCGCCACAGAAGTCGATTTGCGTTCCGTCAAACGTGCGTCTGTCCTTTGACGGATTGCACGCTTTCTCGGGCCTGGTGCGACGCGCTGACGATCGATTTAAGGCACTCCATACCAGCTTGGTTCCGACTCGTTTCACCGCGTAGTTCGAGTCTTCGAGAAAAGCACTTGTGTAGAAGGACGCTCTGAACTGCGTAACCTTTGCATTGACGTTGTCCACTCGCGTAAGCCATTGACTGCGAAAGTCGAGGAGCCCACGCAACCACGCTTCATCGATCATTTCGATCGTTCCATTCGGGCTCAACTTTGCGAGACCTGTGCCTCTGCTCAAGAAGATCGTGACGCCGGCATAACTTGGCCAGGGCCCATCGAGCGAGTCAGACGGCCCAAATGGAATAAGCGGCACATCGGCGATGCGATGCAGCACGAGTTTGCCGATGCGCAACTTGTCGGGCTTGGGAACGGGCTTGGGAACGACAGGCGGCGGCGGCAATTCCGCTTGTGGTTCGTCGACTGCGCGCGACACGTCTAGATAGGGTTCGGTCATCGTCAGCGGCTCACTGTTCCGCAGTGCGAAGGGCGCACGTGGAGCCGGTGCGGTTGTCGTCGGCACTGCGAGGCGGGGCTCGGCGATCGGAGAGACCTTACCTGCACACGCCGTGGCGACTATTGCAAATAAGAAAGCAACTTGACCGTTACGCATTCAATTAGCGTATCAGTCGTTGATTCATGACTTCGATAGCTAAACGCGCCCTACTTGGGCACCAGCCGGGTGCTGTCTTGCAGGCGCTCCTTGGACGTCTTCCCTCAGTTCCTCTGTTTGTCGTGCCGCACCACTTGGTTGCGCGCGTCATCGGCAGTGACCGAAAGCGTGTCTCCAAAGGTCGGTGAGGCGTAACTTGCAAAACCGCTCCCCCAGCGTTGTGTGCGAAGGGTGCTACCGTGCTCGAAGGCGGTGGGGGTTTGCTCGGAGGCTTCCCCTTGTTCAAAACTCGCTTTTTGACGCACGCAATCCCTCGCGCCATCGCGCTCTTCGTTGCGGGTTGCACGAGCCATGTTGAGCCTGCAGACGCCGGAGCCGGCGATGCTTCGGCGGTCCAAGAAGCAAGCGCGCCTCCACCGTCTTCACGCGTCATCGACGTGTTCATCCCAGCAGGTCCTAGTCAGGCCATTGGTACGCGGGCGGCGGGCGCGACCTGCAAGGCCACTTCCGATTGCGGACGCAACGAGGCCTGCGATCGCGCGCAAACGCCATCACGGTGCGTAACACCCTCTGATGCGTGGCAACGCGCTTGCAACGCCGACAACCTTCAAAGCTGCAAGCTCTACAAAATGCGCGTCGATCTCGACACGGGCCTCGCCACTAACGTCGAGGTGTTTCTCGATCCAGCAACGCACCTTCAACCGGCTTCGACGACCGCGTCGATCTTTCACCCTGCCCTTTCGCCCGCGAACGATCGCATCGCGTTCGAGTACCGTTCGGGCAACTCGATCGGCGAAATGAAAGTGTGTTCGCTCGCCGACAAAAAGTGCGCGACGGTATCGACCGGCGCGCCCAATGACCAAGGACGATGGGGCAACTGGCTTTCGACGAACGAAATTCTCTTCGCACTGTCCGGAGGAACGGGTTCGGCTTGGTCAGATGTTTATCGCGTTCCCCTCGCCGCGGACGGACTCTCGCCTGCTTCTACGCCCACCATTCTCCTTGGCGCGGCGGGCACACCGGCGGGGGTCAACACGTCCGCATTTGCATTCGAAGACGGCTTTGCGTTCACGAAGAACGGGACGCGTTACGTCGCCTCTCACGGCAACTGGCCCGCAGCGCCGAGTTGCCACGACAGCAACGGCAAAGCCACAACCAACCGAGCAGACTGCGTGTACTTCCCAAGTTCGGTGCC
This sequence comes from Myxococcales bacterium, assembly GCA_023248745.1. Taxonomy (GTDB): domain Bacteria; phylum Myxococcota_A; class Polyangia; order Polyangiales; family Polyangiaceae; genus JAHFDX01. The sequence continues at coordinate 11,607 of JAHFDZ010000097.1, read as the reverse complement.
GAGCGTTTGGGACATCGATCGCGGCGTGGGCTACCCGGTTAAGCTCGACATGCAAACCATTGAAACACCTTGGGCGTGCGCGCACGTTGCGATGTCGCCCGATGGAGAACGCCTCGTTTGCACGCCGCAAGAAACGTACGGAGACCAAGGTAAAGTTCCTTCACCTTATGTCTACGGCTACCCTTACTCGGTCGACGTCGACACCGATCACAACGGCACCGCAGACCATTCGGTAAAGCAATACGTCGCGCTCGAGTTTGGCCTCGATAGTACCCAGAAGAGTTACGTTTCAACCACAGGTCGCGAGATGTTCACGCACTTGCGACCCGGCGCCCTTGAAAAGCTCGACAGCCGATTTAGTCAAGCCGCTTGTGGATCGCCTACGCACAGCATTTGGATGCACAAGTTCACCGAATACTGCGGCGATTCGAATCACATCATCACCGGCGTTTCGTGTGCCGGTCCAACCGTGCTCGGCGATGCGTACGAAGACCTTCCAAACAAGATCGTTTACTCGGCCGTCTACCTCATCGACATTTCCGACAGAGCGAACCCAAAGTACACCAACTTGACGAACTCCATCGAGAAGCGACTTGGCGAACTTGGAACGCCAGCCTCGCTGATGAGCCAATTTGCCACGTGCGGCCATTTGTAGCTCGCGTTGCGAGCTGGGGCTCTCGAACCGTTACCCATAGTTCACAACACCATGACTCGAGTGCCCGACGCGCCAAGAAGACGCGTTCACATTCGCTTCGCTTTCCCACGAAAGAACGCTCGGCATGACGCTTGCGAATGAGTTGTCTTGATGCGTTCAACCAAGATCGAACTTGCCTTCCCTTGCGGCGCGAATTTTTCCGAGATGGCGCAACTCGACGCCAACAGGCGCCTGTGTGCTGAGTGCAATACAGTCGTGCACGATCTCTCGGCGATGAGCGAAAGAGATGCGCGCGCCAAACTTCGCGCCACTTCTGATCGACTCTGCGTTCGGTACTTGCACGACTCGACCGGCAAAGTGTGGTTCAAAGAAGACCTCGCGCGGGCCTCGCTCGTCTCGTCAAGTCGCTTACGCAACGGCGCACGCGGCGCACTCGCCGTCGCCTCGGCAATGGCCACGTTCGCTCTCATCGAAGCGTGCGGTGGCGCCTTACCACCTGACTACCGCGAAGCGAACGTCGACGGCGGTGATTCAGGTCGTACAGCCGACGCGGGTTCAGATGCGATGGAAGCGGGCGCTGACGGGGATCGCTAAGCGCAGAGGCAGTGCCCTCGCCCGCTCAATAGCGCGGGGTAGAAGCGACGGGCCTCAGCTGCGGAGGCAGCTTGGCCCATCGCTCACTTGGAACGCGATACACCTCATACTTTGCCACCGGCCGATCATGCGCCGAGACGGAAGGCGGCGTGTACGTTGTTGAGCAACTCGTGCTTGAGTGACCGTCTTTACAATTGGTTTGCGCGGTCCCTGCGTGCTGAACGTAGCTCGTTTCGAGCCCTTGCGAGACGACGACGACATGCGTGCCGCCACTTTGCGCAGCGGTGACGGCTGCCTTCGCATCGACATCTTCCTGCGTAGAATTGCCGTATTGAAGACCTTCCGCTGAAACAACGCCAATCGGCAGACCGCCCGCGCGGGTCAACGCGTTCAAGTCACGTCGCGTGCACAGGACCGCTTGCTCCGTCGCTCGTAAATATTCTTGTCCATTCTTCGAATAGCACTTTGCACTCGCACCGCATCCTAAGGAAATGAAAATTGTCGCAATAGCGACTGCGCCGCGTGCCAGGGACGCGTTCTCCACTATTGTTCTGAGCTGGTGCGTTCGGTGCTGGGACGATCAGCCCGACCCTTCCCCGAAGGAGTGAGCGTCGTCCAAAAATGGCCCGAGGTTCCCGAAGGGTTGCAATGCCGATGGGTTCGACGACATTCGCGAACGGGTATGACTGGAAGACAGCTTGGGGCGGCTCGATCAATCGCTCCTACCGAAAATGCGCGCGCCAAATCGCTTTGCCCGCAAGAAGCGGATATCCCGCACCCGCAACCCGCCGTTGAGTTCTTGCCATGCATCCGCTCGACAACCCAATCTTCAGCGCGCTCTCGTTTCGCCAAGCTCATCTCGCAGAGGGAACCGGAGCGGCTCGTCGCTATGTGAATGCCATCTCAGCGCTCGCTGGCTTCGCAAATTGCAATATTGACAGTTACAATTCGCTTGCCGATATCGTTCCGGTTGGCGAGACGGCGGGACTCTTCGTCGACGAAAAGCCCAACGACCTCGTGGGCTGGTCGATCGTTTCTGACGACGCACTTCTTCAATTGGTTTTCACATCGAAGAAGGCAGAGGAGCCCAGACACGCCTTCATCGAACTCGGCGACGCGGATGCTCTCGACATGAGAGCACTGGCGGGCCTTACCAAGCCGGGCCCCTTTGGTCCGCGCACGCATGAGTTCGGCGGATACATTGGTGTGCGCAGCGATGGCCCCCTCGCTGCGATGGCGGGCTATCGCATGCGCGTGCGTGGCTTCACCGAAATCAGTGCGATTTGCACTCACCCCGATCACTTGGGACGCGGCCTTGCGCGCTCGCTCACGAACGCGCTCGTGGATCGCATTCTTCTCGCCGGCGAGACGCCGTTTTTGCACGTTCGCGCGAGCAATGAACGTGCGATTCAACTTTACGAACGACTTGGTTTTCAAGTGCGCATGCGTACTCGTTACGTTTTGCTCAAGCGCACCTGAGGTTCGTCCAAAGGATTGACGGATCGACGCCAACTCAGCGCGCCGATCCGACCTGTGTTTCATCGTTCGCGACCAAGCTCGTCGCGGCTGGAGTCACGCGCCTGAAACCGTGACCCTCAACGGCGATCCACTGGCCTCCGCATGCGCCAACACCTCAGCAACTTTTGCCTCAGCGAGGTCCGGTGGAAACGAGCCAAGTCGAGCCGAACCCTTGTGATGCACGGTCAGCATGAGATGGATTGCTTCGGTCTCACTCTTGTTGAAAATATTGTGAGGACGAACAGGACGTACTCCATCGTCGTCACGTCGTCGTTGTGCAGGACGACGCTCGAGCCCCACTTGTTCGGAGCAGGCGGAGCACCCGATTGCGCGAAACGTAGCGCTTCATCGAGCAGGCTGAATCGATTGACTCCGATGAGAAGCGACGCAGCGGTGTTTCCGAGCGCGGCTGCGGCAGCAACGAGGACATCGAGCGTGGTGAGTTGCTCAGTGGGTTGCGACGCTCGATACGGGGGAACTCCGCCCCCACGATCGTTGCGGTTGGCGCATCGTTCGCGCGCGTGCGTCACTGCCTTTTGCATCGTGTCGCTGAATGACGAAGACAGCGATAATTCGGCATCCTCCGAGGACGACGGAAAGACCCGTCTCGCCTCAAGCATTGCGGCCAATCTTGATTGAAGCACATCGGGATCTTCCCCAAGTCGGCGAAGAACAATCGAAACGTGAACGTCAAACAGCAGCGCATAGAGGAGATGCGCCAAGGTAACAACGGATTCGCCGTTCTTTCGGGCGATGTTCGCGGCAACATTCAACGCGATCGTCGTTTCGGTTGCTACCTCCACACGTGCTCCCTTCGATTTGGCATCTCGCTACCCTTGAGCCTCGGTACCTAGCTTTGTCGCACTGGACTTTGGCGTAACGCAAAAGTGCAAGTTTCCTCGAGCACGAGTCGATACCCGATGTGTCCCAAAGTTCCTCGTGGCCCACGCGAGGAACGTTTGCGGCAATAGGTCAATCAGGTTGATCGAAGCGTGCGTTGTGAGCGTTGACCCTCAGCGCTAGGCTTTCCGCTCGAATGGCAGCGACAACGCCACCTCCGCTCCGATTTCCCGATCCGGTTCGTGACGATCTAAACGCGCATCGAGCAGGTCTCGCCGAAGAGACCGAGCAGATGATGGCGTCACATGTGCGGCCGTGCGTGGCCATCACTGCTCATCGCGTTTCGAAACCGATTCGCCGCAATCTGTTCGCTCGGCTCTTCGGTGCGCACGAGGCAACGAAGCCCTTGCTCGGCGCAACCGAGTCGAAGTTCGGAGGCACGCCTTACTGCGAGACCGAAGAAGAGTGGAACGAGCACGCGTTTCTCGGGCAGATCGATCTCGCATGTGCAACCGCTGCGCTTCCCGCCAGCAGCGTGAGGCTCACCGGTCTGCTTCGTATTGATCTTCGCCTATCCTCCTCCGGTGAGAACGAAGACTTCCGCGTGCGTTGGTTCCGCGAGCCTTCTGCAGATCGCGCAGTTGCGACTACGGCGAGCTCCGTCGGCGACTGGGAGACGCAGCTCGATTTCAGGCTCGCGTGGACGTTGCCAGAAGGCGAGGCGCTCGAGGCTCTCTGGCCGCTTCGCGAACCGCATTGGTGCGAGTACGAGGAGTTCTTCCCCAAGGGTTACAACGCCGATGGGCGCAACGAGTTTCACCGAATGCTTGGCCACAAGCCCAGCGCGCTGGACGAGCACTACGGGTGGTGTCCGCCAACCGGGTGCAGCGATGACATCGCATCGTACGAGTGCTTGCTGCGATTGATCTTCGACAACGCCGCAGGGTTCTCGTGGGGTTCGAACGCGATCTACCTACTCGTTCCGCGCGAAGATCTCGCTCGCGCAGACCTCAGTCGCATCGTCGTGACCGCTGCGAACGTGTAGCACGGGCAAGACGCGAGTCGAGTCGCGTCCCCAACCGACGAAATGCCGGCGCGGAACGGATGACGACACTCTGGGCCGATCGCGTCACGCTGCTTTGGCGAGCCGCCGGAGATCGCGGAATCTACGCGACCTTTCGCGCCTTGTACGCCTGCGCGAGATCGTAGGTCACCTGCAAGTTCAACCAGAACTCGGGCGTAGTCCCCAGCGCTTCCGCAAGATCGATCGCTGAGTTTGCCGTGATGGATCGCTTGCCGCGAATGACTTCGTTGAGTCTGCGGGGTGACCAGCCAACTCTTTTGGCGAATGCGAGTTGAGTCAGCTTCTTCGGTTGAAGGAACTCTTCGAGCAGAAGTTCACCTGGATGAAAGGGGTTCGAAAAATGATGGAACTTCATCGGTGATAATCCTCGACGAGAACGTCGTATGCGTTGCCGTCTTTCCAGACGAACGCAATGCGCCACTGATCGTTGACGGAAATGGCGTGCCTTCCTGCACGATTGCCTTTCGGAAGATGCAATCGATTTCCGGGTGGCACTGTCAGGTCAGAAAGTGAATGTGCAACGTGAAGCATGTTGAGCTTCTTTCGAGCCGTTCGGATGAGGTCGGCCGGGAAGGAGCGCAGCTCTCGAGAGTTCTTTTCTTCGACGAGATCTCGAGCGAGCTTATTCCCGAAGGTGACAATCACTAAGACACATTACCACCATGTGGAAATGTGTCAAAACTTAGCTGCGACTGTCAGTGCCGGTGGAACGGCAGCGCCTTTAGACTCAGCGAGCCTCGCGGCGCATCGAGAGCGTGACTTGGCCGGACTCAGGGCGCGAGTAATTCGAATACGGCTCGTTGTTAAACGCCACTCGCCAGTCGAAGAATCGATTGAGCGTACTCAAGGTACATGTTTGACGGCTGCTTTCCGCCGACCCCAAAGGGCTAATTTTCAGTTTGCTCGTTCGTTACCCTGCGTTTCGTCCTGAAATTTGACGATCTTCGCGCGACTTAGACCGCGCTCGCGGCTCATATCAGTTGTGAACAACCCGTATCGCGCCCCAACTCAGCGAAACGCCGCAACGGAGGACCCGCGCGCGTTCATTTACGCGCCCGGTGGTAACCGCTCGTTCAATGTAGTGCAGAGCCTTACTGCGCTTGTGCTTGCGACGTTTTTCGGCGGTGGCGTTCTTTACCTTTTCATGGGAACGCTTGCGGGATTGTTCGTCGTCTTGGCATTTGGTTACGTCTTCTGGCGCGCGAAAGTCGCTTCGACGAACTCTGGCGTGATGGTCATGAAAGTTGACTCTAGGACGCTTGAGCTCGGGCGCGCGGGTGAACACCCAAAACGCATTCCGTTGAAGCACCTCTATGCGATCGAGCTCGAGCACCAGGACAAGCAGCACGCTCAGCTCCAGCTACAGCCCGGGATGGGCGCACCTGCCGACAAGCAGCAGATTTTTGAAGCTGGCACCATTCGGATCTCGCGCATTGTGCTCGCTCTAAAGAGCGGTGAGACATTTCCACTCAGCGGCGCGTTCTACGAAAGCGATGCAACAGCGGCGATGAGCGGCAAGCTTCGCATCTGGCTGCGTGCGCATGGTTGGGTGCCGAAAGACGAACGCAAAGCTCCGACGCTCGATGCAAGCACGTCGTCGTGATGGCGAACGAACGCCCAACGCCCCGTGCGCGAAGTTCGTACCCCATTGACGGCCAATCCTAACTCACGAGTGGCAACCCTTCGCCGTGTGCCCGCGAAAGCCACCCATCATCGATCACCAGCAAATATTGGGCTCGTTCACTCGTAACGTTAACGTTACGAGTCGATTACCCCGCAAAACGCAGCAAGGCGGTTCCGTCAATGAGATCGCGATCAAACCTGATCGAGCCGTTCTTGCACATGGCATGCGCGCGCGACCCGCTACGAGGAATTCGTCGTCCCCGAGCGTTGCCAGTTAACATGGGATCGTGAGCCAAGACTGGGAGTCGCTCAAAGACGAGGACCTTCTCAAGATCCGCTTCTGCGATCTTGGCATTCGCATCGAAGGCAGCGAAGTCGAACCTCGCGTCCAAAAACTCATGTCTGCTCTCGATGCGCGCGGCCTCTCGCTCCGCCCCACCCTTTACTTTGCGGACGAGTGGCTCTCACCAACGGGCGTGCCCGCCATCGGAATTCCGTTCTACCTCGCACATCCGAGGCTCAAGCAGATCGAGATGCGTCAGATGCTCGAGGTCGAGGGTGGGACACCCGAGTGGTGCGACAAGCTTCTCTTCCATGAGTGCGGACACGCGTTCGATCACGCGTATCGTTTTTCTTCGAGGAGGACGTGGCGCACAGCGTTCGGCGATCCTGCGACTGACTATCATCCGGAAACGTATCGACCGCGCCCTTACAGCAAAGCGTTCGTAAGGCACCTTCCCAATTGGTATGCGCAGGCACACCCCGACGAGGACTTCGCCGAAACGTTTGCGGTGTGGCTCGCGCTTTCTCAAGACGAGTGGCGAACACACTACGAAGGGTGGCGCGCACTTGAGAAGCTCGAGTACGTCGACAAGCTGATGCGGCAAGCGGCGAGAACCGCTCCACGGGTGACACGAGGGCGCCTCGTTGCGGAAACGTCAAAATCGAAACGCACACTTCTTTGGCACTACAAAGCGAAGCGAAAACTATGGGAGGCCGACTACCCCGATTTCTACGACGCAGATCTTCGAAAGATCTTCGGCGAACTCACGCCAGGGGACGAACCCGCGGCGCGATTCATGCGGCGCTACAGGCGGGCGATCGTCACTTCGACGGTAACGTGGACAGGTGAGTCGAAGTACACGGTCGATGGACTTGCCGCGAAGTTGATCGTTCGCGCAGACGCACTCAACCTTGGGACGCCAAGCGACGAGAGCGCGCTGCTCCTCGACATCGGCTCATATCTCGCAACACTGGTTACGAATTACCTTCACACCGGTAAGTTTAAGAGGAAGGTCTAAGGTTGAAAGTACTCGTTCTGTTCGACATGGCGCGGCGCATCGGACCCGACGAGTCGCTCTCGATGCGTGCACTTCGAAAAGACGAAGCGAAGCCAACCGAGGCCGATGTGATCACGTGCCTCCGGGCGCTCGGGCACGACGTCGAAATGCTGCCCGTCTACGATCAGGTCGGCGAGATGATGAAGCGCATCGAGGCCTTTGCGCCTGACGTCGTGTTCAATCTTTGCGAGAGCTTCTTTCTCGACCGCTCTCACGAGCCGAATGTGCCCGCGCTCCTCGACCTGATGAAGATTCGATACACGGGCGCAGGACCGGAATCATTGCTCCTCTGCAAAGACAAGGCACTCGCGAAAAAGGTGCTCGCGTTCCACAAAATCCGAGTTGCAGGGTTCGTCGTTTCAACACGAACGCGCCCCATTCGGAAGCTGCAACGCTTTCGCTTCCCCGCGTTTGTGAAACCGCTTGGCGAAGAATCGAGCGATGGTATCGCAAAGGCCTCGTACTCCCGCACCGAAGAAGAGGCGCTTGATCGCGCGCGCTTTATTCACGAGAGCATGGACCGCGATGCGCTTATCGAGGAGTACATCGAAGGACGCGAGCTCACCGTCAGCGTGCTCGGAAACAAGCGCCCACTCGCATTGCCGCCGCGCGAGATCTTTTTTGGTGCTGCCGACGGCACGAGCCCAAGATTTACGACGCGCAGAGCGAAGTGGGACGACGCTTACCGGAAAAAATGGGGCATCAAGAATGGCCCTGCCGCCCCGCTTCCGAATGGCACGGCCGATAGGCTCGCTCGCACCGCGCGCATGGCGTATCGCATCTTGAAAATTCGCGGTCTTGCTCGCCTTGACGTGCGGCTTACCGAGGACGGGAAAGTGAACGTCATTGAGGTGAACCCGAATCCGTCGCTCGCACGATCCGACGACTTTGCGATGTCGGCCGCCGAGGCAGGCCTAAGCTACGAAGCACTCATTCAGCGGATTTTAGACAACGCGATGCGGTAGGCATTGCCGCTCGCCGTTAGACAGCTCGCAGGCACAACAATGATGGTGCTCGAAACGCTGCTACCCAAGCGCATACTCATGCTTGAGCGCGCCTCGGGTTCGACTGCGAAGACGACCGCTCGACCGTACGTCTCACACCGATCACGTTAGGCCTGAACCGAACCTTCTGACGGCCGGCCGATTCTGCTCAAAACGAACTTCATACGTCGACAACTTTGGATTCGTCGAACGCGCGCGGTAAACAAAGCAATGCCAACGGCTCCGCTCTCCCGCTATCTCTCGGTTCGCCGCCTCTTGCGCACAATACGCACGCCCCCTCAGGTCATTGCGCCGGCCGGTACCTACAGCACGTTGAGAGAGCCCCCGTCAGCGCTCTTAGCAGCCGATGGTTCGTATCAAGCGGGTTGGTTTCGACGGAGTCCGAAGGACATTAATATCTCCAGCGCTGGCACGCGCTCACGTCGATACCATCGGTGGTTCTTCGTCCACTTTGACAGCGACGACTACTTTGTGAGCGCGAATCTCATCGATCTTCAGATCGGTGGCAACGCCGGAATCGTCGTGCTCAACAAGCGCACGGGTGTGTTCTCACTCGCAACCGAAACGCGTTTTTGGCGACGCAACTTCGTCAAGATCTCGCCAGACTGCCGCGAATTTCACGACGCGCGAGGCGATCGCTTCATCCGCATTGCCGAAGACGATAGCCGCATCGACTTCGATCTCGTCGTCAAAGGAATGTCGCTCAAGGGAAGCGCTGCCTCACACTTGCAGCCCTTCGTTCAAACAACCGCGTTTGAGCACGGCCGCGGCACCCATCAGCAATGGGGCAACATGACGTTGATCAACGGCAGGCTGTCGATCGACGGAAAGCAGATCGAACTCCAGCAAGGTAGCGCAGGTGCCTACGACCGCTCGTTCGGGCATCGACGCCTGCTCGAAAACTGGAATTGGATCATCGCAAGTGGAATGGCGACAAGCGAAAGTGGCAAGACCGTTCCCTTTGCGCTGCAAGCTGCGCACGATCGCTCGCTCGCACGTCCGGTCGCTTACGGGCAGAAGTACGCGCTTTGGATCGGCGACCATTTTCTAAAGCTACCTTCCCTATCGTTTGAGTACGACTACGTGAACCGGCGAACGCTCGACACCACGGCATGGAAGATTTTCTCGCCGCGCGGCGAAGGCAACGCGTTCGTCGATTTGCAATTTGACCCGCACCATCATCGGTGCGAACAAGTTCGCGTCCCGTTGGCCTTTCACGTCGACCACAGCAACTACTTCGGTGCGCTCAACGGAGAAGTCGTCGTCAACAACGAGCGCTTTGAGATTCGCGACGTCTTCGCCGCAACCGAAGACTCGATGATGGTGCTCTGACGGACGAACGAAGGTTCCGCGTCGCTTTTGGCCAATAGGGCGAGAGTGTTCGGCGACGAGAGATCGCTTGCTTCGCTTGCGCCAATACCGCTACTCGTGGCGGAACGTAGAGAGCCGCGCGCGCGCAGGTCGCAAGCGAAGCGATCCACTGGTCAGGCAAGGAGCGAATAGTGTACCACTATTACTAGTACACATAGTACAGTCAGCCCCGCCTGATGACGCCACGCTTTCAAATTGCCCCAGGGAGCCCGACTCCCATTTGGCGACAGATCGTCGATCAGGTGCGCGCAGCTATCGCGAGTGGTGAGCTATTACCGGGCAATTTGCTGCCGAGCGTGCGCACTGTCGCGGCAGCAATTGTCGTCAACGCCAACACCGTGGCAAAGGCCTACGCGGAATTGACGCGCCACGGTGATGTGGTGGCAGAGCATGGCAGAGGACTCTTCGTAGCCTCGGCGCGACCCACGCTTCCGAGCAGCGAGCGTAAGAAGAAGCTCCAGATCGCCGTCGAACGCGCGGTCACGGAAGCCGTTCATCTTGGCGTTTCGCGAAAGACCTTGGTCGCGGCGATTGAGCGCTACGCCGACAAACACGATCTCTTGTTTCAGGAACGCGAGGATCAAGATGACGACTGAATCGATTGTCTCGGTAGAAAAATTGCGCGCGCTCTATGGACCGCACGTCGCGATTAACGATCTCTCGTTCACCGCAGAGAGGGCGCGGACACTTGCATTGATCGGTCCCAACGGCGCAGGGAAATCGACTCTCTTTCGCGTACTGCTTGGGCTTCATCATCCTGCGGGCGGGCGCGCGTCCATTTTCGGACAAGAGGCTCGCGCGCTCACCGCAGCAACACTTGCAAGACTTGCATTCGTTCCCGAAACGCACGCTGAAGAGCCGAGCTTGCGCGTGGAAGAACTTGCTGAGTTTCACGCCGTTGTTCACCCGCGCTTTGATCGGTCCTTTTTCGACGAGCTGGCTGCGAGCTTTGCATTGAGAAAGAGTGCTCGGGTGCGTGAGCTCTCTCGAGGCCAGCGCGCAGGGCTCGTTGTCGGGCTCGCGCTTGCACAAAAGTCTGAGCTCCTGCTCCTCGATGATCCACTCCTCGGACTCGACCCGCTTGCGCGTCGCCGCGTCATTGAAGCGATCCTCACGCGCACCTCTGAAGGTGGCCTCACCACTCTTATCGCGGCACACGAACTTGATGATCTCGAGCGGGTTGCCGATGACGTCGTGCTTATCGGTCGGAAAAAAGCGCTTTCGCTCGGTAGCCTTGTCGACCTCCTCGAACACGCACGGCTTGTCCGCGTTTCACCGGCCACGTCTATCGAGACCTTGCAGGCGTTGCCTCATGTTCTCGCCGTCGATGCGAAGCGCGACGCCACCGAAGTCGTCTTCATCGCGACAGCGGAGCCACACTCTGTCAGGCAAATTCACGCGTCGATTCGATCATTTGATCCCAACGCAGGCGAAAGCGAAAATCTCTCCTTCGAGGCATTGGTGCTCGCATGGCTCTCTCAAGAGAGCAGAAAGGACCTCCAACAATGAGCGTCACGAAAGCGATCCTTCGTCGCGAATGGCGCCTGACCCGGGTGCCCGTTGTGCTCGCGACGATGC
>JAHFDZ010000096.1 GCA_023248745.1 Myxococcales bacterium | reverse complement strand
GCTGACCGCCGGATAGCTGGTGAGGACGACGTCCGTGAAGGTCGGCAATGCCGAGTGATTCAAGGGCGCCTCGTGCGCGCTGTTCGGCGTCTTTGGCTTCGATTCCGCGATGCCTCAGCGGAATCGAAATGTTCTCGAGGGCCGTAAATTCGGGAAGCAAGAAGTGAAACTGAAATACGAACCCGAAACGCTCACGCCGCAGCGCAGCGCGCTGGTCATCATTCATGTTCGTGATGTTTGAGCCGTCGAACCAGATGTCGCCGCTCGTCGGGCGATCGAGCGCAGACAATAGATAAAGCAGCGTGCTCTTGCCCGAGCCACTCGGTCCTGTCAGCGCGAGAAATTCTCCCGCGTAAACTTCAAGGTCCACGTCGTCGAGCGCACGCGTAATCATTTGCTCGCCGAGTTCTCTGACGAGTGCGCGTGCTGAAAGGAGAGGCTCCTTTCGAGCGCTCATATTTGCCCTCGCAGGACATCAACAGGTTCGATGCGCGCGGCTTGCCAAGCAGGCAATGCACTTGACAGTAAACCTACTGAACTAGCAAAGGCGATGGCGAGTACGTACTGAATCCACGACTCCCAGATGATCCACGTTTCGGTATGTAAGAATGTTTCTCCAGCGACGACCTTCGTGTGCGCGAGAGTTTCAAGCGTGAAATGCCCAAGGAGGCTTCCGATGAGCGCTCCTGCAAGTGAGATAAGCGCGCCTTGTGCAAGCACAATGAACATGACATCGCGCTTGGTAAATCCGACACTTCGCAAGATCGCGATCTCTCGCCGCTTCTGCAAAACCATCATGATTTGGATTGAAAGGATCCCGAAGCCTCCTACGGCAAGCAGGGCTGCGATAACGAAGCCAATGATCTGATTCTGCTGCGCAAAGAGGCCGAGAAAATTGGCATTGATGGTTCGCCAACTCTCTGACTTGTAGCCAAATGCCCTCTCGATGCGAAGGCTCTGTTCGTCGGCGGTGTCGGGCTCGTCGAGACGAATTTCGATCCGGTCAATGGCGTCTCCTTTGCCCAAAATTGACTGCGCTGTACGCAGGTGAACGTAGACGCGGGATTTGTCAATGATGTTGACGGCCGTCTCAAACACGCCCGCGACTTTGAGTACCATTCGCTCGCCCCGTGACGAAACGCAGGACAATGTATCGCCTGTGTGCAGCCCAAGATCGCGCGCAACGCCGGCTCCGATGAGCAGACTGTCGTGTGCCGCGACAAAGGTTCGAAATGAGCCTTCAGTCAGGATGGGCTCAAAGGGCGTCACTCTGTTCTGAGCGATAGGCTCGATGCCTCGCAGATCGATCGGATGCTCACGTCCCGAGAACACGATGAGCGCATTCCCGAGCACGCTCTGCGCAGCGCCCGAAACCCCTGGCTTTTGACTGAGCGCATGCACCATTTCGCTGGGACGATCGAGCCGGACGACGCGCGTGTCTGGGACTTCATGGTCAACTTGGTGAACCGCGCTCGCATTTAGAGCTGACAACGCATCGATCGGTCGAACGGGCGTGCGGCGTTCTTCGCTGGTGAGCACCACGTGCGGGCTATTGCGCAAAATCGTGTCGATGAACTTGCTCTGAAAGCCGCGCAAAATGCCGCTGATCGTGATGAGCGGAAATACGCCGAGTGTGAAGCCGAGTATCGCGACCGTCGTTAGGAACTTGCGATCGGAGAGCAGACGTAGGGCGATGAAGAGCGGCATTGCTACTGAGCCTTGCGAGGCCAGACCCATGACCCATCGCTCAGGCTTGTGTCTCGCGCGACCAGAACGGCGTCACCCTCCGCGACGCCCAACTTGAGTTCGGCCTTCAGAAGGTCGCGAAGTCCGATCGAAACAGGGACTTTCCGAACGCGAAAGCCGTCGACGCGCCAAACGTGATTCGCGTCGATTGCCTCGCTAGGGACCATGAGTGCCCCATCGTGTTCGTCGGTGATGATGTTGGCCTCGACCGTCATTCCACTTCGCAAGTTGGGCGGCGACCCTTCGAAATGTAACCATGAAGGAAACGATTTGGTGGCGCGGTCGGCGTCCGGAAGAATGCGCGTGATCGTTGCGCGAAATGTCTCGCCGCGAAACGCGTACATCGTGACAAGAGCGTGCGCACCTACCTTGACGCGAGCGACGTCGCCCTCGTCGATGGCGACGCGAAGGGCGAGTTGCTCGGTGTTGCCGACGTCGAAGAGGACCTGGTTTTGCATCACGACTTCGCTGAGCTCGACGTGCCTTCGAAGCACAATGCCTGCAACGGGTGAGCGCACTTCGGTGTCGTCGACTTGCGAGGTAAGCGCCTTGACGTCCTCGGCGGCTTGGGCCGTGTTTGATGTCAGCGCAATTCGCGCCAGCTCTTGTTCGGCCGAATTCGCACGCAGTTCGGCATCGAGTTGCGTTGCGCGCGATTGGAGGCGATCACGATCAAGCGCCGACATGCCGCCGCCTTTGACGAGCGCATCGGCCCTGTCGGCTTCCGAGCGTGCGAGGGCCAACTCGGAGCGTAGGGCTGTGGCTTTTGCAACGAGCGATGAGAGCTTCGGACCGGCTTGTTTCGATGATGCTGCGAGCTCAAGCTTCCCGCGCTCGAGCGCGTGGGTGATGGTCGTGTTCTCGACGCGCGCGAGGAGCGCACCTTTTTCGACACGCTCGCCCTCGCGAACGAGAAGGGCTTTCACACTACCCGCGACTTTGGCCTTCACCGAAGCGCGGTCTTCCGCCTCGACGGTGCCCGTTGCGTAAACCGCATTGACGGCCTTACCGCGAACAACGTACGCGACAGAAACGCGTTTTGGCGCTCCCATCGCAAGGCCGAAAATTGCCAAAAGCGCGACGAGACCCACCGCGATCGTGCGCCGCTTCATTAGAACACCCACGGAATGAAACGATATCTCACCCGATTGCTGTAGGTGACGTAAGCGTCGCCAAGGTCGGTACGCAGAGCGCGCTCCTCGGCGACGACGCGCAGACCAATCACGATCACAAAGAGCACCGTACCCACAAGGCCGATAATGCTTCCGAAGAAGAGTGCAACGCCGAGCGAGAGCACAAACCACCCGGTGTACGCTGGGTGACGAACGAAGGCGTAAAGACCACGATCGACCACCTGATGGCCCTTAAGGACGGCGACGCGCATCGTGAAAAATCGCCCTAGCGTGAGCAAAGCCGCGACGCGCATTCCCTCGCCAATGAGCATCAAGGCGAAGCCGATGATGACGACAGGGCCCGTGCGGGGAAGTATGGCGCTCATGTTGAGGTGGTCGTAGACGGGCAAATAGTAACAAGCGATGTTCGTGAGTGCGGCCAGCTCAAACGTGCGCCTGTCTCGTTTCTTTTGTTCGTCGGTATTCGAGCTCGCAACGCTCGATGGGTGCACCAAATAGTTTTCAAATGCGAGTCCGAGCACCATCAGGATGAACCAGGCAACGCACTGGGCGTTATGAAAGAAAATTGACGGTGACAGGCTCGCCAAGATGATCGGCGATGCGATGAGAAACGGAAGCAAGAGCACACGAAAGGCGCGGCCCATCAAGCAATCCCCAAAAATCGCCCAAGCTTTGGGTAGTCCTGAAACCGCCAAATACGCGAATCGACGTAGTAGTGCATGGCCACCGCGATGGTGATGGGAAGTTCGCCCAGAGGCGAAGGCGCGAAGATCGCGTTCGGCACGAGCAGCACGATGCCGTACACGAAGGAGATCGCCGCATAGGTAAGGACCTTGCCATTGCGAATCAAAGCGATGGCGGGGTTCGTCGGTTTGGCGTTCTCTGCTGATTCGATCCGAGCTCGGTTCCGATTGTGAAAGAGCACCAGGCCGAGGTACTGCAAATTGTGAAACGACGTGACGATTGCGATCGCGACGATCAGGTCGCTTACGACGATGGCAGCTAGGCCGAAGGCGAGGGCGACTGCGAGAAGCAACAGCGCGCGCGGAATCAACTGTCGCCTTCCTTTCGCGAAGGCAACGATGTGGTGAATCACAGCGGCTGCGATCATCAGCGCGTACACGACCGCGATGCTTTGCCACACGAGTGTGGGCAGAACGGGGTGATGCACCCAAACGTTCTTTCCTGCGGCGTGAATCGTCATCAGGTTCGCGTCGCGGAACCGAAGGAGCAAGGGTGCGTACGAAACCACTTCGAGAAATCGTGCGTAGAACTTCGATTCAAGTGGTGCGATGCGTTCGCCAGCCATCGCGGAGCGCCTCTCGTAGAGGCGTTGAAACCCATAGTGCTGCCGAACAAGGTGATAGTACCCCCAGTAGATGAGAGCGTCTCTTACCCAAGGAAAGACGCCATCTGGTGAGAGTGCCATCGGGAGACCGAAGACCAAAGCAATGATAACGAATGCCGAAATGTAACGAACTTTGTTGCGATTTCGATCGTCTTCGTCAAGCACGCTCATCGTCCAAGTTTGGATGTTGTGCGGCATGTTGAACGCAAGCTGGAAGATCACGAAGACAGAAACCCCCGTAAGGACCCCGATTTGAAACGCAGCCCACAAAAGGATAGGCACGGCCAAACTTCCCACGAAGAACGTGAGATCATAGCGAGGCGAGACGATCCAGGCCGAGCGGTTCATCGTCTACCAAAGGTTGTTGAGGTGGCCACCGGCGGTCACCTCAAGCACTGTTCCGGTGATGTGCTTGTTTTGTTCGCTGCAAAGAAATGCGACGGACGCGGCGACTTCACTCGCCGTAGGAATGCTGCGCGTTGCGGTGGCGCGCTCGATGCGTGCACGGGCCTCGGCGTCGCCGTTGATGCGTTCCGCGAGGCGTTCGGTTTCGGCGAACGCAACGGACACAACGTTCGCCGTAATTCCGCGTCGGGAATAGTCGAGCGCGATTCCGCGAGCCAAGCCTTCGAGGCCGGCTTTCGCCGTAGCGTAGAGCGTGCCACCCGCCACGCCTGTTTTTGCGGCGACGCTACCGATGTAGACGATGCGTCCGAAGCGCGCTTCAAGCATGTATCCCAGTGTGTCACGAGAAATGGCAATTGCAGCGATGAGATCTGTTTCGAGCGAAGCAAGAACTTCGTTGTCTTCGACGAATTGTAACTTCGTCGGTGCGTAAATGCGTGCCGCAGCGTGAATGAAGAGGGTGGGCGCGCCCATTGCTGAGGCGATACTTGGGACGAGCTTGGATCGCGCCAGCGCATGGCTGAGATCGCAAACAAAGGGCATGGCGTTGCCGCCCATTGAGCGAATCTCTTCGACAACGGCGCTGCATGCGGTTTCATCGCGCGCCACGACCGCAATCGCGACGCCTGCCTTTGCAAGCTCAATGGCGACGGCGTGGCCAATGCCGCGCGTAGCGCCGGTGACGATCGCGATTCGCACGTTCACCGCCGTGGGTTAGCACGCAACAGGGCAAAAGCGCTATGTTCGGGTGATGTGGTCGGGCGCGATTGACGGGCTGAGCTTACTTGGTTTCGGCGCTTCTTTTCCTGCGCTTGAGCTCACGAACGAAGAGGTTCTGCGTTCGCTTGCAGCCAAATTGTGGCCGGAACGCTCGCTTGAAGATGCCCAACTTCGCTTCATGGCTGAGAGCGTTCGAGAGACACTTGGCGTCGAACGGCGGACTTGGGCTCATCAAGTGGGTAAGCAGATTGACCACACAAATGAGCTCACCTCAATCGACCTTGCGGCGGCTGCGGCGACGAAAGCGCTTGAGGACGCACGTCTATTGCCTCACGAAGTCAGGCTCATTCTCTGTTCCACATCGACGCCTCCTCGGATGACGAGCACCGTGTCTGCGGTTGTCGGTCACCGCATTGGCGCATCCGGTGCCGCTTGCATGGATGTGCGTTCTGGGTGCTCGGGTGGGCTCTTTGCGCTCGCGACCGCGTCTGCGCTTTTGCAGGCTGGCGACGGGCCCGCGCTCGTGATCGGGACATGGCGCCGGGGCTCTTGTGCT
Source organism: Myxococcales bacterium (assembly GCA_023248745.1). GTDB lineage: Bacteria > Myxococcota_A > Polyangia > Polyangiales > Polyangiaceae > JAHFDX01. Next base: position 12,915 of record JAHFDZ010000096.1, on the reverse strand, counting down.
GGCGCGAGGCAAGGGAAGGCTTCTTGGCATCGCACTCGAGACGGAGGGTGCGCTCGGGCACTTGGTCACCGCTGAGGGCGCGCTGCCGCCAACACACGACGAAATTGATCAGAATAGGTATCAATTGTCAGGGGATCCGGTTGAGCTGACGCGCCTTGTTCCCGAGCGGTACGCATCGGCGATCGCACGAGCGCTCGGAAGTACGCGACCTGATGAAGTTGACCTATTCGTTCCGCATCAAACGTCGGTACCGCTCATTTCCGACGTTGCCGCACGGAGCGGCGTGCCGCTCGAGCGCACGTTCGTCAATGTCTCCGTGCATGCGAACATTGGGGCCGCGGGGTGGCTGGTTGCGCTCTCAGAGGCCGCGAAAGAAGGCAAGGTTGTTGACGGCGCGAAACTGCTTGTTGCGGCGGCGGGCGGGGGCCTCTCTTGGGGTGCTGCGCTCCTCGAAGTGGGGAGACGTTAGATGCCCGCCGAGTCGATGACAGCATTGCTCGCGAACGTGGTTTCAATCGATGCTGCGGGCAACTTCGAAGACCTCGATTCGCTTCGACTCATCGATATTGTTGAACTCATCGAGGCGACTTACGACGTTCGCATCGCGGCAGAGCACGTCACGCAGCAGACGTTTGCAAACGTCAACGCGCTTGTGGATCTCGTTGCGCGTTTGAAAAATGGGGTCGTGTGAGCAGCGCTCAGCCTCGGTTTTTCTTGCCCGAACGCGTGCGCATCGTGAGCACGGGGGCATACCTTCCCGAACGCGTCGTGACCAATGCGGATCTCGTCGAGATGGGCGCACCACTCTCGGCCGACGAAATGGACCGGGCGTGCGGCGTGCGTGAACGCCGGTTTGCGGGTGCCGATCAAGCGACGAGTGACCTTGCGATTGTGGCGTGTGAACGTGCGCTGGGCGCTTGCGATCGCACACAGGTAGATCGCCTTGTGCTCGCCACCGTATCGCCGGATCACATGACGCCCGCGGCCGCGTGCACGGTGCAGCACGCGCTCTCTCTTGGGTGCGCGCCTGCGCACGACCTTACGGCTTCGTGTTCGGGCTTCCTCTACGCGCTCGACTTTGCCGCGCGTTGCGTTGCAACCGGAGATCGGCTGGCGCTTGCGTGTGCTGCGGACGTTCGATCGCGATTCGTTAACGTGCATGATCGAAGTACAGTCGCGCTCTTCGGCGACGGCGCAGCCGCAGCCCTAGTTGGCGCAGGTACCTCGAACGTTCTTGGCATCGCGCTGCTCGCCGAGGGAAGTGGCGCGAAATCTGTCTACGTGCCTGCGGGAGGATCACGCTTACCCGCAACGGCGCAAACGGTTGCCGATTCTCGTCACACCATCGTGATGGCCGACGGTCCTCAAGTGTATCTCACCGCGGTCGACGGCATGATCGCAATTGGCGAAGCGTTGCTCGTACGGCTTGGTCTCACATTAAATGACGTGACGATGATCGTGCCTCACCAACCCAACCGCCGCATTCTCGAACGCATCGCGCGGCTCATGCGCTTTCCGCTCGAGCGCATGTGGATCAACGTCGAACGGACTGGCAATGTGTCGGGTGCTTCCTGCGGCATCGCGCTCGACGAGGCGCTTCGGTCCGGTAAGTTGGTTGACGGTTCACTTGTGTTGATGATCGCCGGTGGGGCGGGTTACACAGCGGGCGCAGCGCTGTTGCGCGTCGACCGCGAGCTGGTCGAAACCTCTTCGTAGTCAGCGATGATCCGTTTCCGCTCGACATAAACGCAGGTATGCACGATTGCGCCTTTTCCAACGCTCACTCCGTAATCGATAAACGCGCCCGGTCCGATCTGTGCGTCTTGGCCGATGGTCACGCCGATGCTGATGGATGCGCGCGGCTTGATGACGGCTCCCGGTCCGATCGTGACGGAGGGACCCACCAGGATTTCGCTTGCGACAAAGGCGCCGTCCCCAATGACCACCGGTCCGAGCACGAGCTCGCCTCGTTCGACGTAGTGACTCGCGAGCATCGTGCGGGCGCCGATGATTACGCCTCGCTCGACCGTGAGCAGCCATGGATCGAGAATCTCAACGTCGGCGGACATGTTCGCGTCATAGGCGACGCGCCCTCCGAGGGCGCGGAGCGAGAGGAATCGCAGGGTATTCGACGCGAAGAGGAACCACTTAAGACCCGGCGCAAAAAGAAGGCGTCGAAATATCGAACGGATGAGCCACACGTAAAAGATGGGGTGCTTCATCAATCGATAGCGACCCGGCGAAAGCCGGGGGAGCAAAGCCCCAAGAATCGCGACCTCTGCGATCAGTGCGAGGGCAAACGTAACGAATGTGGGCACAATTCCGATAGCCCAGTATGTTCGGGCGGCAATTCGTTGCCAAACTTCGAATGCGAGGTATGCCGCAGGGCCATACAATAGGGCTCCAACCATGGCGAAGAGCACGTCATAAACGATCAGGCCAGGTATCACTGTCTCTGAGGGCACCATGAATCGAGATGCGATTGAAAACAAATTGCGCGAAGTACTCACGACGGACTTTCGCGTCGCGCCCGAGAAGATTGCCCCAGACGCTACTTTTCGAGGCACGTTCGGTATGGATTCGCTCGACGCCGTCGACTTTATCTACTTGGTGACCAAAGCATTTGGACTCAAGCAAGATTTGGGCGCATTTCGCGAACTTCACACCTTAGGCAAGGTTGTTGACTACCTCGAGCAAGAGCTTGCAAGTAAAGAGAACGCACCATGAGTGAACGCGATGCTCTCCTTCGCGAATTTCGTGAGCGAGAGCTGCGTGCCGACGAAGGTGGCGGCAGCGCAAGGCTTGCTCGGCTAACGCGCATGGGTCGTATGACACCGAGAGAGCGAATTGCCGCTGTGCTCGATGAAGGGTCGTTCGTCGAGCTCGAGCGGCATGTCTTGCACGATCATTGCGGTGCAAGCGAAGCGTTGGCTGCGAATCGACATCCTGGCGATGGCGCCATTGCCGGTCTCGGAAAAATTGCTGGCGAAAACGTCGCACTCTACGCGCACGATTCCACCGTGATGCGAGGAGCGTTGGGTATCGCGGCGTCGCGCAAGGTCTGCCGTCTTCTCGATATGGCAAGTGAGCGAAAGCTGCCGGTAATTGCGCTTGTCGATTGCGATGGAGTTCGCGTCGAGGAAGGAACTGACGCCATCGAGGCGTATGGACAGATCATCGCGCGCACGGTGCGGATGAAGGCTCGCTGCCTTCAAGTGACTGCCGTCTTCGGGTTGTGTGTTGGCGCTGCGGCCTACACCGCAACGCTGACCGATTGGGTAGCCATGGTCGATGGTCACGGCTTCATGTTCATCACGGGCCCCAAAGTAACCAAGGTTGTTACGGGTGAGGACGTTTCACTCACCGACCTTGGTGGGGCTGCGATGCATGCGCGTCGCACCGGCGCTTGCCATCACATTGCGAAAGACGATGCGAGTCTTGCGGCGTGGGTGAGGGAGCTCCTTCAGACTCGACGCGAGCAAGCCTCGAGCGATCCCATCGATCGCGCGAGTACTCTCGTCGGTGACATTGTCCCTCTGGCTCAACGCCGCGCTTACGACATGCGTAAGGTTCTTGACGATGTGTTCGATCGCGGCACGTTTTTTGAGCTCTCTGCGCAGTTCGGCGCAAGTCTGCTCACAGGTGTGGCGCGGCTTAGCGGCAGGCCCGTCGCTGTGCTCGCCAGTCAACCTATGGTTCTTGGCGGGTGCCTCAACGTGGATGCATCGCGCAAGGGCGCCCACTTCATTGAGTGGGCAAATCGCGAACACCTTCCAATCGTCACGTTGGTTGACGTTCCAGGCTATTTGCCCGGTCTCGCACAAGAGCAAGGCGGCATCGTTCCGTTCGGAGCCGAGCTGCTCACCGCCTACGGCAACGCGACGGTGCCGCTTGTTTGTCTTGTCGTACGCAAGAGTTTCGGTGGCGCGAGTGTGCTTTCATTTTCCGCCAACGTGCGATTGGCGCTGCCCACGGCACGAATCGCACCCATGGGGGTCGACGCGATGGCCGAGGTCGTGCTGGGGCCAGATGTGCCGGGCATGACGGAAGATGAGCGGAAGGCGCGTGCCGATAGGCGCGCCGATTGGATTTTGCGCAACGACCACGCTTGGGCGCCTGCAGAATCAGGCTACGTCGACCGGGTCGTAGCGCCGGAAGACGCCCGACGAAGTCTCGCAGATGTCGTAAATGCACTTGACGATATCGCCGTGCGAGCACAGCGATGAGCGACGAACGATCGAGTCGCAGCTTCCGATCATCGTTTCCGTCTGTAAGCGCCGCCGATTTTCGGACCGGTGCTTGGCGCCCAGGAACGCGCGAACCGATTGCTCCCTACTTTCGCACTTTGATCGACGCACTCGCAAGTGCGGCTGAGCTTGGTGACGGTACCGGTGTCCTCCTGCTGCCCGAAGGCGAGGATGACGGCGCAGCAGAGCACAAGACGTTTGCCGATATTGTCTCGGATGCGCGCAAGCTCGCCACGGTGCTGAGAAAGCGCGGCGTTCGCACGAATGATCGCGTTCTCATTGTCCTGCCCACCTCGTTCGAATTTTTGACGGCTTTTTTCGCGGTGCAATGGCTTGGTGCGATCCCCGTTCCCTCGTACCCACCCGCTGCGCTCGAACGCGTCGAAGTGGGACTCGACAGGATCGCGCATATCGGCGCCCACGCAGGCGCGTCACACTGCATCACAGTTAAGAGTCTGCGCGCGTTTATGGGCGACCTGCCTCGCAAGGTGCCGGCGCTGCGTAACCTGTGGGCTATAGACAAGTTAATTGACGAAAGTGCACGCGCCGAACTCGCAGAGCCGGTGCCATTGTCGGGCGATCGTACCGCGTTCATTCAGTACACCTCGGGCTCGACGGGTAAACCTAAGGGTGTCGAGCTCACGCATGCGAACGTTGTCGCGAACATGCACGCGATCGGACAAGCGGTCGAGATCCGCCGCACAGATAGCGTCGTTTCCTGGTTGCCGCTGTATCACGACATGGGGCTTATTGGCGGGCTGCTCTTTTGCTTCTACTGGCGCATTCCCTTAACGCTTATGTCTCCGACGGCGTTCTTAATGCGACCTGTTCGATGGTTGCGGGCGATTAGCGATAGTCAAGCTACTTTATCAGTGGGGCCCAACTTTGCGTTTGCGCTTGCCGCGCGTCGGATTCGAGCGGCTGATCGAGAGGGCTTGACGCTCTCGTCTTGGCGTCTCGCGTTGAACGGCGCAGAGCCGGTGAATCAGCAGAGCGTCGAAGCCTTTGAGCGTGAGTTTGGTCCCTTAGGATTTCGTTCTGAATGCATGTTCCCCGTGTACGGACTGGCCGAAAGTTGCCTCGCGGTTACGTTTCCGCGGCCAGGCGAGCCGAAGCACTTCTTGCGTCTCGATCGCGCAGCGCTTGCCGATGGATTTGTTGAACCTCGACAGGGCGAAGGAACGATGGCGCTCGCGTGTGTCGGTAAGCCGATGCCTGGCCATGAGGTCATCGTGGCCGACGAGCACGGTGACGAACTTGGGTACGACGAAGTGGGGCACGTACTCGTGCGCGGACCTTCGGTAATGAAGGGTTACTTCGGCGATCCTTCATCGACCGATGCCGTTCTGCGCGATGGCTGGTTGTGGACGGGCGACCTTGGTTTTTTTCGGAAAGAAGGTCTCTACGTCACCGGTCGCGCAAAGGATCTCATCATCGTGCGCGGCAAGAACTACTATGCCGAAGACATCGAACGCGTTGTCGAAACTGTCTCAGGCGTGCGGCAAGGCGGAGCGGTTGCGTTCGCGGTGTACGACGAACGTGAGGCGCGCGATTTGGTCGTGGTCGTTGCCGAAATTACGTCGAGCGCCGAAGCCGATCTCGCCGAGCGTGTGGTTTCGACGGTGGCCGAATCCTATGGTCTCAACGTCGACGAGGTCGCGCTCGTTGAGGCCGGCGTTCTTCCGAAGACTTCGTCAGGAAAGCGCCAACGTGGACTCACTCGACAGCGATACCTCTCGGATCAATTGGTCGCCGATCGCACCGGACGGCTGGGTATCGCGCGCGTCTTTGCGCGCTCGGCAACGGGGTTTCTTCAACTGTTTGCGCGCAACGTGACGCAAGGTCGAAAAGAGCCACCGTAGGGGTCGAGGCGCCGAGACAAAATTAGTTTCGGTCCACCGTCAGCGTCTTGCGCGAACTTGATGGACCGAAATGATTGAAACGATGAGAGAAATTTACTTGTCGCCAACGTCGTCAAAGAGGCACTTCTTGACGTATTCCGCGTTCGACTTGCGATAGGTCTTCCGGGTCTCCGAGGCTACCTTCTCTGCACGGTCGAGGGCCTTACGGGCCGCAACGCGAACTTTGAAAGCGACGAGAGCGTCATGGGCTTCCTTGCGCTCTTCTTTGATGTCGTCGACCGCGTCTTCGGCAGCCTGGAGGGCCTTATCCGACTCAGTCTCAGCGGCCTTTACGTCGGCGTAGAACTTGTCGTTGGCCTTCTCAGCGGCCTTGATGGCCTCGCTGGTTGGATTGGCCGCGAGGAGCTTATCGTATTCAACTTCTTGCTTGGCCGCAGCGGCAAGCGCCTTGTCCATTGCTTTCTCGGCCTTTTCGGCATCGTGTAGCTTGGCCTCGGCTGTTTTGAGAGCGGCGAGGCTTCCCTTTGCATCCTTAACCGCAGGGCACTGGGCTGGGTTGTTGAGCGAAGCGAACAAGAACGTTCGTTTCTTTTCGCCGGAGTCATCGAAGAGGCACTTCTTAACGTAGTCCGCGTTCGCCTTGCGGTAAGCCTTCCGGCTCTCCGACGCTGCCCTTGCCGCGTGGTCGCGGGCCTTGCGGGCTGCAACGCGCGCTCTGAAGGCAACGATCGCGTCGTGGGCTTCTTTGCGCTCTTCCTTGATGTCGTCGATCGCGTCTTCGGCAGCCTGGAGGGCCTTGTCCGACTCAGTCTCAGCGGCCTTCACGTCGGCGTAGAACTTGTCGTTGGCCTTCTCAGCGGCCTTGATGGCCTCGCTGGTTGGGTTGGCCGCGAGGAGCTTATCGTATTCACTCTCTTGCTTAGCGGCTGCTGCAAGCGCAGCGTCCATCGCCTTCTCGGCCTTCTCGGCATCGACCAACTTGGCTTCGGCCGCCTTGAGAGCCGCGAGGCTTCCCTTGGCATCTTTGACCGCGGGGCACTGGGTTGGGTTGTGGAGCCAACCCGGTGAGAAGGTGAGTTTCCCACGCGACGCTGACGCTTTTTTTGCGGGCGTGGATAGGGCGTTCGCCGCTCCTTCGGACTGCGGGTTCTCCTTGCAGGCCCCAAGAAGGAGGAGAGACGAGACTGTTGAAGCGGTGAAGATGAGCTTTTTTGAGAGACGCAAGACTGTACCTCCTCGAGATTTCGACGCCCTTGGCAAGAACTGATCCCGAGGGCACGCCGGGGCCTCGATCATTCGGCGTGTGGGTTGTGATTGGGAGACGACCAGAGAGGCGGGATGATTAAGACCCAACCATAAGTTGTTTTTTCGATTGCACGCAGTGTCTCGTGGTGATCCGCGGTTACTCTCAGAATCCGCGAACGCGATGGTCGCGGCGCACAGTCTTTAGTTTCCTGGGGTCAGACATGGGTAGACATGAACCCATTTGACTCGAGTAGTGGGCGCGCGCTCAGGCGCAACATCATGCAGTCCGGAACTACGTTCGCGAGCTGCGTCCGCGAATCCAATGCTGAATCCGTTTTTCGAAGAGATGGTAGCTCGCGGTCCCGAGGCCGATCAGCACGAGATAAAAGACAATCATGACCCAGCGCTGCATGAAGAATTCAGGCCTCAGCGCAAAGCGACCTGCAACAAGCGCGAGCGCGAGCTGCATCGGAAAATGGAGCAGATAGGTCGAATAGCTGATGTCGCCTAGGTGCCCCATCCATGCCGAAGAGCGACGGTGCACGTGTTCGCGAAGTGCGAGTACGAGCACAGTCAGCGGCGCGAGTACGCCGTCGAAGAGGAGCAAGAACAGGTTGTTACCTTCGCTGCTATTGAGCCAGGTATCACCTCGATAGATGGTCGTCCAAAGCGCTGCCCAGCCGCCAATCGCCGCGACGCCCAAACCTCTTGCAATGGTTGCCGCGCGTGGGTGGTTGCGCAACGAATCCCAGAGGCTGAACGCGAATCCGCCCATGAAAAAGCTCAAGATGCCGCGTGCCATGTGCTCGTCGAACATTCGCACCACGATTCCGAACAGCGCAATCAGTAGGCACTGCCATCCGCGTCGAAGGCCTGCGCGGCACGCTACGAAGAAGAGTACGTAGAGCAGAACTTCGATCGACACCGACCACGTCGGTCCATTGAAACACTGCGGCGCGTCAGGCCACCAGTCTTGCACGAAGAAGAGATGAGCCACGAAATGCGGCCCGTCGTTGCCCTGGTAGACGAACGTCTGAGCGTGATTGTTCCGGTAGACAAATTGCAGGAACGCGGCCGCGAGGAGGGTGACAAGGTGCAAGGGATAGAGGCGCGAAAAGCGCAACAAAGCGAAACGCGCCGCGCCTGCCTTGCGCGTGCGAATCGAGTCGCGATAGAGCCAGAAGAAAACGAAGCCCGAGAGCACGAAGAACAGATCAACGGCAGCCCATCCCTTTAGATAGAACGGCTTTAGCACTGCGAAAAAAGGCTGCGCTTCGTTGCTCCAAGACGTCCAAGGGCCGTCAATCGCGAAGAAGTGTTTCCAGTGCCAAAGCACGACTGAGAGCGCGGCGACGCCACGCAGCGCATCAAGCGAGGTCAGTCTCTTTAGCGGCGGGTGTGTAGGCGCGATGCTCAAGATTGTTCGGCGATCCAGTCGAACGTATTCGTCGCAATTTCGGCGACCCTCGGGGCATGAGTCAAGAGGTCATTGGTACTGATTCCAAGTCGCGCACATGGCTCTACGAGTGCCGCGTCTGCTTCGTGAAGCGCTAACGCTCTCACCGCATCCGGAAATCGTGCGTGTCCATGGTCAAGTGCATTGACGGCATAGAGCCACGCCGCGACTTCGGATACGGGTGCGCGCAAATGCACAGTTTTCCGCGCGTCACGGGCAAGTGGTACCAGGGCTTGGGCGATACCCCTATACGGCGGCGATCCCAATAGCGGGCTGAGCGCATCGAGGACACCCGCATCGTCGGTGCGGTGCGGATCGAAAGGTTCTGCCAAAGTCATGAATAACTGCGTTCGTGCCTCATCGCGTGAAACCTTGCTTTCTTCCCACATCGCGACATGACGAAAGAGCTCATCGAGTTGAAGCTGCGAAGAACCATCGAAAATCGCAAGGAGCGGCGTCGATCTTCGCAAACGTGCGAACGGCAAGTCTTCCATGAGCGAGCGCGCGCCGAGGACCGTTCCGGCGTCATGAATATTGCGTTCGAGGAGAACAGGTACAAGCCATTTGGTGGCGCAGCTCCACGCGCGCGCGGATCCAGCCCACCGCGAGACAGCGCGACTGCTCGTTCGAACCATTGTGGCGCCTAAGACGAGACGCGCAACGCATCGCGCAACGAGCGTTCTCACGGCGGGTAGCATTGCGATCGGTGCCTGATACAAATGCCGTTCGAGGGCGTGCGAAGTAGCGTGACTGGCGGCGGATGCCATCGCGCCGCAGGCCATCGCAGCAACTCCCGAACGTGAAATTTCGAGCGTCCTGCGCACGTGCAAGAAGCCGTCGCCCGGCTTGCCAAGCACCGCCGAAATAGGGACGCGCACGTTGTTGAGCGTGACGCGTGCGAGGTCCATGTTGCGGTAACCCATGGATGGAAATACGCGTTCGCCCGACAGTCCAGGGGTTTCGCGTTTGATCAAGAACAACGTCTGTTCGCTTGCATCAAAACCGCTGGGCGTGCGTGCGAGGACGACGAGGTGAGCGCCCAATGAGCCGTTGTTGATCGGCCCCTTAACTCCGTTGATGACGAAGTGATCGCCATCGCGCGCAGCAACGCACTCGTTGGCCAAAAGATCGGAACCATGATTCCACTCTGACAGCGCGAGTCCGCCCACTTCGCCTTCAAGAAGCGGCGCGAAATATTGCGTCTGTTGATCGGAATTGCCGGCGACGAGAACCGCAGCGCCACCAAGAACGGCACCGCCGAGGCAAAGCGTGAAGTCGAGGTCGTAGGAAGCGCCGTACGTTGCAAGGCGCATGGCGCGCGCCCAATCGAGCTTGCCATTCGCGCTAGAAGGCACAAGTTCCGTCATGAGCCCTGCGTCCGCAAAGGCGCGGAGCTCTGACTCCGGAAAGCGCCCCTCTCGCTCACATTCCGTGAGTCGATCGCGAGGTATTTGCGACTCAAACGCGATCAGTTTCTCGGCCAGCTCTCTTTCTTCAAGCGACGCCCACGGATCAAAAATAGCATCAATGCGAACGAGGAGGTCGCGGGCAATCACGTCTCAAGTGTATGTGCCACTCGCTTACCGACGGTCAAAAAGGTGCACGTCGCACGACCGATTTGGCACGATCAGTTCTATGGAACACGCTGAAGCGCAACGCTCGCTCGCGCACCCGCTGGTCGAGAGGCTTCTCGGAATCATGGATCGCAAACACCACTGGGCCTACCCAGCGCTCACGCGTGGCGGCCTAACGCGGAGTCAGCTCCTCGTGCACTTTCGCCATGAATACCTCGTATATGTTCGCGATTTTCCGGTTCTACTGGCACGAGCGCTCGGAAACGTTCCGCCGCTTGTCGAAGTGCGAAGGGCCCTCGCAGAGAATCTCTACGAAGAACAAACGGGCGGCCTATCGAACACCGGTCCCCATCCCGAGCTATTCATCACAATGATGCGTGGGCTCGGGTTTTCGCGGGACGACTTTGCCGATGACGATGAATCGATCCATCCGGCGGCTCTCGCTTATCGCGATTTTCTACTTCGCGAGAGCGCGGCGATGCCATGGCAAGGCGCAGTAGCGCTCCTCACGATCTTCCTTGAAGGCAGCGCAAACGAACGAGCCGAGCTTGCGGGCACCTTCGTTCGAGAGCGCGGGGAAGAAGCGGTATTGCAACATCCGCTCGTTCAATTCTATGGATGCCCACCCGAGGCCATGGTGCTGCGGCGCGCACACGCAGAAGTCGAGGGAGATCATCGTTCTGACGCGTGGTCGATGGTGCTCTCGAACACGCAGCCGGGATCGAAGGTTGAGGTGCAGATCTACGCAAAATGCGACGAAGCGCTTGGACTTTGGCTTCGCTATCGCGACGGTGTTGCAGAACGTATGGGCCTCACACGAAATCAGCTCGCCGCAACGCGTATGTGAAATCGCGGTTCAGTTTGCGGTATCGAGCGTGAGATGATGCTTGTTCAAAAAGTTGACGATCGTGTCGCGCACAAGCTCGGGCTGTTCAATCGGCGCGACATGACTTCCTGGCGTTATGATGAGCAGTTCTGAATCCGTGATTGCTTGAGACATCGACTCTGCAAGAAATGCGGGTGTAAAAGTATCGCGCTCTCCGGCGATAACCAGCGTTGGTACTTTGATTTGCGAAAGCATGTCGCTCGCCGTGTGATCGCCCGCCGCTTTCAGCATGCGCAAGAACATCGGAAAATCGACGTGGGTCATGTGACGGAGGTAAGGCAGCATGTCGTCCGGGTTGACGCGTACCGGATCGATCTCCTTTGCCATCATTGCGACTTTGAGGGCCGTTTCGGCCGGGATGCGGCTCCATATGGCGCGCACGACGTCAGGTGCCTTGAGCGCCGCGTCGAGGAGTTTCGGCAAAATGAGTTCGAGAATTGGCAGGCCGTGGAATGTGCTCGTCACGCGCCCAAAGCTGCCGCACTCGAGGATCAACGCAGCGACTCTTTCGGGGTAGTGCCGATAAAATTCTAGGGCAACTTGAACGCCCATCGAATGCCCCACGATGACCACAGGACCATCGTCAACTTCATTGACAACTGCGGCAAGGTCGTGCGCGTGTGTCGGGATGTCGAGCGCGTTTGCATCAACCGGCGACCCGCTTCGGCCGTGCCCGCGATAGTTCCAATGCGAGACGCTCATGTGGGCAGCAAGGTCGTTCCACTGATACTTCCAAATGAAACCGTCGCAGAGGATGCCGTCGCAAAATACCGCGCGCGGAACTTTGTGGCCGTTGCCCGCTGCGGGATGGTCTTTCGTTCGCACGTAAAGGCGGGTGCCATCTTTGCCGCTGGCGAAGAATTGGTTCTCGGTGCTTTCGGGCGACGTTGATTGGGTGGGGGGAGGGATGGACGCGCGTGACGTCATGGCACTCTTCAATGGTAAAGGATGTGAACCACTAGTACTGCGACCGGATGGTTGCAGTCTTAAACAAAGTCAATACGGTTGACCATGCGAGGTCAAAAGCTCATTATTCATAGGCTCTCACACAGCTGGGAGCCTATGAATAATGAGCGAAATCAAACGGTCAGAGGACTAGCTGCAAAGCAAGACCGTCTTCACGCGGCCAAATAGGCGAAGCTCCGGACCCAGCTTGACGGCTGTCGCCCAGAGCCTCATTTGCAAGCCTCCGCAGCCTCTTCGTCAGAGACTCAGTCGTCATCGTCTGCTGCGCCGTCAACTTCATTGACGCTCGGCAGCTTCTTAATCTCAAGACGGGCGATCTTCCATGCGCGTTGAACCACCCACGAGAGCGAGCGGTCGAGTCGCCGAGCTTCTTCCCAGATTTCCTGCAGCATCGACTCGGGGAAGTACAAGCTCTGCTTGCGCTTGTCGGTCTTCGAATCAGCACCACGCAGATTCGACAGCGACTCTTTATCGTTCGTGGACAAGGGAGACCTCCTTCAACTTCGTTGACCGTTGTTCCCGATTCCCTCGGGAAGTAGGGGCGAGAATAACGAATTTTTCGTTTTGTGTACCCCCTTCCATGTTTCAGGCGACTGTCAGATGGTTCGGGCACGTTCGCACGCTGAAAGCGGAAGCATGACGGTTGGCCCAGGGCCCCGCACATTGAGGATAAAACCAT
>JAHFDZ010000095.1 GCA_023248745.1 Myxococcales bacterium | reverse complement strand
ACGAAATACGCAGCCCGCGAATCGGCAACGTCTTGCTCGCCCGTTCGAGCGCAAGCAAACCTGGGCCCGGAAGCGTTGGCAACGGACCAGTGGGCTGCAATGCCTTACGAATCTCGCCCACGCCGAGCCCCACTGCCCAAGGCGTGCACGCGTCGTCGAGCGACGCAGCACACACCGTAATCACCATGCCAACCACTTCTCCCGATGCGTCGATCAGCGGTGCGCCAGGAGCAAGCGTGTCGCCATCGGTCGCGAGATCGAGCGCGGAGATGCTCCTTGTGTTGGCTTGCGCGTTGGCGGTGACTGGCGCGCGAAGCGTAACGTTGACGAGCTCTCGTTTTCCGCGCGCAAGCGTACGAAACGTCGTCGCAACTTTGGCGCTAGGGCGCAGGCCGACCGGCAACTTGACCGCTGGCTCGAGCAGCACAAGGTCGCGCGCCGTATCGGTCAATATAATTGACGTTTCAGATACTTGACCTGTGATGTATCTTACTTGAATCTTTTTTCGCCCACCCAAGCTTGAGAGCGACGTCAGCACGCGCTTGTCACTCTCGAGCACGAAGCCGGCACCAAGAATGTCTGCGCCTGATTCGACACGAACGATCGACGACACAGGTGGCAAACTCGCTGCGCGGGCGTCTTTGACATGCGCGCAGCCCAAGAGGGCACACAGCGTTGAAAGCACCCGCAGAGAAGCCCGCATTTCTCAAGTATGACGCGAAATCGAGCGCGGGGTGACTTACGACTGTGTCACCTTTGCCTCTCGCCACCACGTCAAAGCAGTGTAAAACGCAAGGTATGGGCGCACCTGCACACCACTCCCCCGAAGCCGAAGCTGAGCCGCAATCGCCCATGTGGCTGCCTGCCCTGGGCGCGGCGCTGTTCATCGGTGCAGCCATTTGGTTTTTCGGAACGTCGAAGCCAGCCGAGGAGACGACCTCTCCTCCGCCCGCGCAAGAGAAGCCGAAGCAAGCACCCGAAGCGAAGCGGGCCGCAGCTCCTGCCGACTCAGGCAAGTTCGACGCAAAGCAAATGGAAGAGCGCATTCGCGCGATGCAGGAGCAATTCAAGGGAAGGAAGCAGCATTGAATTGAGTCGGGGCTTGCGGGACGCTCGGGTGAGTCGGACGTTTACCCCCATGGAGTCGCGGTCTTGCCGCTCGGGGCAGGACACTTGGGGTCGGACGGTTGGCACCATTGAGTCTCGGGGCTTGTGGCTTCGGCGGCACGCTGGGTGACCGAGTTGAGGGGGCGCGATTGATGAAGCGCGATTTATTGGGCGTGGGGGATCTGACGCCGGCAGAGTCGGCTGACGTATTTGCGCTTGCACGCGCAATGAAGCACGAGCCGAAGGGTGCACGACTCAACGCGCTTGCAGGACGATCGATCGCCATCGTGCTCGAGAAGGCCAGCACGCGAACCCGCGTGTCGTTCGAAGTCGGCGCCGCTCAACTCGGAGCTCATCCCGTCGTGATTCCGATGCAAGGCTCGCAACTCATGCGCGGCGAGCCGGTGCGCGACACCGCGCGCGTCCTCGCCAGTTACAGCGACATGATCATCTACCGCACGAGCGAACGTACGCGCCTCGAGGAAATGGCGACCGCGAAGGTTCCAGTCGTCAACGCACTTTCCGATGATGGGCATCCCGTTCAAGTGCTCTGCGACATCTTTACGATCGAGGAAGCGCTCGCGGTGCCGATTCGTCAGGTGCGCGTATCGTTCGTCGGCGACTGCGCGAGCAACATGGCCCGATCATGGGTAGAAGCTGCAGGTGTCTTCGGGTTCGCGCTGAAGCTGGCCGCGCCAGAGGGCTACATGCCTCCAGCGTCTGCTCTCGCTCTCGGAAAGGGAAACGTCACACTCACGCACGATCCGAGCGAAGCTGGCGTCGACGTTGATGTCGTGAACACCGACGTTTGGGCGAGTATGGGCCAAGAAGATGAAGCAACGGAACGGTTTAGCGCGTTGACGGGTTTCACGGTCAATGAAGCGATGCTGAGAAAGAGCCCGAGCGCAATCGTGCTTCACTGTTTGCCCGCGCATCGAGGCGAAGAGATCGACGAAGAAACGCTCGAAGGCCCCCGATCACGTGTGTGGTCGCAGGCCGAGAATCGATTGCACGTGCAGAAGGCGCTGATGCTGTGGTTGCTGACGCGCTGATTCAATACGTCTGAGTCGCCTGCTGCCCTTGCGGCAGGTACGCGTACGCGTACGCGATTGCGATCATCGACCATGGGATCGTGACCAACATCCCAATGCCGCACGCGCATGCGCCAAGGAGGTTGATGCCAAACAACGCGAGCATCAGCAAGAACGTCTCGCCGCGATTGCTCGAGGTTGCATTCCACGCGGCCTTCGCAGCCGCGATCGGCCCGAGCTTGCGATCCGCGATGAACCAAGGCACGAAAATGAAACCGACCGCCTGGAGGACAAGGACGGGAAGCGCGACAAAACTCACAATGCTGAGCAACGGCTGAAGGACCATTGGGCTTACGTCCGCAAGCGCGAGGACGGCAATGAGCATTTGCCCCAGAAGAACTGGCGCTTGAACGATGAGGGCCCAACCAATTGAAGCGGGCACGCGATCAAAGCCGCTGAACACAGCGCCGATCGATGGCGACTCGTTGCGAGCGATCGCGACGTTTAGACGTGTGAGGCCCGGGCCAAAGATCTGGCCGAGCACAACGGCCCACAAACCGAGGATCGGCTGCACCATGAAATAGCCCGACGGATAGACAATGACTGGCGGCCTGCCATAGCGCGCGCCGGAGCTCGCGGTCGAAATGACGTCGCTAAGAAAGTAGGCCTGAACGCCGAAAATTGGAGCGAACAGCGGGATGGCGAGAATGAAGCCCACCACAAACATCGCCCCAATCGCAACGCCGGCGTTGGCCTTGAATAGTTCCCAAGATTGACGGAGCACGACGCCCACCGGCGGAGGGCCCCCTTGATAGCCACCGCCTCCACCTGGAGCGTATTGCGGAGCTTGTGGTTGCGCGGTCGGTGAAGCGTAGGGATTGTAGTTCATCGCGAGCGGCAACCTACGCAAGTAAGGGGCCGACGTCTAGCGATCGCGGGAAGTTACAGTTACCGTAGACGGCGTGTTTCGCACACGTTTTGCGCCGTCACCGACAGGCGAGCTTCACCTTGGTGGCGCCTGGACTGCGCTGGCTTCGTGGACGCTGGCGCGGCGCGCACGTGGTCAGTTCGTGCTCCGAACCGAAGATCTCGACGGCCCGCGCACGATCGCCGGCGCTGCAGCACAAATCGTGGATGACCTGCGTTGGCTTGGCCTCGATTGGGAAGAAGGTCCCGATGTCTCGGGCCCACACGAACCGTACGCGCAGTCGGAACGCAGCGCGCACTACGAGCGAGCGCTTGCGACGTTGCAGGAGCAGCACATGCTCTATCCGTGCGACTGCTCGCGCGCTGAGATTGCGCAAGTCGCGAGCGCTCCGCACGAAGGCGAAGCGGTGTATCCTGGCTTGTGCCGCGATCGCGATCCGAGAAGGCCCATGAAGCGCCCGCCTGCGTGGCGCGTGAGAGTTCCGGATCGCATTGTTCACTTCATTGACGAATTGCGCGGTCCGCAAACCGAGTCTTTGCGCGAGCAAACGGGAGACTTCGTGCTCAAACGCGGCGACGGCCTCTACGCGTACCAGCTCGCGGTCGTGGTAGACGATGCCGCAATGGGCATCACACACGTTGTGCGTGGCGACGATTTGCTCGCGTCGACGGCGCGCCAAATTTTTCTCTTCGAAGCGCTCTCGCTTTCTGTGCCGCGCTTCTTGCATCTGCCGCTCGTGCTCGGACCCACGGGAGAGCGGCTCGCGAAACGTAACCCAGTAATGACCATTTCAGGTCTACGCGGCGCAGGTATCGCTGCGAACGCAATCGTGGGCAAGCTTGCATGCGGCCTGGGCCTCCGCGAAAGCGACGCGCCCGTGGCAGCCAACGACATGGTCAAGGACCTGAACCAATGGCGTTGGCGTGCAGAGCCGTGGAAGACGCCTGCGACTTGGTAGCCTTCACACCCTCATGATCGGGTGGTTCTCCGGGAAGTGGAGCACCGCGCACACACCGCACGCCGATGCCAGGGACGGCGTATTTGTAAATGGCAGCCGCGCGATAGGTCACCTCCATCGCGGCATACGATCGATTCCACGCACCGCCGCGCAGCGGATGAACAGGACTTGTGTTGCGGACGACAGGGTCAACTACCTTGACGGTCGAGGCCTTCGCCGGCGAAAAACTGTCTTCGACCCACTCCCATACGTTGCCGGCAAGATCGGACACGGGCTTGCCTGACCACATGCGATCGCCTTTTGGGTGCGCGCCCACCACCGACGGGCCACCACCGTGACAACCGACGTCGCCACCCGCGCGACTTTTTGGCGCACCAAAGTTCGTGTAATCGACAAGGTCGCAGCTCGGCGCAGGTGCGTTGCCCCACGGGTACTTTGACTGCTCAGGTCCGGTTGCCATCCACTCCCATTCCGCTTCGCTCGGGAGGCGCTTGCCAACAAAAGCGCAGTAGGCACGCGCCATCGTCCATGTCACCAGGTTCACCGGGTAGTCGTCCTTGCGCGGGTACATCGAGAAAAGGTCACCTTGCCATGGCGCCTTGCAATTTCCTGCATCAACGCACAATTTGTAACTCTTTACGATCACTTCCTTTTGGTCGACGCAAAAGCCCTTTGTCAGAACCACGTGACGTTCGGCTTTCGTACCCTTGCCCATGACAAATCCGTCGTCACCGGTGGGCGGAACGAGTGCTTCACCCTCTTCGCATTTGGGAGCGTCTTCGGCGAAGACCGGGAATGCTGTCAGCGCGAAGATGCAGGTAAGCGCGAAAGTCGCTCGAATCGTCATTGGGATTGACGATACCGTTAGTCGGCGGCGGCGTCAGTGCCCGCGTCAGGATCGACGCCGGCATCAACGACAGCGACTGCATCGGCGCCTGGGTCGGCATCCGCTATGGCAGCGGCATCGGGGTCGGCGTCGACTGGATCGGTAGCATCCGAGAGGGCGTCGTCGACGATTGCGTCGGGAACTTCGCCGTCAATCGAGCCGTCGAGATCGGCGTCAGCCGATGCATCAACGCCTCCGTCGGGCGGCGGTGGCGGAGGCAGCACTGCACCCGCCATCAACGTGATGCGTTCCGCTTCGAGCGGTGCGCGGCCCGTCGCGCCAAGTTCGGTAAAGCTGACGGTGCAGCCCTTCTTTTTGCCGGTAATCGTAACCATTTGCCCGGCGTCAAGATCGAGCACCGCGACGAGCCCGGCCTTGCTCGTTTCTTTCGCGCCCTCCATCACCGTTGGGATGACCCCCTCGGCAAAGTAGAGGATGCGTGCGTCCGGCCTGTCTTTCACGGTGATGCGCACGCCATCCGTTTCGGTGCAAGGTGCAGGTACTTTTGGATTCTTTGGCAAGCTGATGAGAATGGCGCCGCGTTTGGAATCGTAGTCGGGCAGCACGCCGGTGATAAATCGCGGGAGCATAGGCACGGTCAACGAGTTGTCGCCCTTGTACTTTTGCTCTGAGCTCAGAAGTGCCGCGTAGCCATCGCCATCAAAACGCGCGTAAAATGGCACGCTCTTTGTTACGTATCCTTCGATCAGACCGTCGTCGCCGCTCACTTGACTGACGCCAGGGCACATAGGCGACGTGAACGTAATGCCTGCGAGAGGCTCACGCACCGTTGTGGTGATGAGAATTTTTGCAAGAACATAAGGCTCGGCGCCGCAACGAAGACGACCGTCGTCGACGGTTACATCGGGAGTCTCCTCGGCATCAGGCGCGTCAACAAAGGTGACGATGTTGCAGTTCGCAAAGAGTGCGACAGAAAACGCGACAGAGAACGCCACTGCGAGGAGGCCAGCGCCACCACCGCCTACGAATTGATAAGTAAACTTGACGGTCATGCGCCACTCGCCTGCTTCATTGCTGCAAAAATCCGAACACTTCGCGGCGCAACGGCCACTTCGAACGCCCCAAAGGTCCGATCGAGCGCGCGTCCCGTAAGGACGTCGCACAGCCTTTCGACCTTGGCAACCGAAACGCTCGACACGATCTCGTCTCGACGCGGATTCATGACCAGCACTGCACGAGGCGCCTTCTTGTCGTGATGCACCGTAACGTACGCGCCCTCGGTCGCCGTGTACGTCGGCAGATCCATCGCTTCAATGCGGCGCGCAACAAGCGCAGCCACTTCGTTGGGATCGTCGAGCGACGCGAACTCGAACGCGCGGGTATCGCGCTTTTTCACGGGCCTTAGGCTGCCGTCGCGATCGAGCAATGACGGGCCAATGGTGATGTGCCGACCCGAAGAGGATAAGTCCGCGAGCTCTGTCCACAACTCCGATTTGAGACCACCTACCGTCGGAACAACGAGCCACTTCGCGTTCGTTGCGGCGTGCCCCAAGCTCTCGCCGGCGGCATATCCAAACGGAACGCCTCGCGCAAAGAGCGCACGCTCGAACACCCGCAAAAAGCGCTCCGCTTCAAGAACAACACTCTTGCCGAGGCCCAAATCATCCTCGAAACAACTCTCCGCAAAACCGCCGCCAAGAACATTGAACAACGCGGGCGTTAGCGCTCCGAACGCATGAGTCGCGCGAGCGAGGCGCCGAATTGATCGTGGAATGATCAATTTTACGGGCGCCTGCCTTCGCAACGTGTGAAAGGCAATTTGGTCAAGCGCTGCGTGAATCTTGCGGACGCGTTCACCATAAGGACGAACGTTGCCGCGCGGATCGATCGGCGCGCCGATCCACCGATCGCGATCGACCGCCATGTACGCGTTGTAGCCAACAAGCCCGTAGGCCAACGCCGTCAGCCACACATAGATCGAATCGTCTTCGTCGAACGGCCCCATAAAAGGAGGGAAACCTGCGCCCATCTCAACGGCAAACGCGGGTACGCCTTGTCCCTCGCAACGCGACGCGAGCTCGGTCGTTCGGCGAAAGACCGCGAGATGCTCGAACGGTGTTGCGCGATGGTAGTAGTCGAGGCCAACCAAATCGATGGAACGAAGCCGCGACGCATTCAGCGGTGTCGCCGCCTCACCCGGCGGAAAATTGTGCAAGGTCGGCAATCCACCGAGTCCGGATTGATCGAGCGACTTTGCCATTCGCTCAATGGCGGACGACAAGAGATGCTCCTGGAACTCCATCCAATCGAGATGGCGCGTGGCTTCGGAAGCGGTCTTCGCATCGAACGTACGCGGGGCCTCAGCATCCTGAAAGCCGACGTTTTTCTGACCCCACGCGCGTCTAAAATCGATCAGTTTTGAGTACTTTGATCGCAAAAATTCGCGAAAGAGCCGAATCGCGTCGGGGTGGTAATCCTGATCGTAGGGGCCATCTCGAAAGTAAAGCGCGCCCTCGTTGTCGACCTGCACAAGCGCGATGGGTCCGTCTGGGGCACGCATCGATGTCACGATTTCCCCGACCGCCGCAAACCAATGCTCGACCTCGGCCATGAAGCCTTCGCTCGCGTAGCTTGGCACAGGAAACGCAAGCGGAATCATCGGCAGTACGACGGGATTGCCCTTCGCGGTTCGCGCTTGAAAATCGTCCGTCCAAACCACGCGCTCGGGCAAGCCGAAGAACGTGAGCTCGGCATTGATGTGAGGCCCTGGGCGAAGAATCACCGCAAGATCGCGCTCGTGCGCGAGCGTCAAAAATTTTCGCAAGTCGCGGCGTGGATCGGTCTCGCCAAAATCGTACACGCGCGGTGACGTTTCGTGCACAGCCCACGGCACGTACGTGTCGACGAAGCGATATCCAACGCTAACCATCGCGTCGAGCCCACGTGCCCAGTCGTCAGGATCAAGGCGCCAGTAGTGCATGGCGCCCGACCGCAACGGTCTCACGTCAGCATCACCGATACTGACGCCGTGTGGATGAAGACGAACGCGTGCTTTCGCCATCAGGACTTCCTCTTCAAGACGCGATCGAGGAGCGAAATCCAACTTGCCATATCGGCATCGCGTGGCGCGAGGCGTTCGAGTGATGCAAACACTTTCGCAATGGTGGGCTCGACGAATTGGAGGAAACTGCTGTTGTTCTTCACGCGATCGATGAATACAAACCGACCGGCATCTTTGAGTTTACGCTGCACGGTTACCGCATCAAATTCGAACGAGAGAACATCGACATCGACGCCAAGCGCGGAGGCAAATTCCTTGATGCGTGCGTCAACAAAGGTGCGATCAAACACCTGGTAACTGTCGTTGAGTAACGCGACCAAGTCATAGACGCGTGGTCCCAAAAGTGCGTCTTGGAAGTCGATCCACGCAATGTCACCCTGCTTGACCATCAAGTTCCTGGACTGATAGTCGCGATGAACGAACCCACGCGGCCACGACGCGATTCGCGATGCGAGACGCTCGGCGAGCGCTTCGAAAATGTATGCGTCTTCGCCACTCATGTGGATGCCGCGTGCTTCAAGACCCCATTCGCGGAAGTGATGAATTTCCCACAGAAGGAGGTCGTGATCGAACACGCGCGTGCACACCACGCTCTCTTTTGGCAGCGAAACGAGACAGCGTTGCGCCGCCGCCAAATCGGCAACCGCTCGTTGATAGATTTCGGTCTTCTTCGACGGCTCACGAACCAAATAGTTCGCCAATGTATCGTCACCGAGGTCCTCTAAAAGTAACCACCCTCGATCTGTTTTATCGAGATAGACCTCGGGAACGCGCACACCCGAAGCTGCGAGCAAATCGCGCACTTCAAGAAAGGGCCAACGCGACGATCTTCGCGACTTCTCGAGCTCCTCGGCCTTTGCACCCTCGGGCACGAACATCGCGACCGCGGTTCGGCCGTTCTCGTATGAGGCGCGAAAGTACTTTCGACTCGACGCCCCCCCCGGCATGGGCGTCCACGCATACGGAGTCGTGGGCGCGTAGGCCTCGAGCAAATCGCAAAGCTCACGCTCATCAAACGCGTGCGCGGGTTCGGGCATGAGAGAAACAACGCCACTCATTAATTCTCATTATCCACGAACAACCGCCAGCGCGACGAACCAAGTCTTCGCACACGTCATTCCGCTGTGTTGCGATAGCCCACCATCCGACGGGTGGCTTCGGTAAGAGGCCATTGATAGGTAAGATCCTGAACTATTTCTGCACCTTCATAGGACGGTGCGTCATCTTTCGCAAGAAGGACCCACACTTGGTCGGCAAGGCCCAAACCGGCCGAAAGCCAGGAAAGCGGCGGTAAAGTTGCGCGCGAAATCGCAACGTCGAAGCGTGTCTCAAGGTCTTCTACGCGAGCGCGAACGAGCACAATGTCTGGACGGCCAAGCTTACCGAGAACGGTCCGAAGGAAGCTAATGCGCTTCGTGAGGGGTTCAACCAGGGTGATTTTGAGGTCGGGACGAAGCACCGCGAGGGCGAGCCCCGGAGCGCCCGCACCCGTTCCGACGTCAACCAGCGATGCGCCCGTGGGAACAAGCGCCGCGACCACAAGGGCGTCCGCGAGCATGAGATCGACAAGTTCGTTGACTGTTCTGGCCGCAGTGAGATCAAGCCTTGCGTTCCACTCCACGAGCGTGTCGAGCCACGTCGCCAGTTGGGCCTCACATCCAGGCGCAAGCTCGACGCCGAGCTTCTGCGCAACACGAGCAATAGGCCAGTGGCTTGGACGGACAAGACGACTCACAGCAAGTCGCCATACGACTGGTCGCGTCGAGCCGCAAAGGCGTTAATCGAGATCATCAATTGATGTCCCGTCGAGCCGACGTTTCATCGTTTCGACAAATTCGTGATCGGGTTTCACCCGAGTGAGGTCTTCGAGGAGCGCCGGCACAAGCTCGCGGTCGCCGCCAGCGGCCGCCGCTAGCACCTGCGCGCGAAACAAAGACGCCGTGAGCTCGGTGAGCGATCCGTCTTTTGCGTTCTCGGTGCAAAGCACGAGCATTTGTCGCAACGAACGTGACAATTCGAGCACGCGACGGCGATCGCTTTGGGCACGTGGCTCGACTTCAACGCGAAAAATGAGGCCATCGGGCAAGAGGTGACGCATGACCGGCCTCGTAAAGCGCTTGCTCTTGGTTGCAAAAAGTGGATGCGCGGATGCGTCTCTTGCGAGGGAAAACTCGCCAATGTGGGTGTCAAAATACAAATCGTGCCACACCGAGAGGCTCGGCAGACGAAGGGCAGCTCGAGACACCGGCGCGGCCATCGATGATGGGTCGATCACGGTAGTGTCAGTCGCGATCCCTCGCGCCACGCGGAGCGCCGTCAGGCGATGCAAAAATTGCGCATTGTCAGTTACAATTATGGCGCCTTTCGGCAGTCCTCCTAGGGCAAGAAGATCCCAGCGCGCTTGGGCCTGATCGATTCGCACAGAAAGGCGAAGGCTCGCTGCATCACCGAGCGCGATTGGCCAAGCGAGAAGCATGACAAAAATGAGTCCACTGCTCGTTTTCGCAAAAGCGAGCTTGGCGTACCGAACCCGCAAGAGCACTACGTGCGCGAGCATCGCCAACCCGATCACCAATGCGCACGAAAGCATCGGCATCGCACTTCGCGAGCTGAGGAGAAAGAGGACCAAAGCGCCCACAACGAGAATGAAGGCGCAACGCACGAGATCGCGAACGCCCTGTAGATAGCCGATCACAAGTCCCAAGATTGCGATGGCCACACTTGCCACGCCCCACTCACCCGCAAGCATCGTGCGAAAGCGCGCTCTGTACTCGCGCGGCGGAACCAAGCGATAGAGATCGTCGGTAGTTACCTTTGTAAAAACACGAGCGCCCTTCGTCGTGATGAAAATCAATGTAAGCGCGAGCGCACACGAAATAAGAATCGCGCGACCCTTCGGCAGAGCGGCACGATGCGGATTAGACGTGAGCACGAGCGCAGTGCCAACCACGCCAGCTGCTGGATCGGCGACAAGCGCAAGCGCAAGGGTGAGGAGCACGGCGCGCCTGCCCCCGTCCGTCGCGGGATCAAAGCAGAACGGCGCCAAAGCCAGCACCGTCGCGAGGAGCGTCGCCGAGACCGAAGCGGCCTCCATTTGCCACGACGGAGAAATCGTAATCGATATAGTTGCAAATAATGCCACGCCACACGAAAGGCGCGTCGCCCGCACATCAAAACGCGCGAGCATGCGCCTCTGCGCATCACAAAGAAGCGCGCCAAAGAGCCCAAGAATCAGGGCGTTTACGATCGCAAGACGGTACGACTGCGTACCCAGCGGCAGCAGCTTGGCGAGCGCTCCTCGCAGTGGATCCAGAACGTGAAGAGCGCCGGTGTACGAAAAACCAAGGGCCGCGATGGTCGTCGCATCCGCTTCTGCAGGCGCCACATCGGGTGCCCACCAGACGGCCATTGCTGCAGGCACAAGCCCCGAAACAAGCAAGGCCGCGCGCTCGAAACTCCGGAGCTCCCCTGCCATCGTGCTTCACACGCTACTCAACTTTTCATGCCGCGCCCAAGAAGCCGAAGTCGCACCCGAAGCAGCCGCTTTGGAGTACGCTTTTGGCCCTTGCTCCCGCAAGTATGAAGGAGACCGCTCGTGGCACGATTTATTGACGAACTCAAACGCTCCCATCGATGTGGGGATCTCCGTGCCGCGCACGAAGGTCAAGAAGTGGTACTGTTTGGGTGGGTCTCAAATTACCGCGCCCACAGCCGGTGGATGTTCGTCGATTTGCGCGATCGCGACGGCATCACGCAACTTGTGTTTGACCCCGAGCAAGGGGGCTACGGCGACGCGCCAAAAATTGCGCACGACCTCGCGCGCTCCCTTCGTGCCGAATGGGTCGTCGGAATTCGTGGGCTCGTCGTCGCGCGGGGAGACAACAAGAACCCGCGTCTCGCCACGGGCGAGATCGAAGTGCACGTCATCGAGCTGATCGTTTTTAACAAGTCCGACACGCCGCCCTTCGAAATCGCAGACAAAATCGAAACCGGTGAAGAGAAGCGCCTGCAGTACCGCTACCTCGATTTGCGTCGCGCACCGCTCCAGCACGCGCTCCGAACTCGACACCGCCTGCATCAACTGACGCGCAGGTACTTCGATGACAACGGCTTTCTCGAACTCGAAACGCCGTTCATGGTCAAGTACACGCCGGGCGGCGCTCGAAACTTCTTGGTGCCCAGCCGTCTCAATCCCGGCAAGTTCTACGCGCTCGCAGAGAGTCCGCAGTTGTTCAAGCAGCTTTACATGGTGGCCGGCTTCGACCGCTACTTTCAGATCGTGAAGTGCTTTCGTGACGAGGACCTTCGACTCGATCGTCAACCCGAATTCACGCAGATCGACGTCGAGATGTCATTCGTCAACCAAGATGACATTTTCCGCACGATGGAGGGGCTCGTCTTCAAGATCTGGAAAGACGTGGCTGGCATCGATCTTCTTGAGAAGTACCCATCGGGCCGTTTTCCCCAGATGCCCTTCGAAGAATCGATGGCCAAGTACGGCAACGACAAGCCTGACTTGCGTTTCGATTTGCCGCACACCGACATCACGGACGAAATCATCGAGCACAAAGGCGGCGGCATCCCATTCTTTGCGGGTATCGCCGACAAATTCATCTCGAAGCAATACCGTCGCGATCTTCCCGCCGAAATCGTCAAGGCGCTTCGCATTCCTGCCGACATCGCCACGAAACTCGCAAGGGCCGATCTCGACAAACTCGAAGACTTCGTCAAAGGCATGGGTGCGAAGGGCCTCGCGCGCGCGAGGGTCGACGCCGAAGGCAACTGGCTCCAATCGCCACTCGCAAAAACTGTCACGCCAGAGTTACGTTTGGCCGTCAACAAGGCCGCGGGCGCGAAGGACGGCGATCTTCTGTTCTTCCAGTTTGGCAAAGAGTCCGTCGTTCACACGGTGATGGCCAACCTTCGCATCCACTTGGCAAAGAAGCTTGGGCTCATTCCTGAAGTCGGACACGGTGGTCAATTTAATTTCCTATGGGTCGTCAACCCTCCCCTCTTTGAGTACGACGACGACAAGAAAACGTGGGCAGCCGCCCATCACGCCTTCACAAGGCCTCACGACGACTGCGTCGATTTGCTCGATAAGGACCCGGGCAAGGTGCTTTGTTATCGCTACGACCTGGTGCTGAACGGGTTCGAAATCGGCGGTGGATCCATTCGCCTTCACGATCCGGTCGTGCAATCCAAGGTGTTTACGGCACTTGGCATCGACGATGACGAAGCCCGGGCGAAGTTTGGGTTTTTGCTCGACGCGCTTCGATTCGGTGCCCCACCGCACGGAGGTATCGCAATCGGCATGGATCGCCTCGCGATGTTGCTCGCGGGCGCAGAGAGTTTGCGCGACGTGATTCCGTTCCCAAAGACCCAGCGCGGCACCGATTTGATGACCGATGCGCCGGGCATCGTCAATCCTGAGCAACTGCTCGAACTGCGCGTGAAGACGATCGAAACCGACGCGAAGTAGCTGCTGCTGCTACTCCACGAGGTCGGGCGTCGCGTTCTTTGCGAGCAGAGCACGCACGACTGCGAGCGGGTTGAAACCAAGTGCCTCGGTAACCTTGCCTTCGCCCGGCCCCGGTTCAATCAACTTTCTTGCCATTTGAAGCATTGGCGCAAAAAGGCCAAACGTATCGACGCGCGCGAAGGCACGTTGCATCGAATCGGCCGCGACGCGCGCACCATCGACACCTAGCGCGACACCGATCGCAAGCGGAACGGGTGAGAGCACCACTTCGCGCACCGCAACTGCGCGCGACCAAGCACCTGGGGTAGGGTCGCGCAAGAGATCGCGAAACACGTTCAGCTCAGCAAAGCAGCCAAGACTGAGCGGCGCATAGGCAGCTTCGATAGCTTGCGCAACAAAGCGATAGTCGCGACGAAAGTCGCCCGAGAGCAAGCCCATGTGCGCGTGGAGCGGCTCGGGTCCACCGAGGAGGTCGAAGCCTGCGCCGCGTCTTCGGGCAACCGCAAGCGTGTGGAGCTTGCCTTGGTCAAAGATACCGATGCCCAACGCGTGACCATCAGCGCACAGAAGATCGGTCGTCCGTTCCACCATGGGCGCTGTTGGAAGCGGCACGCCTTGCAACGGCTGAGGCCATGGCAAAATGGCACCCTCGTTGATTAATTCGCGCACGATCGAGAGAAGCAGCAGCGTTTGCGCGGTGAGATTGTCGCTACGCCCAAGCCTTGCGCCAAATCGCTCCATGAGCTCATCGAGGCCGCCTCGATGCGTTGCGAGCGCCCAGGACGCACCGTGCTCTTTCGCGAGCGAAGCAAGATCCGTTGAAAACGGCATGCCCTGCTGCAAGCGCCCGCGACGCGTATGGATCATCTTGAGAACACGAGCACCGTCGTGCACGAGCACAAGACCGCCTTTGGGCCCTTCTTTGCGTTCGCCCTGCCAGAGCTGCAAAAAGCGCTGCCACGACTCGGTTGTCCAACCTTCGAACGCAACGTCAGCGGTCAGCATGGTAACTTACCTTGTTACTTATTGAGGGCGCTTGCGCCGCAGTGAAATGAAGAAGCCAACGACCGCGACGATACCGACGAGCGATGTCGCGCCCGAGCCGGCGGCGCTGCATCCACGTTTCGTCGGCGCCGGCGTCGCAGGTACGTTGCCTCCGGTTGACGCATCCGCAACCGGTGCGCTTTCTTTGCAGCCCATGTACTTCGATTCGACGCGCTTCGGCTCTTCGTCTCCGTGCGGAGGCATGTAGTGTGAGCGGGTTCTCTCTTCGCACGTGCCATCTTTGCCGTCGTCGGTTTTGCACGGCGTCCCAGGCTTGGCGTCGCGGGGACATTGATTCGGCGGAGGCAGATCGGCGAGCGCAATCTTCGCTGTTGCCACAAGGGCAACGAAGGGAACAACGAAACGGATTCGCATCGCGTCATTGTATCCGAGTGGACGGCGCATGCGGTGCGAGTTAGTGCGGGGCGCCATGCTTGGCCCAGAGGCAATCTTTGAACGCTACTTTTTGCCGCTCTATCCAGCGGATTTGCGCGGCGATCTCGCACGCGCCCGCACAGAAGACGCAAACCCGGCAAACAATCCTTTCGTGGTCGCTCACCTCGAAGACGCCGCAACCGTATTTGCGAAACTCGCTCCGGCACTGTTCGAAAGCGATCTCAACCTCGACTTTTCCGACGCAAGCATCCATCGCCTAAGCGCCGCCCTCAACGAAGCCGCGATCGCTCGTCTGCTCGAAGGCCCTGGAGAAGGAACGTCAGATGGATCACTTTTCAACGTGGTCGTCCACGGCGCGGCGTACGTGGGGGCGTGCATCGTCAAGAATCATGACGGTGTGTGGCA
Source organism: Myxococcales bacterium (assembly GCA_023248745.1). GTDB lineage: Bacteria > Myxococcota_A > Polyangia > Polyangiales > Polyangiaceae > JAHFDX01. Next base: position 3,568 of record JAHFDZ010000095.1, on the reverse strand, counting down.
GGTTCGGAGGCCGCTTTGGGAAAGTCTTGTTCGCCTGCAATCGCGCGCAGGCATCGGCGATCTCGCTGTGTTCCACTGGTGGCTAAAGTCGCTCGCTGATCCAAACGTAACACTCTTCGATCGTTATCGCGCGCAAGTACTCGTCCCGACCGACGCCCCAGAACGTTTGCCGGTCATCGCAACGCCAGGTCGAAAATTCCCTCGACTCGAGAAGACGCCGTACCACATGCTTCATCAGTACCTAAAAGCGAACCTGCCCGAGCTACGTGGCGTTGGAGAGCACTTTCCGTCGGCGGAACGATGGGAGGACTACCACTTCAAGTGGGTCGGCTTTTCCCTTCTCGGCGAGGGACGCATGCTTCTCATCCACGGTCAAAATGCAACCGGCGCGCACCTATTTTGGCTCACCGCGCAAGGCTTCGAGAAGGCGACCTTTTTCCCGTGCGACGCGTTTCCCGATCATCGACTTGAAGTCGAAGGCGACACGTTGCGCGTGCACTATCGGAATAGCGGCCAAGACGTCGCACATGAGATGCTTTGGTGGGGTCTCTAGGCACGGTTTGCGGGCCTCAGCCGTTTGCAGAGATCGCGGAGTTTCTCGAAAGCGCAATGCTCGCGCTTGAGGAGGGGCACCCCGCCCCGTTCTACTCGAGAGTCACGCTTACTTAACGTCACTCACAGCTTAACTTCGCCCTCGAAACAATCCCTCTACCCTTACTTTTCCCGCCTCAAAAAATTATTGCGCAACTTCATTGACGAGCACTCGCTTCTACTTAGGAGATCTCGATGCCTAACTTTTCTTTCCTCGTCGTCACCGTTACCGGCGGCGCGTTGATTGGTGCGTCACTCTTTGGCGCTACCACAACCGATTTATCTGACACGGTATCCAACGCTGCAAAGCAAAGCCGTGGCCACCCGTCGAAGCAAACTGAAGGCGCACGCGCTGGGCCATCGAGCTTGAGCGACGTTGCTAAACCCGAAATGCAATAGAACTCACCTCTGGTGCTTGCCCTTCGAGCGACGATACGATCGCTGGCTCATGAAATCGATCGCTCGAAGGAACATTTTAGCAGCGCTTGGCGTACTGCTTGGCGCTGCCACTCCTGCCTGCTCAGGATGCCGACCGATTCCGCCTCCCGCACCGCTCACCGTCGACGGAGCGAAGTGCAAGGTCTTGAGCAGTGAATTGAGGCCTCTTATTGTCGAGTGGAGCGGCATGGACCGCACTGATCTCGAAGCGTCGATGAATCACGGAATGATCGCCGTCCACTACAGCGGTTGCGAGCTCGAGGTTCTTCGGCAATGCCAAATTCCTGAGTCTTCGTATCGCTGGGTAAGAACGACACGAGAAGAAGAGCTGATCAAGATGGAGGACATCGATCAGCTTTACGCAAAAATGCCACTTGCTGGACCGTCGCTCGAGGCGCACTTCGCGCGGGGCAACGCACTTCATCTTTCGACGACGGTCATCGGCAAGTTCGTCAGCAACAGGCCGACCATCACGTTCGACAACATTGCATCCCTTGGCCCAGAGTGCGCCAGGGCGACACACGTGGTGATTGGTGTCACGGGGGGGGCGTTCGAAATGTCGACGGCTTCCAAAATCGAACTTGGAGCAAAGGCCGCATCACTTGCTGGGGGCGAAACGAAGTCCTCCCGCGACACGTTACGCAAGGCCGGAACCAGCAACGCATGCAAGCAAACAACAAAGGACGCACCGCCTGAGGACTGCGCACTTCTTCGCCTTGAGCTCGCATCTGTCAAGTGTCCGAACGATTTCGTTTTCAAGCAAGGCATCGGATGTGTCGAAGACGTACCCGTCGACAAAGCGGACGAGACGCTTGCCGGCGATCCACGCGACTTTCGTCTCGCACGCTTCATTCGCAAAACCGGTCGCGCCCTTCTCGACGCCTATGTTGGGCAGAAGACAGATCCGAAATGGCATTGCATGGGCAAGCAAGACATCCAAGAACCCGTGCGCGATGAAGGCCAGCTCCGAAATCAGTTAGGAAAAAATCCCGACATTGTGTTCTCGGTGATGAAGTTTGACCTGTCTGCTAGGAAAACGGATCACGAAGGCATCCATCTCGACGCGCTCGCATTTGTTTTTCCCGACGGACGCCTCAGATGGGCGGGGCTCGAGCCATCCCAAGGCGGCGCGTTTGCAGAGCAGTTTGCGGTGAGTGAATACCCTGATTTGCGCGTTGGGTTAGATCGCTTGCTCAAGGGCGTGCAGCAGTGCGAACTTGCGCTCGCCGAAGCGAACGACTTTCAACAATTGCCGATCCCTCAAAACGCGCAGCGCGATCTCGCAATGCAGACGACGAAACAAATATTCGAGTTTCGCAAGTGGTGCAAAACACTTCCTAGCGTTTCGTCCGAATGGCGCGTCGGGATTACGACGGCTGCAATTGCTGTTGTAGGAAACAAAAAATTCGCGCTGATCGACGCCGAAACCGAAAGGCAAGACCACGGCTTCTGCTTGAAGCCAGCTGTGCTGCGAGCAAAGTAAACTTTCTTTACCCTTTACCTCAGCCACTATGGCTTGCACGCGAGGTCGTTTCCACCCTTGCACGCGCGCGCGAACATTTCTTTCGAACGCACAGAATCGCGCGCGGCGCCCGTGCCATTGCGCAAGCAAATCGCCACGTTGCGGCAGTAGAAATCTTCGAGCCTGCACGCTTTCTCGAACAAGACGAATCCGGCCTTTTGATCCTTGCCCACATCGGCGCCAGAAAAAAACTTGAAGCCGAGTTCGCTGCATCCGTATGCGCCTTTGAGGCCACACGCCTTTTCGAAGTATTCGTAAGCTCTCTTGCCATCTTTCTTAGCAAGCTTGCCTTCGTCATAAATCGCGCCAAGGTCCTCACAGCCCCGTGCGCTGCCGCCGTCGCATGCTTTTGCATAGGCCTCGATCGCGCGGCCGACGTCTTTTTCGGTGCCCTGACCCGTTTTGAGAGCGCGCCCCAGTGCAGCGCAACTCTCGAGATCATTGCCGTCGCATGCCGTCGAAAAAAGCGAGAACGCGCGCGGAAAGTCGGTCAGGCCTCCTTTGGGATCAGAAAGAAGCAGGCCGAGTCTTCGGCAGCCGGAGAGATTCCCCTTTGCACACCCTCGCTGATAGAGCTCGGCGGCTTTCTGCTTGTCCTTCTGAACTCCGACTCCACCAAAATCGTACGCAATGCCCTCGTTCACGCAACCCAGCGCGTCGTTCGCCTCGCACGATCGATGGAAGAGTTCTTGCGCCTTGACCTGGTCCTTGGGTGTTCCATCGCCGTGGTGGTAGGCGACGCCAAGGTTGTTGCACCCTTCGGTGTGGGTGCTTGTGCATGCGCGCGCAGCGAGTTCGAATGCGCGCGCACCATCCTTGGGAACGCCTTCACCTTCGCTGTACATGTGCGCGAGATTTGAGCAGCCCGCGAGAATGTCTCCATCGCAGGCGCGCGCGTACAACGCCGCAGCTTTCTCAGACGAGCGCTCAACACCGTTACCTTTTGAGTACGCAATACCGACGTCGTTGCAGGCGTTGGCGCTCCCGGCGTTGCAGGAGCGCTCTGCAAGAATGATC